>JAJZTK010000014.1 GCA_021849045.1 Deltaproteobacteria bacterium | reverse complement strand
GCAGACCTCAAACTGGCCGACTGGGGCCGCAAGGAGATCCGGATCGCCGAGACCGAGATGCCGGGGCTGATGGCCATTCGTGAGGAGTTTGCCGCATCCCGGCCGCTCAAGGGGGCACGCATCACCGGCTCGCTGCACATGACCATCCAGACCGCCGTGCTGATCGAGACCCTGACCGCCCTGGGCGCGGAAGTCCGCTGGGCCTCGTGCAACATCTTCTCCACCCAGGACCATGCCGCCGCTGCCATTGCCGCTTCCGGGGTGCCGGTCTTCGCCGTAAAGGGGGAGAGCCTGGAGGATTACTGGGACTACACCCACCGGATCTTCGAGTGGACCGACGGCGGTTTCTCCAACATGATCCTGGACGACGGCGGCGACGCGACGCTCCTGCTCCACCTCGGCACCAGGGCGGAAAAGGACCGTTCGGTGCTGAACAACCCAGCCTCCGAGGAGGAGACCATTCTCTTTGCCGCCATCAAGGCCAAGCTGGAGAAGGAGCCCACCTGGTACTCCACCCGGATCGCCCAGATCAAAGGGGTGACCGAGGAGACCACCACCGGCGTTCACCGCCTCTACCAGATGCATGAGCGGGGCGAGCTCCGTTTCCCGGCCATCAACGTCAACGACTCGGTGACCAAGTCCAAGTTCGACAACCTGTACGGCTGCCGCGAATCGCTGGTGGACGGCATCAAGCGGGCCACCGACGTGATGGTGGCCGGCAAGGTTGCCCTGGTCTGCGGTTACGGCGATGTGGGCAAGGGGTCGGCCCAGGCGCTGCGGGCGCTTTCCGCCCAGGTCTGGGTGACCGAGGTCGATCCGATCTGCGCCCTGCAGGCCGCCATGGAAGGGTATCGCGTGGTGACCATGGAGTATGCCGCCGACAAGGCCGACATCTTCGTTACCTGCACCGGCAACTACCACGTCATCACCAACGAGCATATGCTGAAGATGAAGGACCAGGCAATTGTCTGCAACATCGGCCACTTCGACAACGAGATCGAGGTTGCCGCCCTTGAGAAGTACCAGTGGGAGGAGATCAAGCCCCAGGTGGACCACGTGATCATGCCGAGCGGCAACCGGATCATCCTCCTGGCCAAGGGGCGGCTGGTGAACCTGGGGTGCGCCACCGGCCACCCGAGCTACGTCATGTCCTCCTCCTTTGCCAACCAGACCATCGCCCAGATCGAAATCTTCACCAACCCCGGCAGATACCCGGTCGGTGTCTACACCCTGCCCAAGCATCTGGACGAGAAGGTGGCACGGCTGCAGCTGAAGAAGCTCAATGCCCAGCTGACCACCCTGACCAAGGAGCAGGCGGACTACATCGGAGTAAAGGTGGAGGGGCCGTACAAGGCGGAGCATTACCGGTACTGAGAGCCGGTTAGCAATGTTAAGCGAGAAGGGCCGGAATTCATATTCCGGCCCTTCTCTTGTCTGTGTGCCGGACCAGGTGCGGATTAGTTATCGCTGCTCAGCACGAAATTCAGATCGTCCCAGTCGATGTTGATCTCCGGCTTGGCCGGAATGTCCGATTTCGGATCATGTCCGGCCATGCCGATGGCCATGATCAGCAGATCCGACTGCCCGGGGGTGAGCAGTCGCGGGCCCCACTGGAGGAACAGTACCCGGTTGTCCTGGCTGTCCAGGGGGATATGCCGGGATTCGTCGGATATCTTTCCTTCCTTGTTTGAAACGTAGACCAGTTGGGGCCGTATCATGCCGATCCACTCGATGAAATTGGCCATGCGCGAGAAACGCTCCTTTTTTTCGTTGATAGCCCGGTTGCCGTAATCATACATCCCGACAAAGGAGTTGTTTTGCGGATCTATCAATGATTCGTAGAAAAAAAGCCGATTTTTTGTCCACCCGACATTACCGATTGATGTGCCGTAATCCCCTACCCATGGTTCATCGCCGTAGACATAAAAATAGCCCGCCGGCTGTTGTCCCACGTTGGTGATCCTGATGGCCAGCACAAGGTAGGGTTCTCCTGCCCGGTAGAGGGCGTAACGGTCGATCCTGAACGGTACCTTGTCCACAACTGCCTTATGTCGGCTGTGGATGATCAGTTCTTGGCTGGTGGCGAACGGGACCCGGCTCCCCAGGAACTCCCAGTCGGAGGGGTAGACCAGTTTATCCGGCGAGTCGGCACCGGCAATTCCCTCATTGGCATTGCACCAGAGATGGAACCATTCCCGGCTGTCGAAGTACGCCATGCCGGTCTCGTTCATCTGGACGGTTTCGTGGGCGTAGCGGGAGTAGGGGAGGCCGCCACCGAGAAAAAGCCCCTGGGGTGACTTGCCGTTGGAGTCGACGAAGCGGCCGAAACAGATGATGAACTGGCTACCGTCAGTGCCCTGGCTCTGAATGAAGCCTCTGCCCTGGCGGTCATTCCACCGGTACGTCAGGTGGGCACGGTCCTCGTTGTCCTGCTCCGGAGATCCAGTGCGGAGCAGGTTCAGGAAGGGCTCGTACTCGATCCTGGCAATCAGCCGTTCGTATTCCCCGAGGAATATCTCATCCTTTACCTCCAATACCGCCCGACCGGTTCCCTTGAGCAGATAGATGCCGTCGAAAACACCTTCGATGGAAAAACGGACCAGGGCGGCGATGAGTACCAGCGGGAGAAGTATGAAGGAGATAAAGAGCCGTAGCCAGTAACGGCGGAAGAACTGCCAGGTAAGGGACAACGGTTTCCTGATGACTTTTTGTGGGTCCATGGAGGTTATGCCCGTATGGTGTAGTACATCCTATCGGAATGTGCGCAGCGCCCTTGAAGCTGTAAACGGCACCGGGCCAAACGTCAGGCGCAAAGAACCTGCGTCATCTGCGATAGTTGTAGTAAGGTTTGCCGATTGAGTCTGGTCAGGTTTTCGATGGGTTGATGTTCCCCGGAGGCTTGTCGCGGTTGTTTCAGGCCTTCCTGAGTGTGAAGAAGAAAGTCGTTTCTTTACCGGGAATACTTTCAACACGGACGGTGCCGCCATGGAGTTGCACGATATGCTTGACAATGGCGAGGCCGAGACCGGTCCCGCCCTCCTGACGGCTGCGGGCGGAGTCCACCCGATAGAAGGGTTCGAAAAGGCGGGGGAGATCCTGTGGAGGGATTCCCTGGCCACTGTCCCGTACGGCTATCTCGACTTCATCGCCTGTTTCCCTGGCAAGGAGGTCAATTGTTCCGCCTGACGGGGTATATTTCACGGCATTATCCAGGAGATTGACCAGGACCTGCTCCAGACGGCCGACATCGGCAAGTACCTTAAGCCCCGACAGCCTGCCCGGGTTGATCGTGATCTCCTTCTCAGCTGCCTTCTGCTCCAAGAGCATCCGGGCAGTTGCAACCACCTCCGGCAGTGCCACCGGGTGGAGTGTCAGGGTATAGCCCGCCGATTCCAACTCCGAGAGGGTGAGGAGGTCGCCGATCAGGTTTGCCAGCCGGTCGGCATGGGTATGGATGACGGCCAGAAAGCGTTCCACGGTTTCCGGAGCGGTCCCGATACCGTTCTTCTGGAGGGTTTCGGTATACCCCTTGATGACGGTGACCGGGGTCCGGAGTTCGTGGGAGACGTTGGCCACGAAGTCTTTGCGTATGCGCTCCAACCTTTTCAGGGCACTGATGTCGTGGAAGACCGCTACAACGCCGTGTAAAGCGCCCTGCCCCAGAAGCGGCACCCAGTGCGTCAGAATGGTTTTTTCCTCTTCGCCGGCAAGGGTGATTTCGTGCCACTGTTCCGCACGATCGGTCACCACGGTCCGAAATGTTTCGTGCAGGGCCGGATGGCGGGTGATCTGCATGAGCGGCGCCCCTGCAACGTCTGCCGGCAGGGAGAACAGGGTGCGGAAGGCCGGATTGACCAGCGTGACCGTTCCTTCGGCATCGATAACCAGGAGCCCTTCCCCCATGCCGCGCAGGATGGCGTCCAGCTGGTTCTTTTCGGCCGAGAGCCGCTGCATCTGGGTTTCCAGGCGTCCTGCCATCTCGTTCATTACCCGCGCCAGTTCTCCCAGTTCGTCATCGCTCTTCACCGGCAGGGGGGGGCGGAAATCGCCGGTCCCGAAGCGGACGGCGCTGGCCGCCATGGCCCGGAGGGTGCGGGAGGTCACGTTGGAGAGGAGATAGCTGAGGATCAGTGAGAGGAGCGTTGCAATGAGCAGGGCGATCCCCAGGCTGGCATGCAGGCTGGCAGTGGTCTTTGCCACAGCGGAAAGTGGCAGGGCCAGCCGGATGATCCCCTTGTCGCCGGTGCTGCAGGTAAAGGGGAGCGCCACGTAGAGCATGTCGGTGCGCAGGGTGGCCGAGTAGCGGATCGCCTCACCGGCGCCGCTTTGCAGCGCTGCCAGCACCTCGGGACGGGTGCGGTGGTTTTCCAGTCCGACGAGTTCCTCCCGCTTCAGTTCGGAATCGCCGACAACCACGCCATCATCGGTCATGATGGTGGCCCGGGCCCGGATAGTGCGGCCGAGATCGCTGGTGACCCGCGGGGCGTCCTCCCTGAGGGAGTGAACCTCCCTGGTGGCCATGAGAGCGGCCAGGCGTGCCTCGCTCTGAAGGTTTTCCCTGATGCTGCCAACCATATACCGTTCAAGGGTCTGATTCAGGTAGACAAACAGTGCCCCTCCCATCACCAGGATGATGAGCAGGTACGATCCCATCAGTTTGCTGCGGATGGTGAGTCTCATGGTTGTCCGTACTCCGGCATGGGACCGTTCAAGCCTCCTCCATTTTGTAGCCGAATCCCCTGACGGTCTTGATCATGTCGCCCACCGGTCCCAGTTTGGTGCGGAGCCTGGTGACATGGGTGTCGACGGTGCGGGTGTCCCCCACGTAGGCGTATCCCCAGACATCCTTCAACAGCGTATCCCGGCTCTGCAACCGGCCGCGCCGCTCGGCCAGGATATGCAGAAGTTTGAATTCCGTGGTGGTCAGAACTACCGGCTCGTTTGCCACGGTCACCTGGTGCCGGTCGGTGTCGATGGCCAGGTCGCCGATCCTGACCAGCGTTTCTCCGGATACCGGCGCTCCGGTCCGCCGCAGGAGCGCCCTGACTCGCAGGAGCAGCTCCCGCACGGAAAACGGTTTGACCACGTAGTCATCGGCCCCGACCTCGAAACCGACCACCCGGTCGATCTCCTCTCCCTTGGCGGTGAGCATGATGACCGGCACGTCGGCCGTGCTTGTCTTGTTCTTGAGCCTCTTACAGACTTCGGTCCCCAGGATGGTCGGAAGCATCAGGTCGAGGATGATCAGGTCAGGCGAAGCTTCAAGGGCGCTTTCCAGCCCCTCCCTGCCATCATGGCAGACCGTGACGGCGTATCCCTCGCCCTGGAGGTTGAAGGCAACCAGTGAGGCCAGGTCCTGTTCGTCCTCGATTATCAGTATTCTTTGCATGAGGATGATCCTTTGCCAGTATGTTGAAAAGTAAGGTTGCTCAAAAATAGTCAGATCGTTGCACCCGCAGCAGGCATCGCGGAGGCGTAGTACCCAAATACCGGGCATAAACAACGCTACGCCGCACAAGAGAGCCTGGGAGGACGGCGGCGAGATGGCTGTGTTTCAGCAACCGGCTATTTCCGTGGCCAGAACCGCCGCTCCATTTCATTGAGCAGCGGTCCCAGGCTATCCCGTTCGTTGGCGGCCACCAGGATAGCCCCGGTCTGGCGGGCCACCTGGCGGATCTTCACGACAGCCAGGGGGAACTGTTTTTTCAGTTCCGGGAGCAGATCGGCCTTGTTGAAGACCAGGAGGCGTGGTTTGTCGGCCAGCTCCAGTTCGGCGAGGATGGCCTCCACCTGCCCGATCTGTTCGGCAAAGCGGGGGTTGGCGCAGTCCACCAGGTGCAGCAGGAGGTCTGCGTCCCGCAGCTCCTCCAGGGTGGCCTTGAAGGCGCCCAGCAGGGACTTGGGGAGGGAGCGGATGAACCCGACCGTGTCGGTGATGATCACTTCCCGTTCTCGCGGGAACCGGAGCCGGCGGGTTGACGTGTCCAGGGTGGCGAAAAGCAGGTTTTCGGTGAAGACGTCGCTTGCGGTCAGGGCGTTGAGGAGCGTGGATTTGCCGGCATTGGTGTAGCCAACGATGGAGACGATGGGGATGCCGGCCCTGATCCGCCGCTGGCGGCGCTGATAGCGGCCGCGGGAAAGCTCCCGCAGGTCCTTCTCCAGGCGGGCGATCCGGTCGCGGATGCGGCGACGGTCCATTTCCAGCTTGGTCTCGCCGGGGCCGCGCCCACCGATCCCTCCCATCAGGCGGGACATCTGCACACCGCGTCCCACCAACCGTGGCAGGAGGTACTTGAGTTGGGCCAGCTCCACCTGAACCTTGCCGTCCTGGGTGGTGGCCCGGCGGGCGAAGATGTCCAGGATCA
The DNA here is from genome assembly GCA_021849045.1 of Deltaproteobacteria bacterium. Classification (GTDB taxonomy): domain Bacteria; phylum Desulfobacterota; class Desulfuromonadia; order Geobacterales; family DSM-12255; genus Geomobilibacter. The sequence goes on along the minus strand of JAJZTK010000014.1, from coordinate 36,727 downwards.
GCTGGCTCCGGTCGATGACCTTCAGCTCGGTCATCTCCGAAATGGAGCGAACCTGGGCCGGGGTGAGCTCCTGATCGAAGATAAGCATGGTTGCCCCGAGCTGCAGTGCCCGGATCACCACGTCCCGCATCTTTCCCTCGCCCATGAGGTAGCGGGGGGAGAACTGCCGCGGGTGCTGGATGACCGTGTCCAGGACCGCCACATTGGCGGTGCGGGCCAGTTCCTTCAACTCCTCGATGGAATCGATTGCCTCTTCGTGGGTCTGCCGGGTGACGGAGATCAGTATCCCCCGCTCCTCGCTGCCGGCAATCTCCCTGCTGGCGGAGGCTCCGGTGGCCAGCTCCTTTTCCAGATTTTCCAGGAACTCCTGGAGATTCAGGCTGAGGCGGGCAAGGGGGGTGATCTGTTCCACCCGGTACGGATGCTGGCCGCTTCCGGGGACGATCAGGTGGGCAAGCTGGATTACCGGCGGCAGGTCTGGGGCCGGTGTGCTGATGGCCGCCAGCAGATCGAAGCGGAGCAGTGCCAGGTCGGTCAGGTCGTCGTCGTTCAGCGCCTCACCCTTCAGGTGGGTATGGAGGAGTCGCAGGCCGCGCAGCAGTTTCCTGCCAAGAGGATAATCGGGGAGTTCGGGGATGAAGATGCTGCGCTCATCGCCGACGATGACATATTCCACTTCCCCCACCCGGTTCACCAGGATACCGATTTGGCGGCCGGTTTCATGGGAGATGGCCAGGAGTGCCCGCGCCAGATCCAGGGTGACGACCTCGCTCGGCGGGATACGGCGTCGGAAAAGCCGTTCGAGGGAGTTGATCTGGCTGGGTTTGAGGCCGGTAAGGTTGCCGTGGAGCTGTTTTATGGGTTTTCTCCTCGCTCCTGAAGTTACAGCCCGATGATATTATACCCGTTGTCCACGAAATGCACCTCGCCGGTCACGCCACTGGCCAACCGGCTGCTGAGATAAACAGCTGCGTTGGCGACCTCTTCCTTGGTGATGTTGCGACGGAGCGGCGCTTTTCCTTCGACGATGCCGGCGATCTGGTTGAACCCGCCGACGCCGGCGGCGGCCAGTGTTTTCAACGGCCCGGCGGAGATGGCGTTGGCTCTGATCCCGCTGGGGCCGACCGCTTCGGCCATGTAGCGGACGCTCATTTCCAGGGCGGCCTTGGCCACTCCCATTATGTTATAGTTGGGGAAAACCCGCTGGCCACCGTAGTAGGTGAGGGTCAGCATGCTCGCCTCTCGTCCTTCCATGAGCGGGGCCGCCGCCTTGGCCAGGGCGATGAGCGAAAAGACGCTCACCTCCATGGCGGTGGCAAACCCTTCGCGGGTGACATTCAGGAAGGAGCCTTTCAACTCATCCTTGTTGGCAAAGGCCACCGAGTGGATGAGAATGTCCAGACCACCCCATTTTTCCTTCACCATCTCCATGGCCTTGGCGATCTCCTCGTCGCTGCGTACGTCGCAGGGAACGATGAGGTCGGCGCCGATACTTTCACCCAGCGGGATGACCCGTTTCGCCAGGGTCTCGCCGGCATAGAAAAGGGCTATGGACGCTCCTTCCCGCTTGAATGCCTCGGCAATTCCCCAGGCAATGCTCTTTTCGTTGGCGACGCCGACGATCAAGGCTTTTTTTCCTGCAAGCAACGACATGTACTCCCCTCCTTGAACTGGTGACGGACTCTCACGCACAAAGGCAACATTCAACGCCAACGGCTGGTCCGTGATCGACGAATAAGAAAAAAATCCAAATTATGCTACGATTGAATGCAGCATACTAACGAAAATTCCGGCGCTTGGCAACAGGCTTTGCCACGCGGTAGACAGGGGTTGGCCACTACCATGAACGGCTTTGGCAAGGTGATTGAGGATAGCCGACGTCTGTCAACCCTGCGGGACGTGGACGAGGTGCTCCAGGGGCTTTCCCGTCTCCTGAAGAAGACGGTAAGGAGCGGTTGGGCGGTCGTCTACCTGCTGGATCGGGAACGGCGCGACTTTGCCCCGGCCCGGAGTTGCGGCATGCCACCCCGATACCTGCCACTGTTCAGGGATATGCCCCTGGTACCGGAAAAAATTCCCCTGCTCCGGACGATTCTCCAGAAAAAACACCATCTGCAGATCACCAACCCCGAGAGTTCCCGCCTGCTGAGCCCGACATTCCGTCGGCTCCTCAAAAGTTTTTCCCTCCTGGCAGTGCCGATGGTGGTGCACAACCAGGTGACCGGCGCGGTTTTCGTGGCGAGGCGGCGTTCGGTTGCCTTGACCTTTAGCCTGGACGAGATCTCCGTCATCAAGGACATGGTCTCCCATGCGGCGCTGGTGGTGAGCCACATCGAGCTGTTCGACCAGTCTCTGGAAATGGCGCTGGACATGGCCAAGCGGATCGACGTCATTCTGACCCTGGACGAGATCAACAAGGCCATCTCCTCCTCCCTGAGCCAGGAGCGGATTATCGATACTGCCATGGAGCAGATCGAGCGGATCATGCAGTGTGAACTGGTGTCGGTTCTGGAGAGCGCCGGCGGGCAATTGGTGGTCCTGGCCACCAGGAGTGGTGTCACTACTGAAGAGTTGCCAGCCCTCAAGCGGGGCGCGGTGATTGGCAGGGGGAATGTTGCCGGGCAGGCGTTTACCCATGGTGAGAGCCGTTACATCCCACAATTGGGGATACAGAAACGGCTGCCAGCCCTGGAAAAAGCCCTGCGGAACGTTGGCATCGAGTCTCTCATGGCGATTCCGCTCATCAGCAAGGAGCAGCCGAAGGGGGTACTCCTCCTGGGGGATACCACGCGCGGCCAGTTTGTCCGGGAGGATGCCTTTACCATCGAGAAGATCGCGGCCCAGATGGCGGTTGCCCTGGAGAATGCCCGGCTTTACGAGGAGATGCGAAGCCTGTTCATCAATACGGTGGCCTCGCTGGCCAATGCCATCGATGCCAAGTCACCCTGGACCAAGGGGCACTCCGAGCGGGTAATGAACGTGGCGACCACCATTGCCAGGGAGATGGGGCTCACCGAGACAGAGGTGGAGCGGATCCGGCTTGCGGGGCTTCTCCACGATATTGGCAAGATCGGGATCATCGAGGCGCTCCTGGAGAAACCCGAGGAGCTGTCGGAGGATGAATTCCCCCCCCTGCGGCTCCATCCGGAAAAGGGGGTGGCGATCCTTGCGCCGATCCGACAGTTGCAGGACGTGCTACCCGGGGTGCTTCACCACCATGAGCGGTTTGACGGGAGCGGCTATCCCCATGGCCTGAAGGGGGAATCGATTCCCCTGGCGGCGCGGATCGTGGCGGTTGCCGACTCGTTCGATGCCATGGTGTCCGATCGTCCCTACAAGAAGGGGCTGTCGGTCCAGGAGGCGATCATTGAGTTGCAACGCTGCGTAGGAAGCCAGTTCGACCGGGCAGTGGTGGAGGCCTTTACCGGGTATCTTCAGCGTGTCATGCACAGCAGGTCGTAGGGGCGCGGCAAGCAGCGCCCCTACCGTTCATATGGTGCAGGATCAAGGCGTTGTTCATTCCGGCGCGGATTCGGTCGGACATGTTTCGGGCGTGGCGTCGGCCCTGCCGGCCGGCGGCGGGCTAAGCCTGGCCAGCTGCGCCTCCAGGGAAGCCAGCCGCCGCTCGATCTCCTCCAACTGCTCGACCGACCGGTCGACCTTACCTTTGATGGCGAAGATGATGAACGGCAGGATGAACCAGATTATGGCCAGGAAAAAGAAGAGAATCGACACCAGCATCATGAACCCGCCAAACATCTCCATGGTAATCACCTCGCCGGTCCAACGTTGATCCACCGTAGGGGTGCGGTCACCGCACCCGGGGCGGGGAAACCCCGCCCTTGCAACATCATCGTGTATATCCCCCCGGTCCAATCCTGTCAATCCCCCTGAAGATACGGCGATCTGGCGGAAAAATTCCTTTTGCCGCCAGATAAATGCAGGTATAGTAAGCCGGTTTGCCGATCGGCATGCTATCTGCTAAGGGACAGGCTGATGACTGGACGTGAAATGGGGATACCCGGATTGCCGGGGCGATACGTGGGGCTCATTACCGGAACATCCCGCAGGGACGGCTGGTACCGGCTTGCCCTGATCGTAATCACCGGACTGCTGGCCTATGCCAACAGCATGACGTTTCCGTTTACCTTCGATGACATGGTCAATATCCTGGGGAACCCGCAGATCAAGGACCTGGGCTCCCTGATGACGCCATCGTTGCTGAAGAGCGGCCGGGCCCTGGGAATCTTTAGTTTTGCCCTGAACTACCGACTGCACGGCGACTGGGTGATCGGGTACCATCTGGTCAATCTCTTCGTCCACCTGTCGGCCGCCCTGACTCTCTACGGCCTGATCACTCTGCTCTGGCGCAGTCCGCTCGTCTCGCAGGGGATGGCGCTCACCATGGCCGACCATGGCCGGATAATCGCCTTTTTTAGCGCTCTCCTGTTCGTGAGTCATCCGGTCCAGACCCAGGCGGTCACCTACATTGTCCAGCGGTTCACCTCCCTGGCTACCCTGTTCTATCTGCTTGCCGCGGTCTGCTATGTTCGGGCGAGACTGGCCCTGAACGGTACCGATCCCGTGCGGCGCGCTTCTCCGGTTGGTAATTTCGCGCTCGCCTTCCTGTCGGCGCTCCTGGCCATGCGGACCAAGGAGATCTCCTTCACCCTGCCGCTCATGTTGATATTCCTGGAACTGCTCTGCTTCCGGGGGACGCTTCGGGCGCGCCTGTTGCCCATCTCCCTGTTCCTGATGACCATGGCGATCATCCCCTTGAGCCTGGTGGGTATACGGGGGGGGATGACAGGCCTGCTGGCGGCGGCCGACCAGGCAACGCGGGTCCAGACCATCATTTCCCGGACCGACTATCTGCTGACCCAGTTCCGGGTGGTGGCTACCTACCTGCGTCTGCTGATCTTCCCCGTGAACCAGAACCTGGATTACGGGGTTGCATTTTCCCATTCGCTTGCCGATCCGGCTGTCCTCGGTGGGCTGGCACTGCATCTTGCCCTGCTGGGATTGGCGGTCTGGTGCGTGGTCCGTTCCCGACCTTCGTCGGCACCGGCATTCCTGCCTGCTCCGCATCTGAGGCTGGTGGCCATCGGCATTGGCTGGTTCTATATCGCGCTGCTGGTCGAATCGAGCGTTATTCCCATTATCGACCCGATCTTCGAGCACCGGGTGTACCTGCTGTCGGCCGGTGCCTTTGTTGCCATCAGTTCGGCAATGATCGGCCTTGCCGGCCAGAGGGAGCGGGTTCTTTCCTCCGTCTGCCTGGCAATGACACTGCTCTGCCTGGTTTTTGTGGTGGCTACGGTCAAGCGGAACCTGGTCTGGAGCGACGAAGTCACGCTCTGGGAGGATGTCACCCGGAAGTCGCCCACCCTGTCCCGCCCCTGGAACAACCTGGGATATGCATACCTGAAGCGCAAAGAGCCGGCCAGGGCACTTCCCCCCCTGATCAGGTCCATCTCCCTCGATCCGGGACATCCGGATGCCTGGAACAATGTGGGGCTGGCCCTTACCCAGTTGGGGTCGTACCTTGGCCGGTTCGACAGGACCGTGGAGATGTTCAGGGACCTGTCGGCTGTCAATGCGGATGCCCAAACGATCTGGTTTGCCAAGGCCCACAACAACCTCGGGCTGGCCTACGACTACCTTGGCCGGCCGATGGATGCCATCGCCAGCTTCCGCAAATCCCTGGACATGGACCCCGATTACGCGCCGGCCCATTATAATTTGGGGCTGGCCTGCCTGGCAACCGGCGATCAGGCCTGCGTCATCGAACAGTACCTGTCCCTGGTGCAGCTCCGTTCGGGGTTTGCGCCGATGCTGGAAGCCAGGATGAAACGGTAATGCCCGGTGAGGAGTGAGGAGTGAGGAGCGAGGAGCGGGACCTGGCAAAGGTCCTGGTGATCATACCGGCCTACAATGAGGCCGGCAATATCGGTCGGGTGGTCGCTGCCATCCGCAGGGTGGTGCCGGAGTGCGACATCCTGGTGGTGAACGACGGCTCCCGTGACGGCACCGCCGCCGCTGCTGCCGGCGCCGGGGCGATCGTGCTCTCCCACGCCTTCAACATGGGGTACGGAGTGACCATCCAGACCGGGTATAAATTTGCCCATTGCCATGGCTATCCGTACGTGGTCCAGATCGATGCCGACGGTCAGCACGATCCGGCCTTCATCCCCCGCCTCCTGGCACCGGTGATGGCCGGTGACACAGACTTTGCGCTGGGCTCCCGCTTTCTGGAGGAGGAGAGTTATCGTCCCTCGTTTTCCCGGCGGTTGGGCATCCTCTTCTTCCGGAAGCTGGTGACCCACCTGATCGGCCGGAGCGTCACCGACCCCACCTCCGGTTACCAGGCGTTCAACCGGGAGGTGCTCCGGTTTTTCACCACCGACGTCTTTCCCTGCGACTATCCTGACGCCGATATGCTGATCACCCTCAATCTGGCCGGGTTTCGCATCCGCGAGGTGCCGGTCCGGATGTATGCCAACCCGACCGGCAAGACCATGCACAGCGGCACCAAGCCGCTCTACTACATGTTCAAGATGTGCCTGTCCATCTTCGTTACCCTGCTGCGCAACCGTAAGTTCTTCCGGAGGACGTGATGCCGTTCAAGCAACAGGTATTTGCCCTGCTGGTGAGTCTCCTGGTCTTTGTGTTCACCATCGAAATGGTGCGCCAGAAGCGGCTCCGTGAGGAGTACTCGGTCCTCTGGCTCTTCACCAGCTGCATCATGTTCGTCCTGGTGATCAAGTACGACTGGCTGGTCACTCTTACCAATCTCATCGGTGCCGCCCTGCCCACCTCGACCCTCTTTACCGGCTCCATCGTGTTCCTGGTCCTCCTGGGGGTCCAGTTTTCCATCAAGATTTCCCGCCTCTCCGACCAGGTAAAGGATCTGGTGCAGGAGAATGCGATCCTGCGTCACCAGTTCGAGAAGATTGTGAAGGCCCAGGGCACCGATCTTGACTCTAAGCCCTGAGCACTGAGCCAGATATCCCAAGGAGTATCCCGTGGACTTGAGCATAGTCGTTCCGATCTACAACGAAGAAGAGAATATTCCGCTTCTCCATGAGCGGGTGACGGCTGCCCTGGCGGAAAGTGGCCTGACGTACGAGCTGATCCTGGTAGACGATGGCTCGGTCGACCATTCCTTCCTCCTCCTCCAGGAGATCGCCCGGGAAGACCGGCGGGTGAAGGTGATCCGCTTCCGCCGCAATTTCGGCCAGACCGCGGCCATGGCCGCCGGGTTCACTGCTGCGGCCGGGCGGGTCATCGTGCCGATGGACGGCGACCTGCAGAACGACCCGAGCGATATTCCCCGGCTACTGGCCAGGATCGACGAGGGGTACGACGTGGTGTCGGGCTGGCGCAAGGAGCGGAAGGATACCTTCGTCAACCGCAAGCTCCCCTCCATGATCGCCAATGCCCTCATCTCCCGCCTGACCGGGGTCCATCTCCACGACTACGGCTGCACCCTCAAGGCCTACCGCCGGGAGGTGCTGGAGGGGATCAACCTCTATGGCGAGATGCACCGCTTCGTGCCGGCACTCGCCTCCCAGGTTGGGGCCAAGGTGGCGGAACTGCCGGTCAGGCACCATCCCCGCCTGTACGGCACCAGCAAGTACGGCATCTCCCGGACCGTCCGCGTGGTCCTGGACCTGATGACCGTCAAGTTCCTCCTCCAGTACTCCACCAAGCCGATCCAGCTCTTTGGCAAATGGGGGATCTACACCCTGCTGGCCGGCTTCCTCTCCGGCGGCGCGACCATCTACATGAAGCTCTTCGAGCAGATGAACATGAACCGGAACCCGCTTCTGATCCTGACCGCCTTCCTGCTCTTCATGGGGGTGCAGTTCATCGTCCTCGGCCTTCTGGGCGAGTTGAACGCCCGGACCTACTACGAGGCCCAGGGAAAGCCGATCTACGTCATTCGCGAGAAACTGAACATTGACTGATGCCCCGCTGAAGATCCTGATGCTGGCACCAACCCCGTATTTTGCCGATCGGGGGTGTCACGTCCGCATCTACGAAGAGGCGCGGACCTTGACGGCGCTGGGGCACCGGGTCCGGATCGTCACCTACCACCTGGGGCGAGACATGGGGGCGATTCCCACCGACCGGATAGCCTCCATCCCCTGGTACCGGAAGTTGGCCGCCGGTCCCTCCTGGCACAAGCCGTACCTGGATATCCTCCTCTTCCTGAAGGCGTTGGCCGTGGGTCGCCGCTTCCGGCCCGACCTGATCCATGCCCACCTCCACGAAGGGGCGTTCCTGGGGATTTTCCTGAAACGGCTCCTCGGTGTGCCGCTCCTCTTCGACTGCCAGGGGAGCCTTACCGGCGAGATCATCGATCACGGCTTTGTCAGGAAGGGGTCGCTGCTTGCACGGCTGTTCGGCGTACTGGAGCGGTTCATCAACCGCCATGCCGACGTCATCCTGACCAGCTCCGGCCCCGGTGCAAGGGAACTGGTGGAGACCTGGGGGGTAGCGTCCGGAAAGGTCTTGCCCCTCACCGATGGGGTCAATACCGACGAGTTCCGTCCCATGGACCGGGACGAGGCCCACAAGAGACTACGACTTCCCCACGACCGGCCGGTGGTGGCCTTTATAGGGGTGATGAACCGCTACCAGGGGGTCGACCTGCTCCTGGAGGTGGTGAAGATCATGCAGGGAAGGGGAGTGCCGGTCCATTTCCTGCTCATGGGCTTTCCCGACGAGCGGTACCGGCAATTGGCGATGGAGATGGGGGTGGCCGACCTGATCACCTTCACCGGTCGGATCGATTACCGGGAGGCTCCTTTCTGCCTCTCGGCCGCCGACGTGGCGCTGTCGCCGAAGATCTCACTCACCGAGGCCAACGGCAAGCTCTTCAACTACCTGGCCTGCGGCCTGCCGACCCTGGTGTTCGACACCCCCATCAACCGGGAAATCCTGGGAGATGCCGCCCTCTACGCCCGCTACCCGGAGACGGTGGACTTTGCGGATAAGCTGGAAACGCTCCTTGCTGACCCGGTCCTGCGCGAAGACCTTGCCGTCCGGGGGCGGGAGCGGGCAATTGCCGAGCACTCCTGGCAGTCGCGGGGCGCACGGCTGATAGCGGTGTACCGGCGCATGCTGGAGCAGTGAAAACGTGACCGTTCATCCTGTGAACATTTTTTCTTGCCTCTTTTACGCTTCTCAATTAGTGTTCATGTTATGAACGACAATGCTGAAAAGTCCCTCGAATCATACCGTTCCTTCCTCCTTCTCTCGGAGATCGCCGGAGAGGAGCCCCTCTCCCAGCGGGAGATATCCCGCCGCCTCGGCATCGCCGTCGGCCTGGTGAACTCATACCTCAAAAATCTGGTTGCCAAGGGATATGTGCGGGTTAAGAACTTCCCCAGTAACCGCTATGCCTATCTCCTCACCCCCCAGGGGCTGGCGGAGAAGAGCCGCCTCGCCTACCAGCATCTCACGTATTTCACGAACCTCTATACCGTTGCCCGTCAGGACTACCTGGCACTTTTCCGGCGGCTCAAGATGGAAGGGGTGCGGCGGGTGGTTTTCTGCGGTGTGGACGAGGTGGCCGAGATCGCCTATCTTTCGCTGCAGGAGGTCGGCATCGAACTCGCGGCGGTGCTCGATGACGAAAAGGCCGGGACGGAGTTCTTCATCCATCGGGTCGTGTCGCCGGCTGCATGGCCGAGGGATGACTCCGCAACGGTCGTGCTCACCTCGATGAAGCGTCGCGAGCAGCTGGAGGCCGTCATGATCGGCCTTGGGGCCGCAAAGGGAAACATTTTCCGGCCAGGGAGCCTGGCTGCCTGGGAGGAACCATGAAAGTCGTTATTCTGGCTGGTGGACTGGGGACGCGGCTGAGCGAAGAGACGGTCGTCCGTCCCAAGCCGATGGTGGAGATCGGGGGGAAGCCGATCCTCTGGCATATCATGAAGATCTACTCCCACTACGGCTTCAACGACTTTGTCATCTGCCTCGGTTTCAAGGGGTACATGATCAAGGAGTACTTCTCCAACTACTTTCTCCATATGAGCGACGTGACCTTCGATATGGAGCAAAACTCCATGGAGGTGCACCAGAAGTATGTGGAGCCGTGGCGGGTCACCCTGGTCGATACCGGGGCCGAGTCCATGACCGGCGGCAGGGTGAAGCGGGTCGCACCGTACCTGGGGAACGAGACCTTCATGCTGACCTACGGCGACGGGGTGGCAGACGTCAATATCGGCGAGCTGGTGGCGTTCCACAAGGCACATGGTTGTCTGGCCACCGTCACCTCCACCCAGCCCTCGGGCCGGTTCGGTGCCCTGAATCTGACCGCCGACAACCGGGTCACCGCGTTCCAGGAAAAGCCGGCCGGTGACGGCAGCTGGATCAACGGCGGCTTCTTCATCCTGGAGCCGAAGGTCCTTGACTACATCTCCGGTGACGCCACCGTGTTCGAGAAGGAGCCCCTGGAAGGGCTCGCCCGTGACGGGGAACTGTTTGCGTTCAAACATGGGGGGTTCTGGCAGCCGATGGACACCCTCAGGGACAAGCAACAGCTTGAGGAGCTCTGGAACAACGGCAAGGCGCCATGGAAGGTATGGTAGGCGGTTAGAGGTTCTGAGTTCAATGTTCAAGGTTGAGAAACGGGAACATCAATTATGATTAACTGCGGCTTCTGGAAGGCAAAAAAAGTGTTTGTCACTGGCCATACAGGTTTTAAGGGATCCTGGCTCTGCCTGTGGCTCCATGCCCTGGGTGCCGAGGTGACCGGTTACGCCCTGGAGCCGCCGACCGATCCGAATCTGTTCGGGCTGGCGCGGGTCGACGAACTGGTCCGCTCGGTAATCGGCGACGTGCGGGACCTGGAGCGGCTGCAGCGTGAAATGACCGTTGCCGCACCCGAGATCGTCATCCATATGGCGGCCCAGCCGCTGGTACGGGACTCCTACAGGATTCCGGTGGAGACCTATGCCACCAACGTCATGGGGACGGTCCACCTGCTGGAAGCGGTTCGCGGCTGTCCGTTCGTGCGAGCGGTGGTCAATGTCACCACCGACAAGGTCTACGAGAACCGGGAGTGGGTCTGGGGGTACCGGGAAAACGAGCCGTTCGGCGGCTACGATCCCTATTCCAACAGCAAGGGGTGTGCGGAACTGGTGACCGCTGCCTACCGCTCCTCCTATTTCAATCCGCGGGACTATGAGCGCCACGGTGTGGCCGTTGCATCGGCCCGGGCCGGCAATGTCATCGGCGGCGGCGACTGGGCGGGCGACCGGCTCATTCCCGATTGCATCCGGGCTCTTTTGGCCGGCGAGACCATCCTGATCCGCAACCCCCACGCCATCCGCCCCTGGCAGCATGTGCTGGAGCCGCTGGCAGGCTATCTTCTCCTGGCTGAGCGGCTGTTTACCGACGGGCCGCGCTATGCGGAGGGGTGGAATTTCGGTCCGTTGGATGAGGATGCCCGCCCTGTGGAGTGGCTGGTCAGGCGTCTGTGCGAGATGTGGGGCGGGGGGGCTCGGTACCGGCTTGACGAAGGGGAGCATCCCCATGAGGCCCATTATCTGAAACTCGACTGTTCCAAGGCCAGGGCCGAGCTCGGCTGGCAGCCGCGGTGGGGACTGGGGCAGGCTCTCGAACGAATCGCGGAATGGACCGGGGTGTATCGTGGCAACGGCGATCTGCGGCAGGAGTGCCTGCGGCAGATTGAAGCATATCGAAAAAACGAGGTGGTGCTGTGAACTGCAGATTTTGTGGCAAAGATGATATTTATCGGTTTCTTGACCTGGGGACCATGGCGCTGGCCAACAGTTTTCTCACTGCCGGCGAGCTGGCGGCGGGCAACGAGCCGAAGTATCCCCTGGACGTCTTTTTCTGCGAACAGTGCGGGTTGGTACAGATCGGACATGTGGTCCCCCCGGATGCCCTGTTCAAGGAGTATATCTATTTTTCCGCCACCTCCGACCTGGTGCACCGGCATGCGGCCTACCTCGCCCGGAGTTTTCAGCAGCGGTTCGGCCTGACCGGCAGTTCGCGGGTGGTGGAGATCGCCAGTAACGACGGCACGGTCCTCTCCTATTTCCAAAAGACTGGGGTGAAGGTGTTGGGGGTCGAGCCGGCGGCGAATATCGCAAAGGTGGCCAGCGCTGCGGGGATCGAGACCTGTAACGAGTTTTTCCATGACGATACCGCTGCTGCCCTTCTTCACCGGCACGGCGCTGCCGACGTCATCCTGGCGCGTCACGTCTTTGCTCATGTGCCGGAGATCCACAGCTTTGTCAAAGGGTTGAAGGCGCTCCTGGCACCAACCGGCGCGGTTGCCATCGAGGCCCCCTACCTGATCGACTTCGTGGAAAAGAATGAGTTCGATACGGTATACCACGAGCACTATTCGTACCTGTCGGTGCGGGCGATGGCGTACCTCTTCGACCTGTACGGCATGGAGCTTTTCGATGCGGAGCGGGTGGCGATCCACGGCGGGTCGATCATCTATTTCATCGGCCACAAGGGGGCGCATGCCGTGAATGAAACGGTTCCGCAGCTCATTCAGGAGGAACGCGACAAGGGGCTGGACCGGCCGGAGACCTATGCGGCCTTTGCGACCCGGACCGAGCGGGTGCGGGATGATATCCTCTCCCTGCTCCGTAGCCTGAAGGGCGAAGGTAAGCGGATCGCCGCCTACGGGGCGCCGGCCAAGGGGAACACATTTCTCAATTACTGCGGCATCTCCACCGACCTGGTCGACTACACGGTCGACAAGAGCCCGTACAAGCAGGACCTTTACACGCCCGGGATGCATCTCCCTGTCCATCACCCCGATAAACTGGCCGAGGAGATGCCCGATTACGTGCTGCTGCTGGCCTGGAACTTCGCTGAAGAGATCATCGAGCAGCAGCGGGCCTACCTGGCAAAGGGGGGGAGGTTCATCCAGGCCATCCCCGAGGTGCGGATCCTGTGATATTCAGGGAAACAGCCCTGGCTGGCGCCTATATTGTGGAGCTCGAGCAGTATGCCGACGAGCGCGGCTTCTTTGCCCGCAGTTTCTGCCAGGAAGAGTTTGCCGCCCACGGTCTGCAGGCGGCGGCGGCAGTGGCCCAGTGCAACATCTCCTTCAACCGGCAGCAGGGGACCGTGCGGGGGATGCACTTCCAACTCCCACCCAAGGCAGAGGCCAAGCTGGTGCGCTGCACGCAGGGAGCGCTGTACGATGTCATCATCGATCTGCGTTCCGACTCGCCGACCTATTGTCACTGGTTCGGGGTGGATCTGACCGCCGCCAATCACCGCGCCCTCTACATCCCCGAAGGGTTCGCCCACGGTTTTCAGACCCTGGAGGACGACACGGAGGTCTTCTACCAGATGTTCGCCTTCTATTCACCGGAACATGCCGCCGGGGTCTGCTGGGACGACCCGGCGTTCGGCATCAGCTGGCCGCTGCCGGTGTCGGTTATCGCCCCCAAGGATTGTTCTTATCCGGCGTACAGGAAGGTGGGCGTGTGAAAGTCCTCTTGATCGGCAAAACCGGTCAGCTCGGGGGGGACCTGATCAGGAACAACCCCGGCCATGAACTCTACGCACCCGGGCGGAGCGAGCTCGACATCGGGCAGCCGGATTCCGTGTCTGCGGCCTTCGGGGAGTTCGCCCCGGATCTGGTCATCAATACGGCGGCCTTCCATAATGTGCCCCTCTGTGAGAGCGAGGTGGAGCGGGCGTTTCGCGTTAACTGCGCAGCGGTGCGGGATCTGGCGGCGCTGTGTCGGGAGAGCGGTGCCCTCTTTGTCACCTTCAGCAGCGATTACGTCTTCGGTGGCGACAAGCGGACCCCCTATCTGGAAGACGACCGTCCCCAGCCGTTGCAGATGTATGGGATATCCCGGCTTGCCGGAGAGTGTGCTGCATTGGCGACGGCGCCGAAACAGGCGGTGATCATCCGGACCTGCGGGCTCTATGGACGAAGCGGTGCGCAGTCGAAGGGCGGGAACTTCGTTGACAAACGGATCGAGGATGCGAAAAGCTGTACCACCCTGGAGATGGGATGCGATCAGGTGGTTTCGCCGACGTCCACCGACGACCTGAGCCGGGCCGTATGGCAGCTGGTGGAGCACCCTGGCGTAGGTCCCGGCATCTATCATCTGGTCAACGAGGGGGAGTGCAGCTGGTACGAGTTCACGCGGGCGATCTACGAGATTGCCGGGCTCCCGGTCGAGGTGGTTCCGGTGGACCGGGGCGGGATGAGCGGCGACATGCGGCGGCCGCTCTATTCGGTGCTGGCCAATGTCAGGGCGCGGGAGTTGGGGATCGGGTTGCCGCACTGGCGGGATGGTTTGGAGAGGTACCTGAGAGGGGAAAATGGGAATTAGCGCCAGTAGAATATCAAAGACCATTCAGCGACTGATAGCACAGCACTGGCGCTGGAAATACAGTTCAATGGAGTATTGCCCCTCTTGTAATGGCAAGAGTGTATTGGTATTTTCTTCAGAAATAAAAACAGAACTCACAAAAATAGTATCTCCTTGGAAATTGAGTGACAGTTTCAAGCAAACATTAGTGGAAAGAGAGAATTATATTTGTATTTACTGCTTTGCCAATTTCAGAATTAGGGCTCACGCTCTTTCGGCACTACGGTTGTTGAATATGTCCAAGGCCAGCGAGTTGATAAAAAGACTAAAATCTGATGATGACTTCAGGTGTTATGAAACCGCTGCTTACAATCTATTTAGAATGGATGATATTAAGAAAATTGATAACTATCAAGTGTCAGAGTATTTTGATAACACGCCTTTCGGTAGCAGTGTAAATGGGGTCAGGAATGAAAACCTTGAAGGCCTCACTTTTCCCGATAACAGTTTAGACATATTGATTAACAGTGATGTGCTTGAACATGTCGGCGACCTGAACAGGGCCTTGTCAGAAATCAGAAGAGTCTTGAAACCCGGTGGTTTTCATGTCTTCACCATTCCGGTTGATTTCGAACTGTCGAAGACCATCGAAAGGGCATCTGTCGTGGACGGCAAGGTGGAACACCTTCTGGAACCGGTCATGCACGGCGACACGGTCCGTGGAGACGGCATTCTGGCGTTCAGGGATTTCGGGTCGGATGTACTGGAGTACATGAGCCGCGATGGCTTCCGGTGCAAGGAGCATAAGTATTTCAAAAACGGGCGCTTTATCACTTCGGTATACTACGCACAAAAACAATGCTGATCAGTAAGAGATTGACATTCCGTGCAGTTGCCGAGATGGCCGGTCTCGTGATCGGAGCCTTGAGCGTGATCTATATCAGCCGCGTTGTCGGACCGGAATACCTCGGTTTCAGTGCCACAACCGGTGCTGCATTGCTTCTGGTGTCGCGGCTCGCCGACGGAGGGCTGACGTCCCTGGCTTCGCAGCGGCTGGCGCGGGATGATGAAAAACTGGACGCGCTTCTGGCAGTTACCTTACCTCCGAAAATTGTCGCGTCGGCAATCTTGATTATGGCGACCTTGCTGGTTACCTATCTGCTGCCGCTCGACCCACGGCTCAAGTACTTTATAGCGGTATCCGTCTTCCTCGTCTTTTTCGAAGCCTGTACCCCAGCATGGGTCTTTGTGGCAATGGGAAGAATAAACGCGGCCTCGGCCATTCGGATCGGCCAGAGCTTTCTGTACGCCGCCTCACTACTTATTTTCATACACAAACCGGAAGACTGGAAGTATCTGCCGTTCCTGACGCTGTTCAATTCAGTCATCAACTTGGCCATGGCAACGGCATTCCTGTGGCATTTCAAGCTCTATTCCTTTGACAGGGCTTTGTTCAAGCATCAATACATCAGGAAGGTGAAGGCGTTCTATCGGGAGGCGGGGCATTTTCTCAAAGCTGAATTGTCGGTGTATGTGTACACGACATCAGACAGGCTCATCCTGTATTATTTTACCAATGCCCACACGGTGGGCATCTATGAAGCCGCCTACAAGGTCATCAATCCATTCTATTCCATAAATTCGGTCATAACGCCCACCATGTTCAGGGAACTGGCGCAGTCGTTCAAACAGGGGAAGCTCTATCCGGTGATGGCCAAATACGTTTTCACCATGTCGATATTTACCATACCGCTTGGCTTCTTTCTGTTGTTTTTCTCAAGGGATGTGGTTTCCCTCTTGTATGGAACAAAATTTTTGGGAAGTGTTGATCCGTTGAGGATTCTCGGGTTTGTCATCACGTTCGGATTCACCAGCGGCATAATAGTACAGCCCTTTGCCGTCTGGAATATGTCAAAGGAGTATGGGGCTTCCATTTTTTGGGGGAATGTGTTGAATACCATACTCAATTTTTCCCTCATCCCGTTCTTTGGCGCCGTTGGCGCCGCCCTGGCTACGCTGGCGGCAAAAGTCATCGTGACGGTAGTGGGCTACATTTATTTCAAGAAGACTACCGATTACCCGATAGTCAAAGATTTTTACTATTTCTTCTCAGCATCGATAATTCCAACAGTAATTGTGGCTACGTTAGCCTCGTTTGCTTTGAATAGATATGTTTTGATGATAACCTATGGGATTATCTATTTGATAATAGTTGCCTTTATGTATAATAAGTACTTCAAATTTAATCAAAGACCAACAACTGGTTAGTTGTAAGACAAAGGGCAAGGTTGACGTAATGCAACCCAAAATCAGTATTTGCATTCCTACTTACAATTACGCGCATTTTATTGCTGATGCCATAGAATCGGTACTATCCCAGACCGTTAGCGATTATGAGTTGCTCGTTATTGACAATTGTTCAACTGACAACACCGAGGAAGTTGTCCTTGGTTATCTTCAGGAAGGGCGCAATGTAAAATATATTCGTAATGAGAAAAATCTAGGGCTCGTCTGCAATCTGAATCGATGTATCGAGTTGGCCTCCGGTACATATATAAAAATACTCTGTTCAGATGATCTTCTGGAGGCGACCTGTCTGGAGAAAATGGTCCAGGTCCTGGAGGCGAATCCGAAGGTTTCACTTGTTGCATCTGCAAGACAATTGGTCGACAGGTCGCTGAATAATCTGGGACAGTTGGCTTATTCGGACCGGCCTGAACTTCTCCCTGGAATTGAAGTCATCAGGAAATGCCTCTTTGTCGGTAATTTGATCGGTGAACCCACCGCGGTTTTGTTCCGCAAAAAGGATGCGATCGCTGGGTTTGATCCCGAATACCGACAGCTCGTTGATCTGGAAATGTGGTTTCGACTGCTTGAGCAGGGCGATTTCGCCTTTATACCGGAAGCGCTTTGTCTGATCAGGCAGCACGAAGAGCAGGGTACCAATGCGAATATCAAAGGGTTTATTTATGTTGATGATCAGTTCAGATTATTCGATGATTATGCTGATAAGAGCTATATGGAGCTCTCATACTTTCAGAAATTGGAAGCAAGATTCGATATAGCGCAAGCTCTCTGGAAGCTTGATATGGATGTATCGTTAAAAAAGACAAAAACAGCAGAATATCATGGCTTGTGTCTCTATTATATGTTGAATATCTCCAAGAAAATAAAACAATTATTGTTTGGAAAAAAGAAATTTTGAATCAATTATGGTTATAAGTGCGATAATATGAGTAATAATAGACCAAGAGTTAGTGTTTGTATCCCATCATATAATTATTCTGATTATATTTCATATGCTATTGAATCCGTAATTTCACAGACTTATGAAAGTATAGAGTTGATTATAATTGATGATTGTTCTTTGGATAATACTGATGAGGTTGTTAGTAAATATCTTTTTATAGATAAACGGATATCATATTACAAAAATGATAATAATGTAGGAATGGTGGCAAATTGGAATCTCTGCTTGCAAAAAGCGAGTGGAGAGTACGTAAAAATACTTTGTGCCGATGACATTCTGGAGCCTGATTGTATTGAAAAATGTGTTAAAGTCTTTGCTGACAATCCAACAGTGACGGTAGTAGCTTCTGCACGGCTCCTGATCGACAAAGACTCAAATCCAATAGGTTCGCTTGCTTTTTCTGGTAAATTCCAGTTGATGCCCGGTCCAAGTGTGATCAGAAAGTGTTTTTTTGCGGGCAATATAATAGGAGAGCCGACGGCCATTCTGTTCAGGAAAAAAGATTGCAAGAGGTTGTTTAATGCCAACTATAAGCAGTTGACTGACCTTGAGATGTGGTTCTATCTTTTGGAACAGGGCGATTTTGCCTTTCTTCCGGGAAAATTGTGTAAATTCAGGCGGCATGAAAAGCAGACAACTCTGAGAAATGTCACCTCTCTGACCTTCATAGACGATGAAATCTTATTGCATGACGATTACATAAACAAAAGCTACATCGGTAAGACCTTTATAAATGAACAAAAGTGGAAATTTCAGTTAACCTACAATATTTGGTATCATAAGAATTACGGTCTGGATAAAAAAACAATAAATGCAAAAATTGCCGAGTATTATCCCCTGTATTTGTTCTATTTCCTGTTATTTATCAGAATTAACATCAATAGGATTAAATACATAAATTCTCTGGTTAAGAAGGCTGTGCACGGACAGGCCAAGCTTTTATAGAGGAGAACGTATAAGCCATGATCGCAGGCGCAGTTATCCTCTACAACCCGGAAGATGAGGTCATCGAGAACATTCGGTGCTGTGCGGATCAGGTCGAGACCCTTTTCGTTATCGATAACTCCGCCAGCTTAAACGTTGACCTGGTCGAACAGATAAAGAAAATTGCGAAACTGCACTATGTAAAAAACGGGAGGAACCTTGGCCTGGCCAAGGCCCTGAACATGGGGGCGGCAAAGGCCATTGAGCAGGGCAGCGACTATCTGCTGACCATGGACCAGGACAGCAGGCCGGCCCCGGACATGGTGGCCAGGATGCTGGACTGCCTGGGGAGCTTTGACCCGGCAACGGTCGGGATCGTCTCGCCACGCCATGCCATCAGGAACATGCCTTGCCAGGAGGGGGGGGGATGCCGCGAGGTGCTGGTCGCCATGACCTCCGGGAACCTGCTGAACCTGGAACTCTACCAGAGGGTGGGGCCGTTCATGGACGAGCTCTTCATCGACTATATCGACCACGAATACTGCCTGAGGCTCCGCCGGCAGGGTTTCAGGGTGATAGAAGCGCCGGCGGCCATCCTGGAGCACGGCCTCGGCCATACGGTGACCAGGGATTTCGGCATCAAGCGGTTCTCCGTCACCAATCACTCCCCGTTCAGAAGGTATTTCATGACCAGGAACCGGTTCTCTGTCATGGACAGGTACAGGGAGGAGTTTCCGGAGTATTGCCGGCAGCAGCAGCGGGCCTTTTTCGACGAACTGGCCGGCATCCTCTTCTTCGAGCGGCAGAAGTTGCAGAAGTTTCGCATGGTGTTGAAGGGGTATCTGGACTATAAGAGTGGTGTGATGGGCGGGGGAATCGTCTCCTAATCCGGGATGGCGTGCAGGGGATGGCGGCGCCACGAGCATCGTTCACTCCCACCGGGTCTTCATTAACGGGGGCGGCGGACGCTGGGGATCTCCTGCCAGCGGCTGACCGGGATCATGCCGGAACGGTTCAGGGTCTACCGGGCGCTCTGGACGGGCGTCAAGAGCTCTGTCGGTCGGTTGGCAAGTAACGGGACAAAGGACAAAAGATGAAAAAGGCGCTCATCACCGGCTTGGCCGGCCAAGACGGTTCATACCTGGCGGAACTGCTCCTGGAGAAGGGGTACGAGGTGCACGGGATCGTCCGCCGGATCGCCATCGAGGACACCGAGCACAAGCTGAAGAACATCCGGCACCTGCTCGACCGGATCCACTTGCACGTCGCCTCACTGGACAACGTGCTCTCCATCATCAAGCTGGCCAAGGAAGTGGTGCCGGATGAATGCTACCACCTGGCAGCATCGAGTTTCGTTAGCTACTCCTTCGAGGACGAGATCTCAATTCTTAACAACAACGTCAACAGCACCCACTACCTCCTGGCCACGCTCAAGGAGTTTGCTCCCCGTTGTCGGGTCTATTTCGCCGGCACCAGCGAGATGTTCGGCAATGTGGAGCGCTCTCCTCAGAATGAGAACACCCCCTTCAACCCCCGCTCCATCTACGGCATCTCCAAGGTGGCCGGTTATCACCTGATGAAGAACTATCGCCTGCAATACGGCATGTTCGCCTGTTCTGGTATTCTCTACAACCACGAGTCCCCCCGCCGGGGGTACGAATTCGTCACCAGGAAGATCGTCTCCTCAGCGGTGAAGATCAAGCTGGGGATGCAGGATTCCCTCACCCTCGGCAACCTGGATGCCTACCGGGACTGGGGGTATGCGCCGGACTACGTGCAGGCCATGTGGCTTATGCTCCAGGCGGAAGCCCCGGACGACTACGTGGTCGCCACCGGAGAGACCCACAGCGTGCGAGAGTTCGTGGATACGGCCTTTTCCGCTCTGGGGCTGGACTACCGGGAATACGTCAGGGTGGACCCCCAGTTCTTCCGTCCGGCGGAGTCGGTTCAGCTCTGCGGCGATGCCGGAAAGATCGTTTCCCGGCTCAACTGGAAAAGGACGGTGCCGTTCTCCGCCATCGTGACGATGATGGTGGAAAACGAGTTGGGGAATCTTAGGCCAGAGTCCAACTTATGAAGCGAGTAAGAATAAAATATGAAACAAGTTGATAGTCAGTTCCCAACTATAGAGAATAAGAGATGCAAAGTAAGCGTATGCATCCCCACCTATAATCATGCTCATTTTTTGATTGATGCCATCGAGTCAGTCCTTGCCCAAACTTTTACTGATATTGAGTTGATAGTTGTCGATAACTGCTCAACTGACAATACTAAAGAAGTTGTAGATAAAATCATATCCGTTGATAGGCGAGTGAAATATTTTTGCAACGAAGCCAATATCGGGCCGGTAAAAAACTTGAACCGCAGTCTTGCATATGCGCACGGTGAATATGTCAAGATACTTTGCGCTGACGATATGCTGGAACCCACATGTCTGGAGAAGGAAGTCAATGTGCTTGACCATCACCCAAGGGTAGTCCTGGTAACATCTGCACGACTCCTGGTGGCAAAGGATTTGCGGACGACCGGGACTTTGTCGTATTCCGATACGTTTGAGATCGTCGATGGATTTAGAGCAATAAACCGCTGTCTGCAGCACGGAAACCTGATTGGTGAACCTTCAGCGGTCCTTTTCAGAAGGAAACTGGCAGGACGAGGCTTTGAGGAAAGATATCGGCAAACAATCGATCTTGAGATGTGGTTTTATCTGTTGGAGCAAGGTGCTCTAGCATCCATTCCTGAGGCGCTGTGCAAATTCAGGCAGCATGCGGAGCAGTGGACAAAAACCAATGTACGGTCGTTGGATTTTTCAGATGAATTCCTCTTGCTCAAGGATTATCTTGGTAAGAGTTATGTCACTCTGCATTATTTTGAAAAAATGATAGCGAAGTTCAATAGGGCTAATCATATATGGCATTGGGGCTCTGATTTGTCATTCGGAGATAAAATGGCAAGAATAGCAAAGAATTTTAATCCGATATTGTTTGTATTTATGTTGTTTCTAAAAAAAATTAACAGATTATGCATTGGCTTGTTTAGAAAGCAAATATAAAATATTGTCTATGGTGATGCTATATTGCCAGGAAAATTCGTTGGCGAAATCAGGAACATACTTTCCCTCGAAAGCGATAGACTGCAAAAAACTCAGGCTGATGATAGCTGGTTATCTGGATTATAAGAAGAGCAAATTCGACAAGTTCGGAATTTAGGGCATGGCCCCATATTTTTCCGTCATAATTCCCAACTGGAACGGCAGATACCATCTGCAGGAATGTCTCGATTCTCTGGAGACGTTGACTTGTAGGGACTTCGAGACCATTCTCGTGGATAACGGCTCGACGGACGGCTCCGTGGAGTTCGTGCGCGAGCGATGGCCAGAGACGAGGGTCGTAGCACTGCCGGAAAATGTCGGCTTTGCAGCGGGGGTCAACCGTGGAATCGAGAGCTCCCGTGGGGAGTTTGTTGTCCTTCTCAATAACGACACACAGGTTGCGCCGCACTGGCTGAAAAATCTTGCCGCCGCCATCGAGGAGAACACCGATGTATGGATTTTCGCGTCGAGGCTCCTCAATTACTATGAACGTAACGTGATCGATTCAGCGGGAGACGCCTTCGACCTTCTCCGAGGGCCGTACAAGATCGGGGAATGCGCCCGTTTGGGAAATTTTTCAGAGCGTAGCTTCATCTTTGGCGCGTGCGGCGGTGGCGGATGTTACAAAAGGGAACTGTTCGACCGGATCGGCCTCTTTGACGAGGATTTCTTTGCCTACTTCGAGGACATCGACCTCTCGTTCCGCGCCAACTGGGCCGGCTTTCGCTGCCTGTTGGTTCCAGATGCCGTTATCTACCATAAGGTCGGCGGCACCTCCGATGCGAACCGCGCGAACCGGGACCGCTTCGACATCATGCGGCGGCGCAATTACATTTTCCTGATCGTTAAGAATTACCCCGTTGAGTTCCAGGTAAAGTATTTTCCCTTTATTTTCGCCACCCATTGTCTTAAATTTCTCGCAAACCTGATGCGTGGTCGTTTCAGGGTGGCTTTTGTGACCCAGTGGGAGATAGTGAAAGGCCTGCGGAAGATGTTCGGAAAGCGGCAGTCCATAATGGCCGGCAGGCGCATTACCAACGCGCAAATGAAGTCGCGGTGTGTTCCGAAACATGGCGGATGTGGGGCGTAAAGAAGCTCTGCCGTCAACACCCGAAAAGGACACAGACCACCTGTGTTGAGAACGATAACTCATGACTGAGCGGAGACAGGCTGGTTTTACGGTCACGCCCGGGCCAGATATATTTCAGGAACCTTCTCCACCGCCTGATCCATTGAGCTCTCCGGCTCCCCTCATCTCCGTCATCGTCCTCACCTGGAACGGCCGTCGCTTCCTGGCCGACTGCCTCGGCTCCCTGGTCGGGCAGACCATGTGGGATTTCGAGGTGATCCTGGTGGACAACGGCTCCAGCGACGGCACTGCCGACTACGTGCGGGAGCAGTTCCCCTGGGTGAGGCTTGTGATCCTGCCGGAAAACGTCGGTTTTGCAGAGGGGAACAACCGCGGGCTGGAAGAGGCGAGGGGGGAGTTCATCGTCACCCTGAACAACGACACCCTGGCGAGGCCCGAGTTCCTCGAAGAGCTCGTCAGGCCGGCAAAGGCCGATCCGCGGGTCGGGATGGTGGCGGCCAAGATGCTCAACTTCTTCGATCCGGGGCGGATCGACTCGGTGGGGGTGAAGGTTGCCGGAAACGGCATGGGGTACAATATCGGCGTGGGCGAACAGGACCGGGGGCAGTACGACGAGCCGGCCGAGGTCTTTGGTCCCTGCGCCGGAGCGGCCCTCTACCGCCGGGCCATGCTGGACCAGGTCGGTTTCTTCGACCCGGAGTTCTTCGCCTACTACGAGGACCTGGACCTGGCCTGGCGCGGCCGGCTGGCCGGCTGGCGCTGCGTCACCGCGCCGGGCGCGGTAGTCTACCACGTCCACTCCGCCACCAGCGGGAAGATGAGCCCGTTCACCGTCTACCAGGTCCAGCGGAACAAGTGGTTCACCCTGATCAAGAACTGGCCCGCCTCGCTCATCCTGCGCCGGCTGCCGTGGATCATCTCCTTCGACCTGGGGGGGCTCGTGCTGGCTCTCCTGAGGGGGCAGGGCTGGGCCGCCCTGCGGGCCAGGGGAGACGTGTTGAAAAGCATGTCGCGGCTCCTTGCAAAGAGGCGCCTCGTCCAGGCCGGGCGCCGGTTGACGACAGCCGAGATCGCACGATTCCTGGTGCCGGCAGACCGGGCACTGTCGACCTTTGCCCGGAAGGTGGCGGAGCGGTGAAGATCGTATTCCTGGCACCGTTCGGCATCCGCCCCAAAGGGACGGTCATCGCCCGGATGCTACCCCTGGCAACGGAGCTGCAGCAGCTCGGACACCGGGTGACCATCGTGGCCCCCCCCTACACCAACCCCGAGGACTCGGGGAAGGAGGAGGTCGTCAGGGGGGTGCTCCTGCGCAACGCCCGGCTGGGGCCGCGCAGCAAGGCCCTGTCCGCCCTGGCCCTGTCGTGGCGGCTCTTCCGGGCAGCCCTCGCCGAGAAGCCGGACCTGGTCCACCTGTTCAAGCCAAAGGGGTACGCGGGGCTCGCGGCAATGTTTCAGCTCTCGCTGCGCCGGCTCGGCCTGCGGCTTCCCCCGGTCGTGCTGGATACCGACGACTGGGAGGGACGGGGGGGGATGAACGAAGTCCTCGATTATTCGCCGCTGGAAAAATACCTGTTCGCGGCCCAGGAGCAGTGGCTGCTGCGTAATGCGTGCGTCGTGACCGTGGCGAGCCGGGGGCTGGCAGAGCAGGCTGTGGGGATGGGGATCCCGCCGGAACGGCTCCTCTACCTCCCCAACTGCGTGGCTACAACGTCCGAAGGAAACGGGACCGCGGTCCGGGAGCGGCTCGGGATCGGGACGGAAGCGCCGGTGGTCCTCCTCTACACCCGTTTTTTCGAATTCGAGCAGGAGCGGCTCCACCGGGTGTTTGGGGAGATCCGACGCCGGGTGCCGGGTGTCCGGTTCCTGGTGGTCGGCAAGGGGCGTCGCGGCGAGGAGGGGGAACTGCTGGCAGCGGGCCGTGCGGGCGGCTTCTCTGATGCCCTGCTGATGGCCGGGTGGGTGGAACCGGCGGAACTCCCCGACTACCTGGCGGCCGGGGACGTGGCCATCTACCCCTTTGCCGACAACCTGGTCAACCGCTGCAAGTGCCCGGCCAAGCTGACCGAGCTGCTGATGGCCGGGAAGGCCGTGGTGGGGGACCGGGTCGGCCAAGTGGCGGAGTACGTGAAGGACGGCGTCTCCGGCATCCTCTGCGACCCGGGCGACTGGGAGGCCATGGCTGCCGGGACGGTGGAGCTCCTGCTCGACCCGGAAAGGCGACATGGTCTGGGGAGGGCCGGGCGGCAGTATCTCCTGGAGCACTTCAGCTGGCGTGACTACGCGGTACAACTGGACAGATTCTACAGGGAGCATGTGAACCTATGACCGAACGCAACAAGGACCTCCTGGCTTTGGCCGGCATGCTGGCGCTCCTGATCCTTTTCTTTTCCCGGATCCTTTTCACCGACAAGATCGTCCGGGCCCCGGACATCATCAACGAGTTCCTCTGGACCGTGAAGGCGTACCGGGAGATGCCGCTACTCGATGTCTTCCGGTTGAACCTGCATCCCACCTGGAACCTGTTCGTGAACAGCGGCACCTCCGATGGCGGCGGTTCGCTTTCCATGCAGTTTCTCTATCTCCGGAACCTTCTGCTGCACTTCATCCCCTTGCCGGCCAATATCGCCTGGTTCATGGTCGTGCATCTTTTTATCGGTGCCGCCGGGGTCTATGCCTGCTGTCGTCTGATCGGCACCGGCCGCTTCGCGGCCTTCTTCGCCGGGACTATTTTCGCCTTGGCGCCGGAGAACGCCTCCCTGATCAATGCCGGCCATGTCATGAAGATCGCCACCATCTCCTTTGCGCCGTGGGCCTTCTACTGCTTTGAGAAAGGGTTCAGGACCAGGCGGACCTTCTGGTTCCTGGCCACGGCCGTGGTCCTCGCTTACCAGTTCTTTAACACCCACTGGCAGATCGCCTTTTACACCTGCCTCTGCATCGGTGCCTACGGCCTTTTCCGGTCGCTGATGCTCCTTGCCGACCGGGAGGAACGGTCTTCCTTCCCGCTGCCGCGGCTGCTGGGTATGAACCTGGTCGTGCTCCTCTTTTTCCTCTCCACGGTTTCCATGTCCCTGTTCCCGTTGGCCGACTGGTCCAAGGATACCAACCGCGGGGTGCAGAGCGGCGCCAACCAGGGGAAGGGGGGGCTCGACCGGGATGAGGCCATGTCCTGGTCCCTCCCTCCCGAGGAGCTGGCCGGGTTCGTCATCCCCGGTTTCTTCGGGCTATCGCGCCAGGAGGCCGGGGAGAACCCCCCCAACATCAAGAGCTACTACTGGGGACGGATGGTCTTTACCCAGACGGTCAGTTACATGGGACTTCTTCCCTGGCTGCTGCTGCCACTGCCGCTGATATTCCGTCGCGACCGCTACACCTGGCTCGCCGTGGCCGGCATCGCCGGCGGCATCCTCTTTTCCATGGGAAAATACACGATATTCTACAACCTGCTGTACGACCATTTTCCCGGCATAAACCGTTTCCGGGTACCGAAGATGATGATGTTCGTCCCGGTCATGGGGCTGGCCATCCTGGCTGCGCGGGGGATCGACTGCCTGCGGAACGCGGAACTGCGGGAGACGAGAGGCTTTCGGCGCTACCTCCTGGGGATTGCGGCTGTGCCATTGCTGCTCCTCGCCCTCCTGGGGATCGAGGCCGGGGGGAAGGGGTACTGGCTTGCCAGGTTTGCCGAGATACTGAACCAGCCGACCCGTTACGAGCAGGGGGCCTACCTGGCGGCACAGCGCTGGGACAACCTGATGCTGGAGACCGGGATCGCCGCCGGCCTTGCCGCCCTCACAGCAGGTGCGTTCCGGTTCCTCGGCCGACCTGGCCGAACGCTGTCGTTACTCCCCGCGGCGCTGCTGGTCCTTTATCTGGTGGATGTCGGGCGGATCAACGACAAGTTCCTGTTTCTGGTGCCGTCGCCGGCGGCTGCGGCCAGGTCGGTCAAGACGCCGGTAATGGATTACCTGCTTCGCAATGGTGACCAGCACCGAACCCTGCCCATGACCGGCGGTGACCCGATGTTATACGTCACGAACCGAATACCGGTGTTGTTCACCTCCAACCCGGTCCAGCAGCAGCGCTGGCAGAATTTTCTCGATGCGTTCAACCTTGCGTCACCAATGCCGGACCTGATGAATGTCCGGCATCTGGTCTATCCCGCGGCCCAATACGCCCAGGAGCGCGCCCAGCTTGGCGACAAGTACGTACCGGTCTTCCAGGCGCCGGACGGCAGCGAACTGGTGCTGGAGAACCGGACGGTCATGCCCAAGGCGTGGCTGGTCCCATCGGTGCTCACTGTCGCCCAACCCCAGCAGGCCCTGGGTATCATGCAGAGTCCGCAGTTCGACCCGCGGCAGTTGGCCGTGGTTGAGAACCCGCCGCCGTTGCCGCTGGCTTCGCCGGAGTCGGCACCTGCCGCAGGCATAGGGAATGTGCAGCTCAAACGGTACGAGGGGGAAAAGATCGACCTGTCTGTCAGCACTGCCGCCAATGCCCTGCTGGTGCTGGGGGAGAAGTACTACAATGGATGGAAGGCAACGGTGGACGGCAAACCTGTCGAGATCCAGCGGGTGAACTATATTCTGCGGGGAGTCTATCTGCCGCCGGGCAGCCACGAGGTCCGGTTCGTCTTCGACCCGTTACCCTTCAAGGTGGGGAAATATCTGACACTGGCGTCGTTAGCGCTGTTTGCGGCAATGCTGGTGAGGGAAAGACTGCGTCCAAGGTTCAGGGTTCAAGGCTCAAGGTCTGGGCAATAACTTTGAACGTCGAACATTGAACCTTGAACATTATTTACCCAACTCCTTTGCCCTTGCCGTTGCGGCGTCGACGGCATTCATGATCGTGGCGCGGAAGGCTCCTTGCTCCAGAGCGCGCAGGCCGGCAATAGTGGTGCCGCCGGGCGATGTTACCTGGTCCCGCAGGACTGCCGGGTGCTCTCCGGTTTCCTTGAGCAGGCGGGCCGTGCCGAGTACGGTCTGAATGGCCAGGGACAAGGCAACATCCCTTGGCAGGCCGTTTTCCACCCCGGCATCGGCAAGCGCCTCCACAAACGTCATCACATAAGCCGGACCGCTGCCGGAGAGGCCGGTGACGGCGTTCATCAACTTCTCGTCAACCACACTGCAACTGCCGGTAAGGGTAAAGATTCTTTCGACAATGGCGATGTCTTCATCGGTGGCCAGACTGCCACGGCACACTGCGGACGCACCGGCCATGACCAGGGCCGGTGTGTTGGGCATGACGCGAACAACACGGACCGGGTTCGGGAAGGTCGCCTCGATGGCGGCGCACTGGGTGCCTGCCATGATGGACACCAGGAGGGTGTCGTCCGGAAGCAGATCTGCCAGGTGTACCAGGACCCGTGCCGCCACCTGTGGCTTGATGGCCAGAAGTAGGATGGGAGTGCCGACCAAGTCCTTGTTCTCTGCCGTCACCTGCACGTGGTAGCGGTCAACGAGGTATTCACGTCTCTTGACCAACGGCTCGGCGACGAGAATGTCGCTCGGCGTTACGCCGCCGGTCAAAAGCCCCCGGATGAGCGCCTCCGCCATGTTGCCGCCGCCGATGAAGCCGATTTTTTTGCCTTTCAGCAGACTCTCACTGTTCACTTGCATCCCCCAATCCGATCCTTCTGTAAGCCATTTTCCGTTGGTACTCAATTTTTCTTGTAAAGTCAATTGGTTTCAATCGGTTGACCGGTGGCTGGCGTGCCGATACCTGCCGAAGGAAAATCATTGACAGCAGAAAGTGTATATACTAAACCTCAAAGGTTGCATTCTGTCCAGGCAAAACCAGTTCTCAGCGACTCAGCGGAGGTATTCATGAGCAAGGTTCTGATCATCGGCGCCGGCGGCGTCGGCCAGGTTGTTACCCACAAGTGTGCCCAGCGCCGGGACATCTTCAGCGAAATCACCCTGGCCTCGCGGACCAAGGCCAAGTGCGACGCCATTGCCGCCCAACTCGAAGGCAGCATTAAGACTGCCCGGGTGGATGCCGACAATGTTCCCGAACTGGTGGCGCTGATCAAGCAGGTGCAACCGAAGCTGGTGATCAACGTGGCACTCCCCTATCAGGACCTGCATATCATGGATGCCTGCCTGGAAACCGGCGTGGACTACCTGGATACCGCCAACTACGAGCCGCTGGATACTGCCAAGTTCGAGTACTCCTGGCAGTGGGCCTACCAGGACCGCTTCAAAGAGAAAGGCATCATGGCGCTACTCGGGTCCGGGTTCGATCCGGGCGTCACCAACGTGTACACCGCCCTGGCGGCCAAGCGGTACCTGGACGTGGTGGAGGAGATCGATATCATCGATGCCAATGCCGGCAGTCACGGCCAGCCGTTTGCCACCAACTTCAACCCGGAGATCAATATCCGGGAGGTGACCGCCATCTGCCGCCACTGGGAGAACGGGCAATTCGTCGAGAGTGCACCGCTTGCCACCAAGCGGGTCTTCGATTTCCCCGGGGGTATCGGGCCGATGAACATCTATCGCCTGTACCACGAGGAGATGGAGTCGATCGTCAGGCATATCCCGACCATCAAGAAGGCCCAGTTCTGGATGACCTTCTCCGACAACTACCTGAAGCACCTGGAGGTACTGCAGAACGTGGGTATGACCAGGATCGACGAGGTGGAGTTCCAGGGGCAGAAGATCGTGCCGATCCAGTTCCTCAAGGCGCTCCTTCCCGATCCGGGGAGCCTCGGGCCGTTGACCAAGGGGAAGACCTGCATCGGCATCATCGCCCGCGGCACCAAGGACGGTAAGCGCAAACAGGTCTACATCTACAACATCTGCGACCACGAGGACTGCTACAAGGAAGTCCGGTCACAGGCGATCAGCTACACCACCGGCGTGCCGGCCGTGGTCGGCGCCATCATGATGCTGACCGGCAAGTGGCACGGTCCGGGGGTCTGGAACATGGAGCAGTTCGATCCGGAACTGTTCCTGGAAGAACTCGGACCGATGGGGCTGCCGGAAGTGATCGTCGAAGGAGAGTGGCCGGAGCTGTAAAGGAGCGCGACCTTCCCGCCATCTCGCCGTCGTCCTCGGAAGTCTCCTTGTGCGGCGTAGCGCTGCTACGCCTCCGCGGGACTCCCTGCGGGTACGCCGATCTGACGGAAATCTCACGCTCCAGGGGTTGATGGCTTCCACACATTCTCTCGGCAAAAGGTTTTAAAGCATTGACCGGTATCGATATTAACAGAATCCTGGAACTCGCTCCATCCCCCGCCTACGTAGTGGACCTGGGGCGGCTGCGCCACAACCTGGCCATTCTGGACGAGGTGCAGCGGCGCTCCGGGGCGAAGATTCTCATGGCGTTAAAGGCGTTTGCCATGTGGAGCGTCTTCCCTCTTATCCGGGAGACACTGCGGGGGGTCTGCGCCTCTTCTCCCTGGGAGGCGCGGCTCGGGTTCGAGGAGTTCGGCCGGGAAGTGCACAGCTTTGCCGCCGCCTTCAAGGAGAGCGACGTTGTCGAGCTCCTGCGGGTATCCAACCACCTGGTGTTCAACTCCTTCAACCAACTGGAACGGTTCCGGCCGCTGTGGGAAAAGGAGGCCGGGCGGGTCTCCGTAGGCTTACGGGTGAATCCGGAACACTCGGAGGGGCACACTGCCATCTATGACCCCTGCGCCCCCAAGTCGCGCCTCGGCATTCCGCGGCAAGAGTTCGACGGCAGGCCGCTTGAGGGGATCGAAGGACTCCACTTCCACACCCTCTGCGAGCAGCTGTACGAGCCGCTGGAGCGGACTGCCAGGGCATTCGAGGAGAAGTTCGGCCAGTTCCTGCCGCAGATGAAATGGCTCAACCTGGGGGGCGGCCACCACATCACCCGCGAAGGGTACGACATCGATGCCCTGGTGGAACTGGTGCGGTACTTCAAGGGGAAGTACGGCGTCGAGGTCTACCTTGAACCGGGGGAGGCAATCGCCATCGGTACCGGCATCCTGGTCGGCGAGGTGCTGGACGTGGTGCACAACGAGATGGATATCGCCATCCTGGACGTCTCGGCTACCTGCCACATGCCGGATTGCCTGGAAATGCCCTACCGGCCGGCAATTACCGGTGGGTACGATCCTGGCGAGAAGCCATACACCTACCGCCTCGGTGGCCCGTCCTGCCTGGCCGGCGACATCATCGGCGACTGGTCCTTTGACCGGCCGCTCAAGCCGGGAGACCGGCTGGCCTTCGAAGACATGGCCCACTACACTATGGTGAAGACCACTACCTTCAACGGCATCCAGCACCCGGCCATCTGCACCTATGAGCCGGAGACCGGCGAACTGAAGGTAGTGAGGCGCTTCGGGTACGAGGATTTCAGGAGCAGGTTGTCGTAGGGGCGCTGCTTGCCGCGCCCTTGATGCAAGGTGAAAAAGAAAAGGGCGCAGCAAGCGGCGCCCCTACATTAATAACAGCGAAAGCAACGGGGATTCTTATGTCCGAACGCTGGTCGATCAATGATTCTGCCAAGATCTACAACCTGGACAACTGGGGTGCCGATCTCTTCTCCATCAACAAGAAGGGGAACGTCTGTGTCCACCCCTCGTCCAGTTCCAAGAGCTCCATCGACCTGCGGGCGCTGGTGGATGACCTGATCAAGCGGAAGATCAAGCCCCCCATCCTGCTCCGCTTCATGGATGTGCTGCAGGGGCGGATCGCCAGCATCAACCGGGTCTTCAGGAACGCCATTGCCGAGAACGACTACCCGGCAAAGTACCAGACCTTCTATCCGATCAAGGTGAACCAGCAGCGGCAGGTGGTGGAGGCTATCGCCAGCTACGGCAAGCGGTACAACATCGGCCTGGAGGTCGGCTCCAAGCCTGAGCTGGTGGCCGGTATCTCCATCTCCAGCGGCAACAACCTTCCCATCATCTGCAACGGCTACAAGGACACCGAGTACATCGAGACCGTCCTCTACGCCACCAAGGTCGGTTACGACATCACCCTGGTGGTCGAAAAGCTGTTCGAGCTGGAAAAGATCATCGAGCTGGTGAAGCGGACCGGCATCCAGCCAAAGCTGGGGATCCGGGTCAAGCTCTCTTCCAAGGGGACCGGCAAGTGGGCCACCTCCGGCGGTGAGGACGCCAAGTTCGGCCTGCGGATGTCGGAAATCATCGCCGCCATCGATCTCCTGGAGGAAAACGGCCTGATCGACCAGGTGAAACTGATCCACTTCCATATCGGCAGCCAGATTACCAAGATCGACAAGATCAAGACCGCCCTGATCGAGGGGGCGCGGGTCTATGCCGAGCTGCGCAAACTGGGGGTGGGAATCGAATACGTGGATATCGGCGGCGGCCTCGGGGTGGACTACGATGGCTCCAAGTCCAGTTACTTCTCCAGCGTCAACTACTCCATCGACGAGTACGCCAACGACGTCATCTACCAGATCAAGAACATCTGCGACGATGCCGGCGTGGAGTGTCCCAACATCATCTCCGAGTCGGGCCGGGCCACGGTCGCCCACTATTCGGTGCTGGTGACCAATGTGCTCAACACCAACACCCAGCGCCTGACCCCTGATTTCGAGGAGGACCTGGCCACGGCGGAGAAGCTGGCGCCGACCGTCAAGAAGCTGGTGGACATCCACAAGAGCATCGACCGCTATTCTCTCCGGGAGGACTACCACGATACCCTGCAACTGATCCAGGAGGCGGTGAGCCTGTTCAATCTCGGCTACCTCACCCTGCAGGAGCGGGCCATGGCCGAGTGGCTCTACGGCAAGATCATCAAGAAGATCAACAGCATCGTGGAGAAGATCAAGCCGATCCCGGAGGAGTTGCAGAACTTCCAGCTGGCCCTGCGCCAGACCTACTTCGCCAACTTCTCCCTGTTCCAGTCGGTCCCGGACTCCTGGGCCATCGACCAGCTCTTCCCGATCGTGCCGCTGCAGCGGCTGAACCAGAAGCCGGACGTCATCGCCTCCATTGCCGACATCACCTGCGATTCGGACGGCGAGATCACCAGTTTCGTCGGAGAGAACGGCCGGACCAAGTTCCTGCCGCTGCACAAGATGCGAAAAGACGAGGATTACTACATCGGCTTTTTCCTGATCGGCGCCTACCAGGAGATTCTGGGGGACCTGCACAACCTGTTCGGCGACACCAATGCCGTGCACATAACCTTCAACAAGAAGACCGGCTACATGATCGATACGGTCATCAACGGCGATGCCTGCTGGGAGAGCCTGAAATACGTGCAGTACAAGGGACCGGAGATCCTCAAAAGGGTCCGTGAGCATCTGGAGAAGGGGGTGGCGAAGCGTCTGGTCTCCATCGAGGAGAGCAGCCACTTCATCGAGCTCCTGGACCGGACCCTGCTGGGGTATACCTATCTGGGGGAATAACGGACAAAAGGTTTGAGCAGACAAGGCCCCTGGCATTCCGCGAAGAAATGCCAGGGGCCTTTTTGTTGCCTGTCTCCGGGGAGGGCGATTACTTGGCCGGCGCTTCCGCCGGCTTCATCTGGTGGGCCTTGTTTCTATCCTGCATCCGTTCCCGCATGGCATCGTGTTTCTTCTGCTGCTCAGGGGTCAGGATCGGCCGGATCTTTTCAAAGGTAGCGCCGTGGAGTTCCTTCATTCTGGTGCGGCGTTCGGCGCCGGTGAGCTTTTCGTTGTCGATCGCCTTCAGTTGGGCCGCCTCCTCATCGAGGATCGGCTTGATCTTCTCCTGCTGCTCCGTGGTCAGCCCGAGGTTAGTGGTAAGGCGTTGGAGGTGGCGGGCGGGGTCGGGCTGGCCCATCCCTTCTCCCCGGTGCATCATCTTCGGTCTTCCCTGCGGCGGTTCACCGGTCTGGGCCATTGCCTGTCCGGC
Source organism: Deltaproteobacteria bacterium (assembly GCA_021849045.1). Classification (GTDB taxonomy): domain Bacteria; phylum Desulfobacterota; class Desulfuromonadia; order Geobacterales; family DSM-12255; genus Geomobilibacter. Next base: position 3,208 of record JAJZTK010000014.1, on the reverse strand, counting down.
CAGGAGTGACAGGCTGAGCACTCCTGCCAGCATGACGGCCAATCGTTTCGTTCTGTTCATGATAGATCTCCTTTCGTACTTCAGGTTTATACCATAAAAACGGACGACTTCCCGGTTGGTTGACAACGGGGGAAGAAAAGCGACCACGCTGAAGATATTCGTGTCGTCGATCGCGGTTACCCGCTGAACCGGCTCAGCCAGAGCGGTTCCTCCGGCACCATGGTGATGCCGTGGTCCGGGTTGGCAGCTGCGTGACGCAGGATATGGAAGGCGCTTTCCGCTTCCTCACCCTTGCCGAGCGCTGCTGCGGCCTCGTCGGCGGTCAGCTGCTCGCCGGGGCGCGACCGGAGCAGGGCGAAGAGTTCCTCCTGCAGTTTCAGCACTACGCCGGCGGCCTTTTTGCCAGCCTCCACCCCGGGTTGGTGATAGGCGTTGATGCCGACCAGGCTGGCGTAGAAGCCGACGGCCCGTTCGTAGAGGGCGATGAGCACCCCGATGGCCTGTGCGTCCAGTTCGTCCACGGTGATGGTGAGCGATTCGCGGTCTTTTTCGGCCAGGGCCTGGCGGGTCCCCTGGAGAAAACCGAAGAGGTAATCGCCGCTCGTAACCCCCGGCTCGACAGCCAGCGCCCCCCCGGCTCGGTCCTTCAGCACCTGGATGAAGGTGACGAAGAAGTTGGGAACTCCTTCCCGGAGCTGCTGCACATATGCGTGCTGGTCGGTGGAACCTTTGTTGCCATAAACCGAGATCCCCTGGTTGACCACGCGCCCGGTCAGGTCCAATTCCTTGCCGATGGATTCCATGATGAGCTGCTGGAGATAGCGGGAGAAGAGCAGGAGGCGGTCCCGGTACGGCAGGACAACCATATCCCTGGCGCCGCGGCCGGCGGTGGCATGGTGCCACATCAGGGCCAGCAGTGCCGCCGGGTTTTTGCGGGTTTCCGGGCAACGGGTGAGGGTGTCGCAGGCTTGCGCCCCTTCCAGGAGCCCGGCGATATCGATCCCCTGGAGGGCTGCCGGCAGGAGCCCCACCGCCGACGTGACCGAAGTCCGGCCGCCGACCCAGTCCCACATGGGAAAGCGGGCGAGCCACCCCTCAGAGACTGCGGTTTGATCCAGTTCGCTCCCGGCCCCGGTCACGGCCACGGCATATCCGGGAAAGGCCAGGCCGGCCCGCCCGTAGGCAGCCCTGGCTTCCAGCATGCCGTTTCTGGTCTCCTTGGTGCCGCCGCTCTTGGAAATGACCACGGTCAGGGTTTCTGCCAGGGCGGAACCGATCTCGGCCAGGACCCGGTCCATGCCGTCCGGGTCGGTGTTGTCGAAAAAGTGGGGCTTCATCCTGTCCGCTGACGAGCCGAGGGCGTCGGCCACAAACTGCGGGCCCAGTGCCGATCCGCCGATGCCGATCACCAGCAGGCGGCGAAACGGTGTGCCGGCCGGTGTGGTAATGGCAGCCTCATGGATATCGGCGGCGAACTCCCGCACCGCCCGGACGGTGAATTCGATCTCGGCCGTGATCTCCGGGGTTGGAGCCAGCTTTGGGGCGCGCAGCCAGTAATGTCCCACCATCCGGCCTTCGTCGGGGTTGGCGATGGCGCCTTGCTCCAGTTCGGCCATGGCGGCATAGGCCTGCTGCACGGCCGGTTCCATGCGGGGGAAAAAGTAGGTGCCGAAGTTCATGCGGCTGATATCCAGGGTCAGCCCGATCTCCGGACAGACGCAGAGGTACTCCTGGTAACGCTTCCATAGAGTCTGAGATGTCATCATGTCCTCCTGTAGGGGCGCTGCTTGCTGCGCCCTGATTGGGCCGGGCATGCCCCACCCCTACGATTTTGAAATGTGTCACCGGATCAATACGTATCCCCATCGGTCCGTTGCGGCCATAAAGTAATACCACATCAGTTCCCGGGCGCAATGGTCGGAACAGGTCCGGGATGCCCGATTTGACACGGTGGGAAAATTCCTCTATACTGCGCCATCTTTTTCAATGTAGCCGCCCGGGTGCCGAAATTTCCGCTCCAGTGGTGCGGCGGTGGACCCCCAATGCAGCAGATCCTCCCCCTTCTTTTTCTCATGTTCATGGCAGTACCCTGCGTTGCCGCCCAGCGTCCGGAACTGCCGGCCACTCCTCCGGCCGACGAGGCGATGCTCACGACCCGCACCGCCACGGTGGCCTCCCTGGGGCGGGAGGCTGAGCTGTACCGGTCCCTGGGCCTCGCCGACACCGAGACCTTTGCCGCCGAAGAGAATCCGGCGCACCTTGTTGACGAGATCGAACTCCGCTTTCCCCAGATCGAGCTTCCTGAATCCGACATCCCGCTCACCCTGAACGGCAAGGTTGAGTACTTCGTCAACTACTTCCGGACCAGGGGGCGTTCCTTCTTTGCCCGCTGGCTCTCCCGTTCCGAACGGTACATCCCGCTCATGAAGGAAGTCCTCAGGAAGGAAAAGCTTCCCGAAGACCTGGTCTACCTGGCCATGATCGAGAGCGGCTTCACTCCCCACGCCGTATCCGTGGCCAGCGCCGTGGGCCCCTGGCAGTTCATGTCCGGCACCGGCAAGCGCTACTCCCTGCGGATCGATCCGTGGATCGACGAGCGGAGAGACCCGCTGAAATCGTCCATTGCCGCGGCCCTGTACCTGAAGGAGCTTTACGCCCTCTTCAACAACGACTGGTACCTGGCCGCAGCCGGCTACAACGCCGGCGAGAACAAGATCCTCCGGGCCATCGACAAGTACAACAGCCGCGATTTCTGGGAACTGACCAAGGGGTCGTACCTGAAGCCGGAGACCAAGGATTATGTCCCCAAACTGCTGGCCGCTGCGATTATCGCCAAGGAGCCGGCCCGGTACGGGTTCGCCGACGTGGCCTATCTGCCGCCGCTGGAACTGGACACGGTAACGGTTCCCTCACGGACCGATCTGGAACTGGTCGCACGCATCACCGACGTACCGTACCCGGCCCTCAAGGCGCTCAATCCGGAACTGCGCCGTTGGTGCACCCCGCCGAATTATGCCAACTACCAGTTGAAGCTGCCGAAAGGAAAGAAGGGGCTCTTTGAGGCTGAATACGCGAAGATCGCGGAGAACCAGCGCTACAGCGAGCGGATCGTCTACACCCGCTACCGGGCGAAGAAGCGGGAGACCCTGGCCGCCGTGGCCCAGCGGTTCAATACCTCGGTCGAGGCCCTGGCCGAAGCGAACCATCT
>JAJZTK010000158.1 GCA_021849045.1 Deltaproteobacteria bacterium | reverse complement strand
GTCCAATAGGATCAGTTTCGGCCGCGTGGCCATGGAACGGGCTACTTCCAGGAGACGCTGCTGACCGTGCGGCAGCGTGCCGGCCGATTCGTGCGCGACTTTGTCCAGACCGACCAGGCGCAGCATTTCCAGGGCGTAGTCGTGGATCTGTTCTTCTTCCTGCCGAACGCTTTTCCGGTTCAGGATGACCGGGATGAAGGTGCCCTTTTTCGCCCAGTGGTGACCGCCGACCATGACGTTTTCCAGGACCGACATGCCGTGGAACATTTTGGTGAGCTGGAAGGTTCGGGCGAGTCCTTTTTCGACGAGACGGTGCCGAGGCAGGCCGCCGACGTTGCTGCCGTCGAAGTGGATTTCCCCCTGGCTCGGGGCGTGCACGCCGGTGATGACGTTGATGATGGTCGATTTCCCGGCGCCGTTCGGGCCGATGAGCGCGGTGATGGTCCCTTGTTTGACCCCGATGTTGATGTCGCTTAACGCCCGCAGCCCGCCGAAGTATTTCGAGACCTTTTTCAGTTCAAGGATCATTGCTCTCCCCCGGCCGTTCTTTCTTCTGCTTTGCTTTGTGTGCTGCCGCAACCGTTCATAAGGCAACCGCCTGCTCAGCCTGCTCAATCAGGACCTGTTTACTGCGGCTATTGCATCTGAACAGTTTGGGCATGGTGCCGACGATTCCGTCCGGCATGAATCTGAGGACCGAGAAGAGGATCACCCCTTGGGTGAGCATAATGTATTCCTGGATGGAGACCAGGATGTACGGCAAGAGGGTCATGATGGCGGCGCCGAGGACCGATCCCAGGTTGGTGCCCAACCCTCCGACGCAGATCATGACGAGGACGCTGATGCTGGTCCAGAGGGCGAAGGTGGAGGGACTCAGGAAACCCGCCTGCTTTGCGAACAGGGCGCCGGCTAGGCCCATCAGGGCATTGTTGAGCACCCAGGCAAAGGTCTTGTACTGGGAGATATTGATTCCCAGCGCCAGGGCCGCGTCCTCGTCGTCGCGGATGGCCTTCAGTGCCCGACCGATCCGCGATGACATGAGGAAGTAGCACACCAGATAGGTGAGGAAGAAGCAGACCAGGATCAGGTAGTAGTAAAAAGTATCGCCAACTTCCTCCCCAAAGAGGACCATGGGCGGGACGGTGATTCCGTCGGCACCGCCGGTCAAGGACGGGAACCGCTCGGCAATGAGGAAGACGGCCATGCCGAACGACAGGGTGCCGATGGCCATGGCGTGTCCTTTCAAGCGCAGGAGCGGGTAGCTCAGCAGCCAGGCTATCAGGGCGCAGAAGGCGACCGCCAGGGGAAAACCGATGAAAAAACGCACGTCATAATTGACCTTAAGCATCGTGGGAAGATACGCCCCGATGCAGAAGAAGCCGGCGCTCCCCAGGTTGATCTGGCCGCAGTACCCCATGAAGATGTTCAGTCCCAGGGCCGCTATGCCGTAGATGCTGACCAGGACGACCAGGTACCGTACGAAGTCGGGTACCCCCAGTGGCAGCAAGGCCCCGACCAGGGCTACCCCGCAGATGAGCATCAGGTCTCTTTTCCGATTTCGCCACATATCGTTTCCTTTTGTTGGGTTACCGTGAGGCCCGGAGGGCCGGTGGAGCGAAGCACCAGCGATTCCCGCGGCCGATGGGCAACAGCCGCCACAGTCGTCTGAGGTCAGTAACGGCGGCGGGAGCTCATACAATGACAAATCGCGGATGAGAAGCGGAAGCGGTCCTCCGGGCCTCACGGTTTCTTACTACCTCGTGTTCATGGTTTTGGGCATCATGAAGCCGGCAAACAGCCCCTGGGGTTTGATGGTGAGAACCACCATCAGCACCACGAAGGTTGCCAGTTCCGCATGGGCCGAGGAGACGTAGCCGACGATCAAGGCCCGGATCATCCCGACCAGGATCCCCCCCAGGACCGCGGCGTACGGGTTGCCCCAGCCACCCACGATCAGGGCGATGAAGCCGTTGATCCCCAGGATCAGGCCGTCCGTGGCCGTGAAGGCGGAGAACGGTGCGCACAGCACACCGGCGATCGCCGCGATCATGCCGCTGATGACAAAGGAGAGGCTCGCCATTTTCCCCACCTGTATCCCGGCCAGGAGCGAAACTTCACGGTTGAAGCCGGTGGCCCGCAGCGCCAGACCAAGACGGGTCTTGTGCAGCAGATACCAGTAAACCGTGACGATGGCGACGGTGGTGCCGATGATCAAAAGCCCCTGGGTGTCCATCGGGATGCCGCCCAGTTTCAACGGTTCGTTCCCCAGGAAGTGCTCGATCGGCATCCAGTAGAACCCGGTGAAGATCCCGACCGCGCCCGCCGCGATCGTCCCCACCGACATGGTGCCAAGGATCGGGTAGAAGGGATGCACGTCTTTTTTCAAGAGCGGCGTGACGATGATCGCGTTGGTGATGAACCCCATGGCCCCGCCGGCCACCACGGCCAGGGGGAAGGCCACCCAGAGCGGTAGCCCGAGTTTGCTGATCAGTGCCCAGCAGACCGCCACCCCCACCATGGCAAAGTCGCCCTGGCCGAAGTTCACCAACTGCGTCGCGTTGATGATGACCGTGTAGGCCAGGCCGACCAGGCCAAACAGGCTGCCCAGCGAAAGGCCGACGATGATGATCGGTACCAGGTTTGAAAGAAAACTGTCCATATGACACCCGAGCCTTCTTGGTTGTTGGGAGTTTCCGTCCGGAACGGATTCCATTCAGGACGGAAACCGACGTCGCTTCGTGACTTCCTTAGCTCTATCTCACGGCTAGCATCTTCCCTGACTTGAGGGCATAGATAACCACTCCTTCGGCAGTGAGAAGGTGGTTTCTGCCGACGGCAAAGCCGCCTTTGCCGCCCTTCTGGCCGAGCGCCCGCTCGTAGTTGTCCAGCTTGTAATAGGCATCGCGGATGGCTGTTGCGTCGTTGGGATTTCCGCTCTTCTTCAGGGCCTCAACCAGCAGGCTGATGGCATCATAGGTGCGAATCGCCTTCTCGTCGTGATCGATCTTCTTGCCGGTATACGCCTCGGCTTTTGACCAGACCTTCTGTGCCAAGGGTTTTGCACTGTCGGCTATCGTTACCGTCTCCCACCCTTCGTACATGTCCGGTGAACTGAGCGACATCGAGGCATTGAGGTTCGCGGCGCTCGTATGGATGATGAACGGCTTCCAGCCGATGGCCTTCAATGCCCGCGCAAAGACGACCGTCTCGGCTTCATAATCCGAGCAGATCAGGGCCTGGGCACCTGTTTCCTTAAGCTGCTTCGCCTGGATGCTCAGGTCCTTGGTCTTCGGCTCTGCCAGGGTCGAACCAACGACGATGATCCCATATTCATGAGCCTTTTCCTTGATCGTTGCCAGGGTATCGGTGCCCCACGCCAGGGTGGTTCCCTCAAAGGCTACCTTGGTGTAGCCGAGTTTCTTCAGCCTCGCCAGTGAGGCCTCTACGAGCTGAGAGGCGGGAGACGCGCTGCGGAAGAACCAGGACTTACCCTTCTTGTCCCACAACTTGTCACTCTGGGGGTCAAAGGCGATGACGGAGACATGGTTCTTCTCCGCCCAGGCCTTGAGCGCTATGTTCACGGATGACGTGACCCCCGCAATGATCGCCTTGGCGTTGTATTTTTCCTTGAACATCTTCGCATTGCCGACCGCTTTAGCCGGGTCAGAGGCATTGTCCTGCACAATGAGATTGATCGGTCTGCCGTTGATGCCGCCGGCAGCATTGACCTCCTTCACGACCATCTCCACCACCGGCGCTTCCACCATTGTCAGGGTGGCAGTAGGACCGGAAAAGTCGGTGGTAAAGCCGATATTGATCGGCTCTGCGGCAAATGAAGGCATAAAGGAGGACAACAGAAGCGACATGAAAACAGTCAGCATCATTCCTACACGGCCCTTTGAATATCTACTCACTTTCATACCCACCTCCATGATTGGTTGATACAGCCCCTAGTTAAACAGCTCACTCGCTTCCCGCCCTCTTGCCCAACCGCAAAACATCAATCTATCAATAAAACGCCAGCCTAAACACACTCATCACTCTCCCACCCCATCACACGCCAGCATTTTTCCACGCGCACAACATACCGCACATACAAGACTTATCCTTGTCCACCAAACGAGTTCCGGACAAAAAAACCAAGCAGATCCCATCGCAACCAATCATTATTTAATTGTATATACAAGCATACCTATTCTTGTCAATAAAAAGTAGTTTTGCCAAAAATATTTCACACTTTTTCCCGACAACCACAACCTGAACATTCCATGCAACAAGCCACCACCAAGACCAGGTGAGTAGACACCCCCCTAAGATCTACCCGGTAACCAGAAATCGTTCGAGAGACACCTGGAGCATGGTGACGATTTGCCAAGCAATCACGAAACAGCCGCTGTCCAGCGAGGCACAGCGCATTGACTGACTAGTCAACCATATACATATCACAAAGATGCCCGTGCCCGCCTTGGGACAAACACAGTACATTTCAAGTCAGTAAAACATTTATTTAGCCAATTATCGATACCAGCACAACCACGTCCGCATTTTGCATTACCATCATCTTCACACCTAACTATGGAGCACCGCAATTCTATCATGTTACTCATGCACCCACTGCCTAACACCCTGTCTGCCTGGGCTGGCCTAGTTGATTGACTAGCCAGTCAACTGTATAATCAATAAATAACACCATCACCCTATCAAGTCAAACACTTTTTTACCAGATGGCACTATGCTCGAATACCGCAACATCCGGAGGTATCTCAGCGCCTCGCCCACAGAGCAACCCATGCAGAATAGCCGTCACCAAGAAGGCGGTCCGGTAAAACATTCATGGAGACATTACTTCAGAGGCACTCTGCACAAAGGCCATAAAAGCCATTTCGCAGGACAATCCACACGGCCAGACAACATCGCAAAACATTCGTTCAGCCGGACGAAACATTGCAGAATCAAACGGAATAACGCTTGACAACAATTTTCCATTTCACTACTGTTCTCGGAAATCGAATAGAACAGAGGCTGTGAAAAGGAGTAGTAACCGGCTGGCCCCTTCCAGAGAGCTGATGGGTGGTGCGAATCAGCAGGCGGCAACGGTGAACTCGCCTTGGAGCCTCCTTCCTGAACCATGAACATGTTTTGCCCGTTCGTGCAGTAGGGGGGGACGTTAAACCCACGTGACGGGTATAATGAGGCCCGGATTTCTCTGTGCAGATTGGCCTGACGAGGTGTGTGCGTCGGCAGCCAGCAGCACGGCATTCCGGGTGAAAAGGGTGGTATCGCGAAGGCAAAGCCTTTGCCCCTTGTTGGGGCGGAGGCTTTTTTATTTTCCCGGCATGGTATGCTGTACAGCACCACTCCGGGACAACCACGAACAGATCGTGCCGAGCGACAATTCAACAACAGGAGGTAACCCGCGCAATGGCAAAGAAAAAGGATGAACAGACAAGTATCAGGATTTTTGACACGACCCTCAGGGATGGCGAGCAGTCTCCCGGCGCCAGCATGAACATCGAAGAGAAGCTCAGAGTCGCCAAGCAGCTGCAGAAGCTGAATGTGGACGTGATCGAAGCCGGCTTTCCCATAGCTTCCGTCGGTGACTTCGAGGCCGTAAAAAAGATCTCCCAGACCATCAAGGGACCGGAGATCGCCGGTCTGTGCCGGGCGGAACTGAAGGACATCGACCGTGCATGGGAGGCGTTGAAGTACGCCGGGGAAAAGGGGCGGATACATACCTTCATTGCCACCTCGGACATCCACATGAAGTACAAGCTGAAGATGGAGCCCAAAAAGGTATTAGCGGCCGCGGTCACCGCCGTGAAAAGGGCCAAGTCCTACACCAGCAACGTGGAATTCTCCTGCGAAGACGCGACCCGGACCGAGCGCACGTTCCTGGCCGAAGTGGTGACAGCGGTCATCGACGCCGGCGCGACCACGGTGAACATTCCCGACACGGTCGGCTACACCATACCGACGGAATATTTCGACATCATTTCCTACCTGAAGCAGAATGTCGCCAATATCGACCAGGCAATCATCTCCGTCCACTGTCACAACGACCTGGGGCTCTCCGTCGCCAACTCCCTGGCCGCCATCATGGCCGGGGCCCGGCAGGTTGAGTGCACGATCAACGGTATCGGCGAGCGGGCCGGCAACTGCTCACTGGAAGAGTTCGTCATGACGCTCAGGACCCGTCACGACATCCTTCCCTTTGTGTGCAACGTGGCCACCGAGCAGTTGACCCCTGCCAGCCGGCTGGTCACCACCGTCACCGGAATCGTGGTGCAGCCCAACAAGGCCATTGTCGGCGCCAACGCCTTTGCCCACGAGGCCGGGATTCATCAGCACGGGGTGCTAATGAACAAGACCACCTACGAGATCATGACTCCCGAGTCAGTGGGATTGAAAACAAACGCCCTGGTGCTGGGAAAACACTCCGGTCGCCACGCATTCAAGAAGCGGCTGGAAGACCTGGGGTACGAGTTCGATGATGAGCAGCTGAACAAGGCGTTTGTCCGCTTCAAGGCCTTGGCCGACCTGAAGAAGGAATTATTTGACGAGGACCTGGACGCCATCATGGCCGACGAGGTGAATACCCAGGCTGACGAGAAATTCAAGCTCAGCCATGTCACCGTCACCTGCGGCTCGTTTGCCGTTGCCACGGCCACCGTGCAGATGGACGTAGAAGGAAGTCAGTGCCGGACCGCCGAATTGGGCGACGGCCCGGTCGATGCCGTCCTGAAGGCGATCAAGAAGCTGACCAAGACCAAGGCGAAGCTCCTGCAGTACAACGTCGGCTCCATTACCGGCGGCACCGATGCCCTGGGCGAGGTCACCGTCCGGCTTGAAGAGGGAGACCGGACCGTGCTCGGCCGCGGTTCATCCACGGACATCATCGAGGCGTCGGCAAAGGCGTACATCAACGCCCTGAACCGGCTTCAGTCGAAAAAGGAACGGATCGTAGAGCATCTCTGATCCTGTCCGGTGACATCATTCGGGGGGCTTCGGAACCATAGCGGAGCCCCCGTCTGTTTGAGTAGCGGGTACGCGCCTCGCGATGCATCCGTTACCAGAGCTTGCTGTACTGCGGAAAGAGACCGTACAAACATGATACATTCCAGTGTAGAGGACATGTTGAAGCTGCTGGATCTGGAAAAGATCGAGGAGAACATCTTTCGGGGAGAAAGCAGGGACATCGGCGGGAAAAGCGTCTTTGGCGGCCAGGTGCTGGGCCAGGCACTGGCTGCGGCCTGCCGGACCGTGAATGGCCGCAGCGCCCATTCCCTGCACGCCTATTTTCTTCGCCCCGGGGACATGACCGCACCGATCGTGTACAGCGTCGACCGGATCCGCGACGGGCACAGTTTCGCCACCCGCCGCATTGTGGCGATCCAGCACGGGCGTCCCATCTTCAATATGGCCGCGTCGTTCCAGAAGGAGGAGAGCGGTTTCGAGCACCAGAACAGGATGCCCGACGTTCCCGGTCCCGACGATCTGCCGTCGCTCACGGAACTGCGCCGGCAGGCGGTCGAGCTTGACCCGGACCGGTTCAAGGACCGGTCGGCCTGGCAGGTACCGCTGGACATCCGTCCCGTTCTACCGGCCAACCCCTATCTGGCCGATACCAGCCCCCCGTTACAAACTCTCTGGATGCGCACGTTGGAAGCGGTCCCCCCTGCCCCTGACCTGCACCAGGCCATCATGGCCTACGCCTCTGACTTCGCCCTGTTCCGCACCGCTGTGCTCCCCTACAAAAAGGCGTTGCGGGAAATGAACGCCCAGATGGCCAGTCTTGATCACTCCATGTGGTTCCACCGCCCGTGCCGGGTCGACCAGTGGCTGCTCTTAGCCATGGAGAGCCCAAGCGCCTCCGGTGCACGCGGGTTTGCAACGGGCAGCATCTTCACCCGGGAGGGAGCACTCGTGGCGACCATCTGCCAGGAAGGGTTAATGCGGATCAATCCGGTGTCGTAAAAAAGGCCAATGGCCGGCCACGGCACCATTGGCAGACATCTGCAGGTTTAACAGCTTTCCACCCCCTGCCCCCTCCCCACATATCGCCAAGCCCTCGATACGCGGTCCAATCCCCCATCTTTCCACCTGCTTCTCGTCGCTCCAAGGCCCTTCCCGGCGCCATCAATTTTTTACACGACGAATCAGAATATTACATGACGAGCCAACCGCACGCTATCGCTTATAAAACGATGTAACCAATATACCATCTATTTAGTAGTGTAAAAACAGTGCGTTACATATTTGCAAACCTTTATCTCCATCTAATTAATTATTTGGAAGCATAATTGCAAAACAATATTTTAAATATCTCCAACTAACAGGCCCGTACCGTTAACAAGAGGTACCGGACATGAAGCCTCGGTTCACTCTCAACAGCAGCTGTGAATTCACTAAACAGCCTTTCATTCCTGAAAGGCACTATCGAAGGAGGTAATGCATGAGAAAGATTGATGTACACAAGTTGATCGACGAGGCTCGATTCAACCGGTTTCACCTGATGGTGCTGTTCTGGTGTGCGCTGGTCATCATCTTCGACGGTTACGACCTGGTAATCTACGGCGCGGTGCTACCGGTGCTGATGAAGGAGTGGAGTCTGACCCCACTGCAGGCCGGCTCGCTCGGCAGTTATGCCCTGTTCGGCATGATGCTGGGAGCCATGATCTTCGGCCCGGCAGCCGACCGCTACGGGCGCAAATGGATGGTCGCCATCTGCGTGGTGCTGTTCAGTTCCTTCACCTTCCTCAATGGCTTTGCCCGCGACCCGGTCGAATTCGGCATCTGCCGCTTTCTTGCCGGTCTGGGCATCGGCGGAGTAATGCCGAACGTGGTGGCGCTCATGACCGAGTATTCCCCGAAAAAGATGCGCAGCACCCTGGTCGGCATCATGTTCAGCGGTTATTCGGTCGGTGGCATGATGTCGGCCGGCCTGGGCATGTACCTGATACCGAAATTCGGCTGGTCGGCGGTGTTCTTTGTCGGTGCGATCCCGCTACTGCTCTTGCCGCTGATTCTCTACTTCCTGCCAGAATCCGTAGGCTTCCTGCTACGCGCCAAGCGCGACGACCAGGCCGCTGCCATGCTCTCCCGGGTGGCACCGGACTTCAGGCCGCAAGCGGGCGACCAGTACCACATGCCCACCGGACAGACCAGGCACGTCCCCCTGCTGGCGCTGTTCACCGAACGCCGGGCGCTGAGCACGGTGACGTTCTGGGTAAGTTTCTTCATGTGCCTGCTGATGGTCTATGCCCTGGGTTCCTGGCTGCCCAAGCTGATGCTCAAGGCCGGCTACGGACTCGGTTCCAGCCTGAGTTTCCTGCTGGTGCTTAACTTCGGCGCCATTTTCGGCGCGGTCGGCGGCGCCATGATCGGCGACCGCCTGCACCTGAAGCGCGTGGTGATCGTGTTCTTCATCATCGCCGCGGCATCGATCAGCCTGCTCGGCGTCAAGAACTCCACGGCCGTGCTCTATCTGCTGGTGGCACTGGCGGGCGCCACCACCATCGGAACGCAGATTCTGCTCTACGCCTATGTCGCCCAGTTCTATCCGCTGGCGATCCGCTCGACCGGCA
>JAJZTK010000157.1 GCA_021849045.1 Deltaproteobacteria bacterium | reverse complement strand
GGCGGAAAGCTGGCCGAGCTCACGGCCGGCGTTCATCAGGGTCGGCGAGTTGGGGAGGAATTCCAGGTTGGTCATGATGCAGTAGAAGAGGTCGGAGAGCCCCTTCAGATCGGCCTTCTTGTCGAATGCCTTGTCCGCTGCCGCGATGGCGTCGGCTACCCGGCGGAAGAGTTCGGCCGGGGTTTCCAGCGAGTTCCCCTCCTTGTCCCGTTTCAGGTACCGTTTTTCCAGTACGGTAAGGGCATTTTTCGACAGGGCGGACAGTGTTGCGGGCGCTTTGTGTGCCATAAACCTTGGTTCTCCTTGCGTGAAAAAGGTTTTGTAGTATTTTCAGGACTTTTACAATATGTTGTGTTGCGCTGAAAAATTAACCACAACATGTATGGGGTGTCAAGGGCTTTTTTGAACTATTTCTAACCGACTGAAAAGACGTAACAATGCCCTTTTTCTGCTGGATTCGGGCGGTGTGGCGGTTTACTTTGCCCCATTGTTGTGGTAAGAATTTTCGGCTATGACACGAAATAATGGACCCGGTGCTGCCCGGTGCAGACAGTGCGAAGCGATGATCAGTCCGGCCTGGCCGATAGCTCTGGCGTTTGTGCTCATGGTGTTGTTCTGTTCCGCTGGCGAAGCGGCACAACTCCCTTCCGGGGCAACGCAGCCGACGGTAGAGGGGCTGCAGGGCCTGCCGGCGCGCATGCTTCGTCCCCTTGGGGCGGTGGAGGCCACCTACCGGGAACAGACCATCACCGAGGATACGGTTTGGCGGGGACTGGTGGTGCTGGAAGGCCCGGTCACCGTGGCTCCCCAGGCCACCCTGACGATCAGGCCGGGTGCCGTGATCGTGGCCAAGAGTACCGAAGCCGGCGGTCTGGGCGGTACCTCGCTGTTCATCCATGGCCGCCTGGTGGTCCAGGGGGATGCCGAGCACCCGGTCCTCTTCACCAGCGCCTTTGCCAAGCCCCAGCCGGGTGACTGGTACGGGGTCATTCTCCAGGGGAGCGAGAAGAAGAACCAACTGGATAACTGCCGCATCGAGGGGGCGGAGCGGGGACTGGAGGCCCAGTTTTCTTCGTTTACGGCCAGTGGCATTGCCTTTGCCCATTGCCGCATTGCCCTGCGGCTCCTGGACTCACTGGCCTCGATCCGGGGGATGACGGTGAGCGATTCGCCTACCGGCGTGATGATCCAGGCCGGTGAGACCGATCTGCGGGACGGGGTTGTCAGTGGCGGCCAGAGCGGCATCGTTGCCGAAGCCGGATCGGTCACCCTGCGCCAGGTCACGGTCCAGGGGGCGGTAACCGGTCTGGTGGCCGAGGGGGTGAGGCTCCAGGTGAGGGGGGCTCTCTTTGCCGGTAACGGTTCGGGGCTGCGCCTGACCGCCTGTGAAGGGGAGGTTGTCGGCGCCCGGGTGGTGGATAACCGGGACGAAGGGGTGAGTCTGAAGCGAAGCCGGCTCAAGATACACGGCAACGAGATCAGCGGTAACGGCAAGGTGGGGCTGCGCCTTGGCGACGGCCTTGCCGCCCTCTGGGGGAACATCATCCGGAACAACGGCGCCGTCGAACTGGCCTACGACGGTATTGGCGACCTTTCGCTGCCCGGCAACTGGTGGGGGGGGCTCTCCCTGCCGGAACTGAAAAAAAAGGTTGTGGCCGGCCAGGTCGCCGATCCGCCGGCCAGGGTTCTACTGGCTCCGCTGCTTGCCGCTGCCCCATCGCTTCCGTTCTGATAGCGATTGCCATAACTCCGGGGACATGATACGGTTTTTTATGCCGATTTTTCTGGATAATGCGGCAACTTCCTTTCCCAAGCCCGAGTCGGTCTACCGGGCCATGGACGACACGATGCGCCGGATCGGCGTGGCGCCGGGGCGGGGCGGCTATGCCCAGGGGCTGGAGTCGGCCCGGCTGGTCTTTACTGCCCGCGAAACCCTGGCCGAGTTCTTCGCCATTCCGGACCCGACCCGTCTCGTCTTTACCCACAGCGCCACCGAGTCGCTCAATCTGGCGGTCCGGGGACTGCTGAAGCCGGGCGACCACGTGGTTACCACCACCATGGAGCACAACTCCCTGGCCCGTCCGCTCAGTTACCTGGAGAAGCGGGGGATAGCGGTGACCCGGGTGGCGGCGGACCGCGCCGGCCTTGTTGCCAGTCGTGACATTGCTGCTGCCTTTCGGCCGAATACGCGGCTCGTGGCGCTGGCCCATGCCTCCAACGTCACCGGCACCGTTCAGCCGGTGGCGGAGATCGGTGCGCTGACCCGGGCCGCCGGGATTCCGTTCCTGGTGGATGCGGCCCAAAGCGCCGGCTGTCTCCCCATCGATGTGGTAGGGATGGGAATCGACCTGCTGGCAGCCCCCGGCCACAAGGGGCTCTTCGGCCCACCAGGCACCGGGCTTCTCTACGTGGCTGAGGGGATCGAGCTGGAGCCGCTCACGGTGGGGGGGACCGGCAGTTTTTCCTCCGAACCTGAGCAGCCCAGTGTCGTGCCGGACCGGTTCGAAAGCGGCACCTTGAATGTGCCGGGGATAGCCGGCCTCCTGGCCGGTGCCGGGTTCATTCGGCATACCGGGATAGATATCATCGCCAGCCACGAAGAGGAACTCATGGTGCGGCTTGTGGCCGGGCTGGCCGTGATGCCGGGAATCACTGTCCATGCAGCCCCAGCGGGGTGG
The DNA here is from genome assembly GCA_021849045.1 of Deltaproteobacteria bacterium. GTDB lineage: Bacteria > Desulfobacterota > Desulfuromonadia > Geobacterales > DSM-12255 > Geomobilibacter. Next base: position 6,913 of record JAJZTK010000157.1, on the reverse strand, counting down.
CGTGCGCCGGTGGCCTCGTTCACGATTGCCGGACTCGACCCGGCAGTGATCGGTTTTCGTCTGGACGCCGAGTTCGGCATTGCCGTACGGGTTGGTCTCCACTGCGCGCCCATGGCCCATCGCACCATCGGGACCTTTCCCGTCGGCACCGTGCGGGTCAGCCCGGGCTATTTTACGACTAATGCCGACATCGACGCCTTCCTGGCGGCACTGGCCGAGATTGTCGGCCAGCGCCGCCAGCCGTAAGCCGTTAACAAAGAATGTGTCCGGCTGCCTATTGATTTCACAATGAGGAGAATGTCATCCATGAAGCGGCTTGTTCTCTCTGTCATCGGTCTGCAACTGATCGGTCTGCTGGCAGCCTGTTCCCTTCCCCCCGAAAGGCCGGTCACCAAGGCTGATCTCATGAAGACGAACATCTACAGCACCTTTACCGTCAAAGAGCCGCCGGAGTCGGTTCTGGCAGCCCTCAACCGGGACGGTGAGGTGGTGGTGGAGGCCAGCTACAAGGGAAAGGGCGAGTATTACCTGAAGATTGTGGCCACTTCCGAGGGGCTCAAGTTCAGCGTTATCGAGAAGTAGGCCTCGCCTGCCCATTTCATGCAATTTCTTACGGTGTCACGGCTGCCGCAGTGTGCAGCCGGCACCGATACCTGCTCAGCTAGGAGTGTTATGAAAACCTTTGTCATCGACACCAACGTGTTCCTCTTCGACCCCCAGGCCCTTTTCAAGTTCGAGGACAATACCATCGTCATTCCGATCACGGTTGTCGAGGAGATTGACCGGTTCAAGAAGGACATGAACGAGACCGGCCGGAACGCCCGCCAGATATCCCGCCTTCTGGACGAACTCCGGCTGCAGGGCTCTCTTTCCAATGGGGTCGGACTGCCGGGCGGTGGTATGCTGCGGGTGGAGATCTACGAAGAGAAGGTCATGAAGCGGCTGCCGCCGGAACTGCGGGCCGACCGGGGCGATAACCGGATACTGGCGGTGGCCGTGGACCTGCAGCAGAAGGAGGCTGCCAGCCCGCTCATTCTGGTGACCAAGGACACCAACCTGCGGATCAAGGCCGACGCCCTCGGCCTGGTGGCCCAGGACTACCGTTCCGACAAGGTAGAGATCGACGATCTCTACAGCGGCATGGCTGACGTGGACGTGGCGCCGGATGCGGTGGACCGGTTTCATGGCCAGGGATGGCTGGAGTGGGATGGCGGGGGAATGCCGAACCAGTTCCTGACCCTGCGGGACGCCACCAATCCCTCGCATACGGCCCTCGGCCGGTTCGATGCGGTCAAGCGCCAGTTGGTGCCGATCCGTCGCGTAGGGAAAGAGGGGGTCTGGAGCATTCAGCCCCGCAACCGGGAACAGTCGGTGGCCCTTGACATCCTGCTGGACGATTCCATCAAGCTGGTGACCCTGGTAGGCAAGGCCGGCACCGGCAAGACGCTGCTGGCAATAGCCGCCGGTCTTCACAAGGTGGCTGAGGAGGGGGTCTTCAACCGGCTCCTGGTCTCCCGGCCGGTCTTTCCCATGGGCCGCGATCTGGGGTTCCTACCCGGCGATATCGAGGAAAAGCTCTCCCCCTGGATGCAGCCGATCTTCGACAACGTGGAACTCCTCCTCTCCGGGCACGAGGCCGAGAAGCGGCATAGCAAGGGGTACAAGGAGCTGATGGCCATGGGGATTCTGGATATAGAACCCCTGACCTACATCCGTGGCCGCTCCATTCCCAACCAGTACATGATCGTGGACGAGGCCCAGAACCTGACCCCCCACGAGATCAAGACCATTATCACCCGGGCCGGCGAAGGGACCAAGATCGTCCTGACCGGCGACCCGTACCAGATCGACAACCCGTACGTCGATGCCTCGTCCAACGGTCTGACCTACGTGGTGGAGCGATTCAAGGAGCAGGCCATCGCCGGCCACATCACTGTGCTGAAAGGGGAGCGGTCGGCCCTGGCAGAGCTGGCGGCCAATCTTTTGTGAGGAGTGTGGAGTAAGGGGTGAGGAGCATAATCTCTCTTGGGGCGTGCCGCCGTACGCCCCGCTTTTTTTGACCACTAACCTTGAACATTGAACCATGTTGTTATTAGCCATCGAGACATCCTGTGATGAAACCGCGGCCGCCGTGGTGCGTGACGGCCGGCAGGCGCTTTCCAGCGTTGTTGCCACCCAGGTGGACATCCATGCCGCCTATGGCGGTGTGGTGCCGGAAATTGCCTCCCGCCAGCATCTGGAAGGGGTCGTGCCGGTCATTGACGAAGCGCTTCGGAGCGCCGACGTCACCATGGCCGATATCGAAGGGGTGGCGGTCACCCGCGGTCCCGGACTGATCGGCGCACTGCTGGTCGGAGTCTGCGCCGCCAAGGGGATCGCCGCGGCCAGGGATATCCCGCTGGCCGGGGTGAACCACATCGAGTCCCACCTCCTGGCCATTCTCCTGGAGGAGGAGGTTCCGTTCCCCTTTCTCGCCCTGGTGGTATCCGGCGGGCACACACATCTGTACCGGGTGGACGGGATCGGCCGCTATGCCATCCTGGGCCAGACCATCGACGATGCGGCCGGAGAAGCGTTCGACAAGGTGGCCAAGCTGGCCGGACTTCCCTATCCCGGTGGGGTCCAGATCGACCGGCTGGCGGTACAGGGGGACCCGCAGCGGGTGAAGCTGCCGCGGCCGCTCCTCCATGACGGCACCCTCAATTTCAGTTTCAGCGGCCTGAAGACCGCGGTCCATACCGCCTTGCGCAAAGAGCCCTCTCTGGCCGGGGACGACCTGCCCCACCTCTGCGCCTCTTTTCAGGAGGCGGTCTGTCAGGTCCTGGTCCGGAAGACCGCCACAGCCCTTGAGAGAACCGGCTGCACGCGGCTCGTGGTAGCCGGCGGGGTGGCCTGCAACAGCGGACTGCGCCGGGCAATGGCCGCAATGGCCGCGCAGTGCGGGGTTTCCCTGCATATCCCGTCGCCGGCCTTGTGCAGTGACAATGCGGCCATGGTGGCGGTGCCGGGGGATTTCTACCTGTCAAAGGGGCTCGGTGCCCTGGATTTCGATGCCGTGCCGGTCTGGCCCCTGGACCGGATCGCCGCTGAACTGGGGTGGGCATGATGGAGAGGGTCAGGGCCAAGAAATCGCTGGGCCAGAATTTCCTGGTGGACCAGCATGTTCTTGAACGGATCGTGGCAGCCGTGGCGCCGACAGCCGGGGATCAACTGCTGGAGATTGGTCCGGGACAGGGGGCCTTGACCGGTTTTCTGGTCCCCCGGGTCGGCCGTCTGGTGGCGGTGGAGCTGGACAAGCGGCTGCTTGGGCCTTTGACGGCTGCCTATGGCGCCTTGCCCCACGTCGCAATCGTCGAGGGGGACATCCTGCGGGTGGATCTCCCCCGGCTCCTTACGGCGCATGGCGAGGGGCAATGGAAGGTAGCGGCCAACCTGCCGTACAATATTTCGTCCCAGGTCCTGTTCCTGTTTCTTGAGACCCCCACCCTGTTCAGCCGGCTCGTCCTCATGCTCCAGAAAGAAGTGGGGGACCGGCTCGTGGCCCGACCCGGCACCAAGGAGTACGGTATCCTCTCGGTATTCTGTGCCCTCCATTTCGACGTGGTTCGCGAATGCGTGGTAAAGCCCGGCTCCTTCCGTCCGATCCCCAAGGTGGATTCGGTGGTCCTTCGTTTCACGCCGCTGGCCGCACCCCGGTGCGACGTGGGGGACGAGCCCCTGTTCCGGCGACTGGTGAAGGCGGCCTTTGGCCAACGCAGGAAAACCCTCTGGAACTGCCTGAAGAGTGCTGACCTGGCACCTGATGACGAGACGTTGCGGGCGGTTCTCGCGAGTTGCGGCATCGATCCCGGCCGCCGGGGGGAAACCCTTGATCTGGAAGAGTTTGCCCGGTTGAGCCGGACACTGTTGGCGGGGAAAGTGCTGGCATAGGCCGGGTTCCTGTGCTATAGAATTTGTTTAATTTACGTACCGGAGCTGACTGAATGAAGATTTGCGTGATCGGAAGCGGTTATGTGGGGCTGGTGGCCGGCGCCTGTTTTGCCGAGAGCGGCAACAGCGTCATCTGCGTTGACGTGGACGAGGCGAAGATAGAGGGACTCAAGAAGGGGATCATCCCCATCTACGAGCCGGGTCTGAAGGAGATGGTCCTGCGGAACTGCGAAGAGGGGCGCCTCTCCTTTACCACCGATCTGGCCGAAGCGGTCAAGGTCTCGTTGATCAACTTCATTGCCGTCGGTACTCCTCCGGGTGAGGACGGCTCTGCCGACCTGCAGTATGTGCTGGCCGTTGCCCGCGGTATCGGCTGCCATATGGAAGGGTTCAAGATCATTGTCGACAAGTCGACCGTGCCGGTAGGGACTGCCGACAAAGTGCGGGCTGCGGTCAGGGAGGAGTTGGCCGGCCGCAAGGTCTCCATCGAGTTCGACGTGGTCTCCAACCCGGAGTTTCTCAAGGAAGGGGCGGCCATCGAGGACTTCATGAAGCCGGACCGGGTGGTGATCGGCACCGACAACGTCCGGACCGCCGAGATCATGAAGGAACTCTACGATCCGTTCATGCGCAAGCAGAACCGGATGATCGTCATGGACATCCGGAGCGCCGAGATGACCAAGTACGCGGCCAACGCCATGCTGGCCACCCGGATCTCCTTCATGAACCAGATCGCCAACCTGTGCGAACGGATGGGGGCGGATGTCTCCGCGGTGCGGGAAGGGATTGGCTCCGACTCCAGGATCGGGTACGACTTCCTCTTCCCCGGACCGGGCTACGGCGGCTCCTGCTTTCCCAAGGATGTCAAGGCTCTGGTCCGGACCGCCGAGGAGTGCTCATACGATTTCTTGCTGCTCAAGGCGGTGGAAGAGGTGAACGAGCGCCAGAAGCAGGTGCTCGCCGATAAGCTGCTCAAGATTCTCGGGAGCGGTGACCCGGAGAAGCCGTTGGCCGGTAGGACCATCGCCTGCTGGGGGCTCTCCTTCAAGCCGCGTACCGACGACATGCGCGAAGCGCCGTCACTTACCGTCATAGAGCGGCTCTTGGCCATGGGGGCGACGGTTCGTGCCCACGACCCGGAGGCACTGAAAGAGGCGAAGAGGCATTTCGGCGACCGGGTAGCGTACAGCACCAATCAGTACGAAATTCTGGCCGATTGCGATGCGCTGGTCATCATTACCGACTGGAACGAGTATCGCAACCCGGATTTCGAGCGGGTCAAGGCTGCCCTGAAGAGCCCGATCGTGGTGGATGGCCGCAACCTGTACAAGCCGGACCGGATGCAGTCAGCCGGTTTCCGCTACGTGCCGCTGGGGCGCAACGGCAACAGCGGCTGCGGGGAGGGGTAACAGATGCGGATACTGGTCACCGGTGGCGCCGGCTTCATTGGATCACATCTCTGCGAGCGGCTTCTGGCCGACGGCCATGAGGTGATCTGCATCGATAACTTCTTCACCGGCAGCAAGCGCAACATCGCCCATCTGCTGGATGACCACCGGTTCGAGCTGATCCGCCACGACATTGTTGAGCCGATCCTTTTGGAGGTGGACCGGATCTACAACCTTGCCTGTCCTGCCTCACCGGTGCACTACCAGTACAACCCGGTCAAGACGGTCAAGACCAGCGTCATGGGTGCCATCAATATGCTGGGGATGGCCAAGCGGGTCAGGGCCCGCATCCTCCAGGCTTCCACCTCTGAGGTTTACGGAGACCCCCAGATCCACCCCCAGACCGAGGATTACTGGGGGAACGTGAACCCCATCGGCATCCGGAGCTGCTACGATGAAGGGAAACGGGTGGCGGAGACGCTGATGATGGATTACCACCGCCAGAATGGGGTGGACATCCGGATCGTCCGGATCTTCAATACCTATGGTCCGCGGATGGCCGAGAACGATGGCCGCGTTGTCTCCAACTTCATCCTTCAGGCGTTGCGTGGAGAGGACATCACCGTCTATGGCGACGGCTCCCAGACCCGCTCCTTCTGCTACGTGGACGATCTGGTGGAGGGATTGATCCGGATGATGGAGTGTGAAAGCTTCATTGGTCCGGTCAACCTGGGAAATCCGGCGGAAACCACGATCCTGGAGTTTGCCCGGCGGATCATCGATCTGACCGGCTCAACTTCGAAGGTTGTGCACAAGCCACTGCCAGCTGACGACCCCAAACAGCGGCAGCCGAATATCTCCCTGGCCCGCGCCAGGCTCGGATGGGAACCGGTCACGCCGGTGCCGGAAGGGCTCAGACGGACCATCGCCTACTTTTCCCCGCTGGTGACGGCGCGCTGAGCCCGTCGGGAGGATCCATGCGGAAGAGGCTTTACTTCATCCCTGCCGCCTGCATCACCTTCATCCTCTACTTCACCGTCTTCGGTGAACGGGGACTCCTGCGCATTTACCACCTGAACCGGGAGAAAAAGGAGATCCAGCAGCGGGTGGATGCCGTTCGCATGGACAATCTGCAACTGGTGCGCGAGATCGATGCCCTGAAAAACGATCGCCGCTACCTGGAAAGTGTCGCCCGCCGGGATTTCGGCCTGGTCCGTCAGAACGAGATCATCTACCAGTTCCCTTCGCAGACCAAACCCGAGGAGCTTAAACGGTAGGGCCAGCAGGCCCGCAAAATGGAGATTTCCCATGTCACGGCAGAGTTGTGTAATCTGCGCTTGGCGCGAAACCTGTGCCAAGCGTTTTTGCGTTAGCGACGGCGGCGCCCGGTGTCCCGATTTTACCCGGGATATTTCGATCAAGGAACAGCCTTCCACGACAGAAGGCGACAACGCCCCGGAAAAGGAGTAGCAAAGAGTCGATGCGCGAGACGATACGGACAAAGATCAACGCAGCCCTGGAGCGCTGCTATGCCGCGGCAACCCTCACCTCGGGGCAGTTCCCGGTCTTCGTGGTCGAGGAGCCGGCGAACGCCG
>JAJZTK010000156.1 GCA_021849045.1 Deltaproteobacteria bacterium | reverse complement strand
GCCGCGATCTCTGCCAGCCGGTCGATCTCGCCGAATTCGCTCATCCCCATCTCCAGAACGGCCCATCGGTGCTCGTCCGTCAGCCTGAAGAGCATCTGGGGCAGGCCGATCAGGTTGTTCAGGTTTCCCTGGGTCTTGAGTCCCGGTCCGGTCCCGCCGAGAATAGCCGCCAGCATCTCCTTGGTGGTCGTTTTCCCGTTGCTGCCGGTTATTCCCACCATTGGCAGCTCAAAGCGACGGCGATGAAAGGCAGCAAGATCGCCCATGGCGGCCAACGTGTCCGGCACGGCAATGCAGCTGCAGCCGGCAGGCGGTGTGTTGTCGGCCAACCAGCCAATGCCGGCAAGCACCACCCGCACCCCCCTGTCAACGACTTCGGCGATGAAGTCGTGACCGTCGAACCGATCACCCGCAAGCGGCACGAAGAGCTCTTCCGGGAGAACCCGCCGGGAATCAGTGCTGACGCCGGCGACCTCGACCTCGGTGCCGCAGACGAGGGTGCCGCCGGTCGCTGCAAGTATGTCGGCAACAGTGAACATCCTACCCTCGCCCTTTCGGGTCCAGTTCGCGGCAGGCGGCAGCGGCCTCCTCCCGGTCGTCGAAATGATGCTTGGTGGTGCCGATGATCTGATAATCCTCATGCCCCTTGCCGGCCAACAGAACGATGTCGCCTGGCCGGGCCAACCGGACCGCCAGCTTGATGGCCGTTCGCCGGTCAGGTTCAACCACGAACCCCTTTTCCGGCAGGTCGGCGACAAGTTCTTCCGCCGTATACTCCCTGAGCCCCAGGGGCAGAATCCCGGTACGGATCTGGGCCACGATGGCAAGCGGCTCCTCGGTTCGCGGGTTGTCCGAGGTGACCACGGCCAGGTCGCTGTACCGGGCCGCAATCTCACCCATGACCGGCCGCTTGCCGGGATCGCGATCGCCACCACAGCCGAACACGGTAATGATCCTGCCCGCCCTGATCTCGGACAGGGTAGCCAGGACATTCTCCAGGGCATCGCCGGTATGGGCGTAATCCACCAGTAGCGCTACACCCCGGTCATTTTCCACCCGTTCCAGGCGGCCCGGTACCCGCCGGTGTCCCGCGATCCCCGCCGCAATGGCGGCAAGCGGCAGATCGAGGGCAACACCGGCTGCCACGGCAGCCAGGATGTTGGCCAGGTTGAAACGCCCCATCAACGGTGAGCGCAGCGGAAACTCTCCAGACGGGGTCACGATCATGGCCGCGATGCCGTCAACGGAAAAGACGACGTCCCTGGCCGTCACCTGCGCGCCGCTTGCCAGGCCGTAGCCAATAACCGGACATGCCGCTGCCGCTGCCACCCGCGGGCCATAGCTGTCGTCCAGGTTGACCGCCCCGACTCCGCCGGCTTGCGGCAGCAGTTCGGTAAACAGGCGGAGCTTGCTCCGAAGATACGTCTCCATGTCGCCGTGATAATCCAGGTGGTCACGGGTCAGGTTGGTGAAGATGCCGGCCCGGAAGCGGCAGCCATCCACCCGGTGCTGATCCAGGGCATGGGAGGAGACCTCCATTACCACCCCCCGAGCCCCGGCATCGACCAGTTCGCGCAGTGTCCGCTGCAGGTCCACCGACTCCGGCGTCGTATGGGGAGCGGGAATCGTCCGGTCCCGGAAACGATAGCTGATGGTACCGAGTACGGCGGCCGGAATGCCGGCCGCCTCCATGATCCCTTCCACCAGGTAGGTGGTGGTGGTCTTGCCGTTGGTACCGGTGATTCCCACCAGCGGAACAGCGGCGGTCGGCTCGCCGTAGAATCTCGCAGCCAGCCGGGCCATTGCCGACCTGGTATCGGTCACGGTGATACACGGCACCCCCACGGGCACGGCTGCGGCATTTTCCACCAAAAAGGCGACAGCCCCGGCTGCCAGCGCCTGGGGAATGAACAGGTGGCCGTCGACGCTGCTCCCCCGGAGGGCGCAGAACAGGCTGCCAGCCGGCACCTGGCGCGAGTCGTAGGCGATAGCGGCAATCTCCACATCGACCGTTCCGGTAATCACTTCCGGGGTGATTGCTGTCAGCAGTTCGGCCAGACGCATCCGACGCCTCCTTTAGTTTAGGCCGAAGGGACCAGCCGGACCCAGACCGGCTCGTTGGGGCCTATTCGCCGGCCTGCCGCCGGATTCTGCTCCACCACCCGGCCACTCCCCAGCACCTTCACGTTCAACCCCTTCTTCTCCATCACCTGCAGGACCTGACGCATGCTCATCCCCCGGAAATTGACCATAACTCCGCCTTCGCCGGCATCGGTTATGGACCCTTCGGCAGCATCAGCCACGGTCTGGTCAGGCTGTTGCTGCTTCACCTCGATCCGCTGGGGCTGCTTCCGCTCCACCCGGTCCGGCTGGACCCGGAGGTAACAGAGGGCCTGCCGGGCAATGGCACTGAAGGCGGGAGCCGCCACCACCCCCCCATAGGGACTGGTTTTCGGCTCGTCCACAATGACCACAATGGTGAGGCGCGGCCGGTCAGCCGGCACGAAACCGATGAATGACGCGGTCCGCTTGTCGAGTGAGTAGCCACGGGTCACCGGATCGACCTTCTGGGCCGTTCCGGTCTTGCCGGCTACGCGAAATCCTTCCACTGCAGCATTGGTACCGGTTCCCCCCTCAGCGGCAACCGCTTCCATCATCCTGGCAACAGTCTTTGCGGTCTGGTCCGAAATAACACGCTGCCGCGGCTCGGGACCGTATTCCTTGAGAACGTTGCCGTTGTCGTCCAGCACCTTCTCCACCAGATACGGCTTCATCAGGGTACCGCCGTTGGCCACGGCAGAAAAGGCCGTTGCCAGCTGCACGGCTGTGACCGACACCCCCTGACCGAAGGAGATGGTAGCCAGGTCGATGCCGTACCAGCTGTTGCTGTTCCGCAGATAGCCGCTAGCCTCGGCCGGCAGGTCGATGGCGCTCCGCTCCCCGAAGCCGAAACCGCGCAGGTAGCGGTAGAGCCGCTCGGCGCCCATGCGCGCCCCGATCTTGGCCGCCCCGATGTTACTGGAGTATTTGAGGATATCGCTGACCGACAGCCGGCCGTACTTGTGGGTATCATGGATGGTCCGGCCACCGATGGCGTAGCTACCGCCCTCACAGTTGAACCCGTCCCCCGGAGACACCACTTTTTCCTCAAGGGCCGACGCAATGAGAAAGACCTTCATCGTCGATCCGGGCTCAAAGCTGTCCGCGACCGCCTTGTTGCGCAACACCTGTGCCGGATAGCGGCCATAGGCGTTGGGATTGAACGACGGGGCATTGGCCATGGCCAGTATCTTCCCGGTCTGGGGCTCCATGACGATGGCGATCCCCCCCTTGGCCCGGCTCGTTTCCACCGCCTTGGCAAGTTCCTTCTCGGCAAGATACTGGATGTTCTTGTCCAGGGTCAGCGTAAGGTTGTACCCCTTTGACGCGCTCTTCACCACCGTGCCCCGAAGGGCGATGTCCCGGCCCAGGGCGTCACGCTCGGTGATCAGGTAGCCGTTATTGCCCAGCAGGATGGTATCGTAGCGCCGCTCAACCCCTTCCAGCCCCTCGGGGTCGAGACCGGTAAAGCCGATGACATGCCCGGCAATCTCCGCGTTGGGATAGAACCGTTTGGTTTCTTTGGCAAAACCTATCCCGTCCAGTTCCAGCTCCTTGATCCGCTTGGTCAGATCGGGAATGATCCGGCGCTGGAGCCAGACAAAGTTCCTGGCGGACTTGAGCTTCTGCTCCAGTTCCGTCTTGGCCATGCCGAGGATTGGCGCGAGCTTGGCGGCTGTTCCGGGGATATCGTCCATGGAACGGGGCTCGGCAAAACAGGAATCCATTTCGATGGAAACGGCAAGGGGGGCATTATTGCGGTCAGCAATGGTCCCCCGGGCAGGGGTCAGGGGGACCGTCTTGAGATGCTGCTTCTCGGCCAGCTTGGTGAGCCGCTCGTGCTGCGAAACCTGGAGATAGAAGGCACGGGCGGCCGCAATGGCCAGGCAGAGGGCAAAGAGCCCCCCTACAAAGCGGATGCGGACCCGTGTCCATTTCTCCCGGTCGTTCCTCACTTTACCACGACCACCTGCTGGTCCGTGGGGAGGGTCATGCCAAGTGTTCCCTTGGCAATGGCTTCAATCCTGGCAGGTGTCTTGAGTGACGCCACCTCCAGCTTGAGCCGACCCTGCTCCTGCTGCTGGTCCTTGTACTCCCGGCGCAGCTGGTTGATCTCCAGCCCTAGGTCGACCACCTTGACCCGTGACCAGACATGGAACACCGCCACAACGGTCACCAGGATCATGACGGCAACCAGATAGGGAAAGAGCTCCCACCTATGCTCATCAGCCGCGTCGACTCTTCTGGGGTCGACGACTTTGGGGAAGGCAGTTCTTGCATTGGCCATACGGACCTCCGATTCATACAGGACGACGACAGGTTGATAGTGCTGAGGCGCGGAGGAGGTCAAAAATAGGGGCAGGCAATAGCAGCTTGTTACCATTGGCATTGGGGAGAATCGTACCCCCATCCGACTGATTTTCTCTCTGCGCCTCGGCGTCTCTGCGTTCCTACAGCTCCAACTATTGTCACAACTTTTCCGCTACCCTCAGCTTGGCGCTCCGGGAGCGTGGGTTTGTGGCCAGCTCCCCGGCAGTGGCAGTGACCGGCCGGCCGGTCAGGATCTTCAGCTCCGGCAGCTTGCCGCACTGGCAAACCGGCAGCCCCCTGGGGCAGACGCAGCCGCTGGCATGGGCACGAAAACTGTTCTTCACGATCCGGTCCTCCAGGGAGTGGAAGGAGATCACCGCCACCCGGCCACCCGGCCGGAGCATCCCGATGCCGGCCGCAAGACCTGCCTCCAACTGCTCCAGTTCCCGGTTCACCGCGATCCGCAGCGCCTGGAATGTGCGGGTCGCGGGATGGATCCGCTCCTCCCACGCCTTACGGGGTATGGCCCCCTTCACCAACTCGGCCAGCCTGACCGTGGTCCAGACTTGATCCTCTTCCCGGGCCGTGCAGATAAACGAAGCAATGCGGCCGGCCCACCGCTCCTCGCCATATTCCCGGATGACCCTGGCAAGTTCGCCATGTGACAGACCGTTCACCAGGTCAGCGGCAGTGACACCCGCCGTCGTATCCATGCGCATATCCAGCGGAGCGTCGGCCTGGAAGCTGAAGCCGCGCTCCGGTGCATCCAGTTGATGGGAAGAAACCCCCAGATCCAGGAGCAGCCCGTCGATGGACTCTATACCCTGGTTGGCCAGGTACTGCGCCAGGTCGCCGAAACTGCCGTGGACGATCCGTGCCCGGTCGCCGAAGGGAGCCAGCCGCGCCTTTGCCGCTCTGATGGCCGCCGGATCGCGGTCGATCCCGACGAGGATGCCGTCCGGTGCCGTTGCCTCCAGGATACGGCCGGCATGACCGGCGCCGCCGAGCGTGCCGTCGACATAGACCCCGCCGTTAACCGGCGCAAGAAACTGCATGACTTCATCGGCAAGAACCGAGACGTGATGAAAAGCGGCCACTAGAGCCCAAGCTCCGCCAGGACCGGCGAGTCGCTCGGGAAGAGCGATTCATCCTGCCGGCAGACCTTCTCCCATTCCACCAGGCTCCAGATCTCCACCTTGTTCACCACCCCGACAAACACTATATCCCGCTCCAGGGCCGCGCTCTTGCGGAGATGGGGCGGCACCAGCACCCGGCCGAGCTTGTCGGCAGCTGCTTCCACCGCTGGGGCCACGATCCGCCGCTTGACCGCGGCAAGCTCTGCCGACGACAGGCCGAGACCGGTGCCGGTCATCAGCTTCTCCTCAAGCTCCAGCCACCCCCTGTAGGGGTAGAGCGCAAGGCCGGAACTGGACAGACCGTCTCCCAGCTTCACCGGATTGGCGTTGGTAATGAAGAACCGTTCGTCGCCAAAGGCTTCGACCAGCACGTCCCGCAACCTGGCCGGCAGGCTGGTCCGCCCCTTGGCGTCTATGGTCGTTTCGAAGATCCCTCGGAACATGGCGCCCCTGGCATTTCTTGCCACAATAAACCACTTTTTACCACCAAATGGCACAACTATAGCCGGCACCCTATCGGTTGTCAAGGCAAATGCTGGTCAAAATTATTGGATTCTTGGAGGTTTTCCGCAATCGAATGACAAGAGGAAACGAATGTGGTGACATCCAGACCAAGCAGGAAATTATGTATAATTATTGAAGTGTTACAGAGTGGTTACAACTTGAGCAACGGGGGATGTATCTGGCGGGCAAAAAAGGTGCCGAGGGAGTTACCCCTCCTTTTTCCGGTCGAGCAGCGAGACCACCTTGGCGCCCGGCTTGGCTGCGGCATTCTTTTTCTCGACTTGGGGAACCGTAGGCGCCGGTTCTTCGGGCCGGGCGTGGGGAGACTCCACCTTTTCCAGCCTGATGGGGGTCCCCCCCATGGTGAAGTCGGCACCGGCCACCTGACCCTCGTCAAGTATCCAGGTATAGATCTGCAGCGGAAAGGTGAGCACCAGCAGCTTTACCTGCCACCAGCCCGGCTTCACATCCGGGACGATCTCCTCGATCCGGGCATAGAAGCCCGGCTTGTGGTCCACGTGCACGAGAACGAGGTCATTGATGGTTGCCATAGGTTACTCCTTCATGTATCGCTGCGGTATCAATAAGCGCTCCACCCTCGGCCGCCGAACGCTCGGCAACGAGGAGGAGGCTGCTGGCCGGCGAAATGGCAAGCAATTCCCCGATCTCCCTGTAGAGCCGCGCGAGCCCGGCTTCCAGCCGGTCGATCGAACTGCGCCCGTCAACACCTATCCGCTCCAGAACCGGCTCGCAAAGGAACACGATACAGGTGCGGGGACGAAAAGCGGGCGGCATGAGACAGCCGCTCCCCCCAAGATAGGGACAGACCGTCGCATCGAAGCGGGGGGTAAAAATCTCGGCCCCCAGCGCCAGATAGGCCAGGAGGTCGATAATGGTTACGTGGTGCTTCCCGCCGAAACAGCATTGCCCCCCGCACGGATGGCACAGGCGGTCGGCGCCACTTGTCGTCACTAAAGAGTGAAGTTCCTCTTTGTGGGCTGCAACCTGGCGGAGCAGTTCCGTCAGCCGCTCGACCACCGGGGGCGCACAAGAGGTCCACGCCTCCGTAATCTGCCGCAGTGCGGCGCTCCACAGTTCCTGATCGTTCATAAAAATTTTAAAAGTGTGGCCGGAGCAGTCCGTAAGCCGGGTTCTGTTCCTGCCCACGGTTACCCCTGGGCAGGCGATGACCATTCATCTAGGACCGCCGTTACCGACGGCCTCCAGCAACCAACCCGGAAGCACGGGCGGGCCACCCTTGACGCTTCCCTATTAGGTCTTGCTCCTGGTGGGGTTTACCTGGCATCCGGCGTCACCGTCGGACCCGGTGAGCTCTTACCTCACCCTTTCACCCTTACCTGCCTTTGCCGAGGCTTCGGCAGGCGGACTTCTCTCTGTGGCACTATCCCTGGGGTTGCCCCCGCTGGACGTTATCCAGCACCACGCCCTATGGAGCCCGGACTTTCCTCCCCCTGCCGAGGCAGGCGGCGGTCATCTGGACGGCTCCGACCACAAAAAAACAGTTCAAAAAGTTCGATGTTCGATGTTTGGAGCATTACAAACTCGAACGTCGAACATCGAACAGCCTTTACCGCCTTTACCCCTCCTGCGCCACTGTCTGACGGAGGACCAGTATCCGGTTGCAGTGAGGGCAGGTGATCAGTTCATCACCGCGGAAGAGATTGTTGTACATCTGGGGGGGAATGCTCATGTTGCACCCCAGACAACTCCCGTCGCGGGCCTCTACCACCGCAAGGCCGCGGCGCTGTTCGCGAAGCCGCCCGTAGCGCTTCATGATGGCCGGCGGCAGTGCCTTGGCAGTTTCCGCGCGGACAGCCGCGTCGGCGGCAATGGCGGCATCCAGCCCGGCAATCTTTGCCCGAATCTCCTCACGGGAGGCGGAAAGGTTCTGCTCCAGTGCCGACTGCTGTTCCCTCAGCTGCTCTTCCTCACCCCTGAGCTGATCAAGGGAGGAGATCTTCTGGAGTATCTGTTCCTCCAGTTCGCCAATCAGCTTCTTGGCAGTGGAGATTTCCTTGGAAACAGCCAGATACTCCTTTTGGGTGGTGATCCCCTTCAGGTTGGCCTCGGAACGGGTGATGTTGACCTGCTCAATGGACAGGTTTTCCTCCAGAGCCCCCTTCTCGGTGTCGATGGTTTCAATCTCGACCCCCTTGTCGGCAAGCTTTTGGGTCGCCTCGGCCAGCGTCTGGTCCAACTGGTTCAGTTGAGCGCCGAAGCCCTCTTTCTCTCCCTGCAGGGCGTCAACCTTCAGGTCGATCTCCTGCAGATCGTCAAGCAACGTCAGTTTTTGTCGCACATTACCTCTCCTTTCCCATGTATCCGTAATCCGTATAAATACGTCACCAGGCGGTAAACGGGTCGTTATCGTCGGTAAACGGTGCTACGCTCAGATCGTACGGGCCATTGGCCGTGGCCGCCCTCAGACGGTCGGCCACGGCCTCGGCCATGATCCGCTCGGTGGCGAAATGGCCGGCATCGACCAGCGCCACCCCCAGGGCCTCGGCATCCCTGGCCTCGTGGTACTTGACGTCGCCGGTAACCAGCACGTCAGCCCCCTGCCGGACTGCTTCCCTAAGGAGCGAAGCGCCACTGCCGCTGCACAGGGCAACCTTGCGCACCGGCCGGTCCGGACTACCAACCAGGCGAAGCGTGCTCATTTTCAGCCGCTCCTTGATGGTCGACGCAAACCCGCCCAGGGTAACGGTCTCGCCAAGCCGGCCGATACGCCCCAGCCCGAAGGACTCCCCCTGGTTCAGCAGGGGATAGCAGTCAAAGGCCGGCTCCTCGTACGGGTGGGCAGCACAGAGCGCCTTAACCGCTGCGGCCAGGTCGGCCTTGCGCAGCAGCAGTTCCAGCCGGCTCTCCGCAACCGATTCCCTGGTTCCCACCTGACCGATGAACGGCTGGGCACCGGGGAGCGGACGAAAGGTACCGATTCCTTCACCCCGGAACGAGCACTCGTTATAGGCGCCGATGTCGCTGGTAAAACGAAACAGCGCATTCATCACCGCGTCTTCGTGCCCCAACGGCACAAAGACGGCCAACTTGACCAGATCGTCCACGCTCGTTACCTTAAGCGGCCTGGTTTCCTCGACCCCAAGCCTGACAGCCAGCAGATCGTTCAGCCCGTTGGCTGCAATGTCATAGTTTGTATGCAGGGAAAACAGTGCCAGATCATGGCGTATGGCCTGGAATATCAAGCTGGAAGTCGGGTCGGCAGCGGAAATTTTTTTCAAGGGTTTGAAGATCAGGGGATGATGGGTGATGAGCAGTTGGCAGGAGCTTTCGATGGCGGCCCGGATTGCTGCCGGGGTGGGGTCGAGGGCCACCAGGATTCTCTCCACCGGCGCCGTCGGGTCTCCCACCTGGAGCCCCACATTGTCCCACTCTTCAGCCAAGCGGGGTGGGGCTATTTTATTAATAATTCCGACAAGATCCGATATTTTTGCAATCACCATGTCAGTCCAAAGAAAAAGAGTGCAGCCACCTGGCGTGCACTCCCTTTCTCCCCGTTCGGGTATTTCCTGCAGTTGCCGTGCGTTATCCGCATCCCCACTAAGACCTTTGCTACGGAGTTGCAGACGCGTGCATATCCGTAGTGAAAAAAATGGTGGGCCCACCAGGACTCGAACCTGGGACCGACCGGTTAT
>JAJZTK010000155.1 GCA_021849045.1 Deltaproteobacteria bacterium | reverse complement strand
TTGGCATCGTAGGCAGCCTGTTTATGGGGGAGCACATACCGAAGCGGTGCATAGGCAGCAAGGTTGAGCCGGCGGATTTCCAGGTTGATATCGCGGATGGAGCGGAATTCGCCGGCCCGATCCACATCCGGCTTGATGTTGATCGGCCTGAGACGTTCCGGAAAACGGCCGGTCTCGCTGATGCCATAGTATTTTTCGATATGTTTGCGCGAACGGGCAATGGTGAGCTGATCCAGCAAGGTAAAGTAGTCGAAACCGAGCATCTCGATGAGGCGGGCGGGTGTTTTCTCCGCTTCTTCCAGATCAAGCCAGCGGTTGAACTGTTTTTGCGCCAGCCGGGTGGTACTGTCGATGCTGGTAATGCCATACTCAAGTAGGGCCGTATCATCACCCTCGGTGGCAAAGGCAATCTGGTTGCGCAGGTCAGCAAGGCGGTTGTTGACCGGAGTGGCAGACAGCATGAGCACGCGGGTCCTGACCCCTTCCTTGATGATCTTGCGCATCAGGCGGTCGTAACGGGATTCTTTCCCCTTGTGCGTGGACTTGTTGCGAAAGTTATGCGATTCATCGATGACCACCAGGTCATA
Organism: Deltaproteobacteria bacterium; assembly: GCA_021849045.1. Taxonomy (GTDB): domain Bacteria; phylum Desulfobacterota; class Desulfuromonadia; order Geobacterales; family DSM-12255; genus Geomobilibacter. Next base: position 9,226 of record JAJZTK010000155.1, on the reverse strand, counting down.
GTTGCCCCAGTTGACATGGGTCAGGTCGATATCGCCGGATGAACCGCCATCGCGGGAAAGGTCGGTGTGGTTGAGGACGTCGTAGTTGAAACGGTCAGCAGCCAAGATGTTACGCCGGTCATTGGCCTTGTAAATGGTCCAGTTATCCCGCAGTCGCTTGGGACAAAGCACAAGGACGCGGTCGTTACGCAGCTCGTGGTATTTGATGATGGCCAGCGCTTCGAAAGTCTTGCCCAGGCCAACGCTGTCGGCAATGATGCAGCCGCCGAAGCGGTTCAGCTTGTCGATGGCTCCGACCACACCGTCACGCTGAAACTTGAAGAGTTTCTTCCAGACTATCGTGTTGCGAATACCGGTGGCGGATTTGACAATCTGATCCTCGTCAAGCTCTTCGCCGCGGTCCTTGAACAGATGATGTAGAATCAGGGTGTAGATGGTGAAGGGATCACGATGGGAAGCCAACTCTTGGAGTGAAGCGATGAGGGAGTCTTTCGCCTCTGGTGATGCAGACAGGCTATTCCAGAGAGCAGTAAACCAGGAACCGAGCATGGCGGATTCTTCCGGGCCTTCGGCGCACTGGATCAGGCTGAACTGATTGCCGGGGGTAAGTCCCAGACCGTCGGTCGTGAACGGGCAATTACCTGTGATGATCTTTTGAGTAGCGGAATCAGGCTCGCCGGCAATAATGGTTGACTGGGGAAGGTATGTCGGTGCGCCTCGAACTTCGGCTTTCTTTTGTATCCACTCACTGCAATGACGCGCCAGCCAGCGAGTCTGCAGATGATTACGGAACGGGCGGTCGGACTCGGAACCAAGCATGCCAAGATCGACTCCTTCAGTAGCCGGAATCACCAGACGGCACCGTTCAATCTTCTCAAAAAGAACGCGAACCTCTGAGTACGCAAAAATGGAGAAAGCCGATGAGGCAATATCAAGACTTGACCGTGGCACCAAGCATGTGCGCAGTTCATCAACCACTCGGTCACTTCCGGTGTTCCTGATAAGCTTCATTTGGATGAGGTCCTTGTACTATTGGATATCAGATGGGAGATAAAAATGAAGCCGCCTGTCAGCATGTAAGAAGACAATGCGGCTTCAATTCGAACGATATGTTCTGAAGGGCACAGAGCCCATCTCCTCACCCTCCATAAATGCATGAAATTACGCCATGTTAATACCTCTTTTTGCCTCAAAAGTCAATTTGATACAAACATTGCCTGGAAATACACGGTGAACACACCCTGTCCGATCACGACAGAGTGGTGCAACCTGCTGAAATATTTAGATTGCGAAGCAAATTTGGATTGACAATTCATTTCAGGCTGGTCAAACTTAACCTGAAATTATTGATGGGCATTGACCGTCGAGAAAGGAGGGAGGATATAATGGCGAGAAAATTTGAAGCTATCGTTTTCGCAACGATAGGAACTATCCTCCCGTGCCTGCTCGCTGGAGCAACAATTGGATTGTTGGTCCCACATATTTTTTGGGGCTGTGTCGCATATCTGTCTGCTTTCACCTTGTTTTTTGTTGTCTTCGATAGAGTCCCTGTACGGTTTTATCACGGGTTTCTTAATAACATGGGGATTTTACCCCTCATGAAGTATGCCTATACAAGCACTGATCGCTGGCCGGCGTTCACCATCTCCGATCTGCTTGGGTTTGGATGGTTATACAGAAGGTATTATCGCTACAAACGCTAATAGTTGGATATTCTACCCCTGAGCCTGGTACTCCCAGGCTCCTTTCACTTTCAAGACCTCGTCACGGTTCAGAGCAACATTTCCTTTATAATCAGCAACAGCACGGTAAGGTTCCGATTCGTAAAAATAGATATTTGCTTCTGTAGTTTCTTCAAGGTGTGCAAGCACTGATGCAGGTAATCGTATTGATTTTTCGTCAATTTGCATTTCTGCACCATAATCCGCCACAGACAGACGCACTTCTCCGGCTTGAATGTTCAGTTCATTATCGCCAGCAAGCAACAGTACGATTATTCCATCAGATACCAGAAGAATTTTTTCCAAAGTGATTACCTCCTTGGCCCTCTCAGCGGGGCCGGACCACCACCTTTTGGCAACGGTGACGATTTACTCTGGTTTTGTAGGATTTTTGAGGTTCTCTGCAAATTTTGCTGCACACGAACACCTGCCTCTCTCTCGGCATTTTCAGTCTCCCTCTTTGTAGCTGATTCCATAAGTTGCCTTCGTCCCATAGCCGCACGAACTGGAGATGCCACGGTGGCAGCATCGCTAAAAATACTTGCTGTTTCACCTATCGCATTTCTTCCGATTGCAAGCGTAGTTGCAACCGATCCTGCATCAATCGAACGACCTTCTTTGAACTCTTGTGAAGCAAATGACGACGCATGGTCACCAATCGCGGAAACTGCATATCCAGTGGTCTGTCTCGACGAATAATCCGCCTTAACCCCGCCATCGGCATGGATACTCCCGGTAATCCCAGCGCCTGACCTGGTACTGACCACCGCCGCCCCTTGCTGCGACATCTGAACGAACTGGTCTTCGGTAATCTCGGAACGCTTGCCGGCAACCAGATTGCCGCTCTTGTCCATCTTCCCCTGCACCTGCGAATAGTGCAGATTGCCGTCCTTGTCCTTGGCGTACATCAAGACATTGCCGTCGAGGCCGTTGGAGAACGAGCCTCCCACAACCTCCATCTTTCCGGACTTGTCATTCTTGGCGTAATACCAGTCACCGTTGACCATCATCTGTTTGCCGCCGGCCTGGATCATGTACGATCCTGATTTCCGGTTCACGTTCAGCGACTGGTTCTCATAGCCAGTCTTGATGAAATCCCCGACGGTCTTTCGTAACCCCTTATCGACAGTCGATACGTTCCGGTCCATCCGCTCGATGTCGGTGCCGGTCCGGCTCTGACCGAGATCGAACTTCTGCACCCGACCGCCCTGATCGACGCTGAACGATGCGAGATTGCCGTTACGGTCGTAATCCGCCTTGTAGTCGAACGCCTGGCCTGACAGCCTGGCGACATGGGCAGCAGCGCTCTGAAAACCGGCCGCCTTGAGCTGTTTCTGCAGATCGAGCGACTTTCCTCTGTCCCCCTTGGCGACGGTACCGGCTTCGGAGGAGTTCACGACACCGCCATCCATACCGACATTGACTACGCTCTTGCCGTCTGCGGTCGTAAAGGTGATATTTTGACCCTCCATGGCCTTCTGCATCTCGGCAAAGCCCCGTTCAGTCAGGTGGCCGTTTTGGTACATCTCCGGATCATTGGTGAGATGCGGCGCCACCTTCCCGACCATCTGATCGGCAGCTGAATGAACCAGCTGATTGCGGGCGATCCGTCCCGACACGTCATTACCGATGAGTTGCTGGTAGTTGTCATATCCGCCACCAGCGTAGATCCCCTGGATCTTGCCGCCGGTCTCGGTCGCCACGACACGGCCAGCTTCCGTTCCGGCCGCCACCGGGCCGCCAAGCTGGTTCGAGAGCCCGGAAACCTCGGAAGCCTGCTTACCCTGATTGAACAGAGAGTTCATCTGCATGAGGTGAGCTGAAGAGATCCCGTAGGAGTCGGCAATCGTCCTCACGGCATTGGCATTGGCGTAATCACCCAGAGCAGATATCTCCGAGCGGAGCGAATTGAACTCACGCCAGCTGCCGCTGAAGCCGAGCGACCGCGCACCGGCATAGGCACCCATTTCTCCCTGGAGCTGTCCGACACTCTTGTCCATGTTGGCGGTCAGGAACCCGGCATAGTTATCACCGTTACCAAAAACATTGGCAAGAGACCGATCATTGGCAACCCCCATCTGGGCAAAGGCTTGGGTGTCGCCGCCGTAACTGTTGCCGACCACATCCCTGACCGCTGCCGACTTGTCCAGCCCGAGCCTGCCATCAAAGGATTTCAGATCATAGGACGAGGACAGGCCGTTCTCCCGCATGGCCCTGCCAGCGCCGCCGAAACCGATGGTACGACCCAACTCACCGTCGGCTGCCATCCTGCTGGAAAAATCCATCCCGAAATCCCGGATCATGTCGCTCGCAGCCGTGGTCTTGGCCGACATGCCGACCAGCGACTGGGCCTGCCTGGCCTGAAAACTGTGCTCATTACTCCATGCCTGGGTCGGCATGGCCGTCACGTTACGCTGCATGGCAGACGCCCGGCCGGCCGGGTCCTCCACCTCATGGGCCGCCCGGCTCCCTGCCGATTGAACCTGACTAACCATCCCTCCTGCCATCATCGCCATGGCATGACCGCCGAACTTGATCAACATGCCGGTGATAACCGTGGCCAGCATCATGCCGCTCATCCGGAGCGTGCCGAACATCCCGAGAATCTTCACGGTCTGGTCGGGAAAGAAATAGAGCGCATCCATGCCCAGCTTATTCTGGCGCACCATCTCGTAAGCCTGATTGGCGTAGTCCACGGCAAACTGATGGACTATGGCATCGGTCACACCCCAGGCGGTGAGCCAGATAAAGAATCCGGCGATGATCCCAACCGCCTTGCCGATCAGCGGCGTGGGAATGAAGAGAGCCAGGAACGGCAGGAGCCCCACCGCAATGGCCGTGAGCGCCGCCTTCAGGATCGGCAGCCACTCGTTGGCCGATTTCATGGCGCCGGAGGCGTTCAGGAGGAACTGGTAATTGGTGGCGCCGGAGGCATTGCCGCTACGGAAGATCTCCTCCAGCCGCTGGGAGACGTAGGCCTGTTTCAGGAAGTCATCGATGCTTGCCGCCCCGAGCCCGGTCCCACTGTTCACATTGTTCAGGACCGTCTTGCACTGGTTGACGGCGGCGGCATCGGTCACGTCATAGCCGAGGTTGGCGCAGACCGAGTCGATGTTCTTCTCCAGATTTGCCGGAGTGAGCGCCCCCTTGATGTTGGTCCAGGCGTCGGTGCAGGTGAGAGCCTGCCCCTGGGGATTGGCACCATCGTAGTAGACTGTCCAGATGGCCGGGTTGACCGCCTTGTCCAGGGAACCGACAAAGTTGGTGGTCGTTTTTCGGAGTTCATCCACGGTCAGGTTGGCGTTGGGATTCATCAGGGCATAGGAGACGCAGTCCTTGACGTAGCGACGCATGGAAGCGTCCAGGTTGCTGTCCACCGCCGACAAGGGGATGCTGGTGAGTTGGGCCAATCCCAGGAATCCTTTTCCGCCCGCCTGACTCTGGTAGTTCAGCGGATCGCCGGCAGTGGTGACGATATCCACCAGCCCCCGCTCGATCTTATTCAGAATGCCGGCAACGGCCACCACGCCGTCAGGGATGCCGCCCACAGCCTGGTTCTTATTGTAGACCGGGTCATAGACATGGATGGTTCCCTTCGGCACCACCAGGGCCAGGTAGACCATGACGCCGATCAGGGTCGGCACGATCCAGGTCATGACCGAACCGTTGGCGGTCCCCAGCGACTTGGCGAACACCGTTACGCCGCCGAAGAACAGCCCGGCAGTGATGACCACGAAATAGAGCGACTTATAGGCATTGTCGCCGAAGATCAAGGCCAGCTTGCCGAAGGCGTTCACCACGGCGTCATGGCCTCCCCAGACATAGAACTCCATGTCCAGAGCCAGCGCCATGGTCGGGATCAGCACCAGCAGAAGCGCCAGCCCCAGCCTAGATGCGGTCCGAATCGACATGCACGACTCCTGCGGCGATGAGTTTGCGGTTGCGCAGCCATGCGACGAACATGGCGGCAATGGGGATGATGATGAACACCGCTGTCGAGACCAGAACGAAATAGGCGGAGATGAGGAAGATTCCCTTAAACCCCTGAACCCAGTAATAGACCTTGGCGACGGTTGCGGGCGTGGTTTTGGCATAATAGAGTTTCGCCACAGCCCAGAGCACGTTGCTGTCGGAGAAGATCTTGAAGTAGAGGAAATGGAAGGCGATGAAGGCCACCACTGCCTTGACGACCGCCCCGAAGACCATCCCACCCAGGAGGTTCAGCACCATGGCCCGGGTGTACTCGCCGATGAAGCAGGTGGAAGCCTTGGCCATGAAAATGGCGTATCCCAGCGAGAACCCCAGCGCCAGCAGGAAGGCGCTGAACTTGTCGAACAGGGTCGGTGACGGGTCGCCGAACATGGGAATGTACTGCTCGATCACCCCGATGGCGATGGGGGTGAGAAGCGCCGAGACGATCCCCGAGGCAAAGGAACTCCGGAAACCCACCTCCATGAACTCCAGCCGCTGCTTGGTGGTCAGGAAGCGGGACTTGATCATGCAGCCCCCCAGCTCGTTGGCGAAGTTCTGGTCTATGTAGGATATCGCCTCAAGGAGCCCTCGGGGATGGATCTCGTTGCTCTGAGGGACCGGCATTACATCAGGCGAGCTGTTGCTATCCTTCGACACTGCGTCCTCCTATCCTGTAAATGACCTCACCAGGTTCATGACCCCGCCGCCATAGGCGACGATGGCAGCCAGCAGCAGGCAGATGGCAGCCAGGGTCGGATTGCGCTGTCGTACCCCGACCCAGAAAGCGGAAACCACCAGGGCGACGAAGAAGCAGCGCCCCCAGAAACCATAGAGGATCGTGGCGAAGAGCTTCTGCCAGAAGCCGGTGTATTCGGCCTGTCCCATGTAGTGCAGCGGATTGAGTTTCTCGATGGGCACGCTATTCCTCTCAGAAGATCGGGTAGGCTTTCGCCAGGATGCGGCTCTTGTCCACGAAGCCGAAGTACCGCGAATCGTAACTGTCCTTGTGCTCACCCATCACGAACATGGCCCCCTTGGGGATCGTGCCGCTGAAGGCAAAGTGCTGCAGCGGTGCCCCCTTGAGTGAAAAGTCCTTGGCCCTGACCAGGTACTCGCCGTTGCAGTAGAACTTCTTCTCCGCGTCCACGGTGAGCAGGTCACCTTCGTTGCATCCCACGAGCTTCATCATATCCTCCGACTTCTTCATTCCGATCCTGGACGCCAGTTCCTTGTCGTGGAACAGGACATACTCCCCCCGTCCCACATGGTCAGGGTTCCGGGTTAGCCAGTAGACCCGGTGTTTGAGCGATGGCGTCAGGGTGACGCTGATCTTGTACGGAAGCAGCGTACCCGCGATGAGCAGGCAGGTTATCGCCATCCAGAGCCGCCAGTTGCGGAAATCAAGGTTTAACGGTTTCGGCATTGCGCACCACCGCGTCACCCATGATGATCACCCGGTTCTTCGGTATGGATGTGATGACTGCCTCTAGGCGGTCGAAACTCTTCCGCAGTTCTTCATCGCTCAACTTGCCGGCAAGATAGTTGTCCCGCTGCTGGGCGATGTACCCCTTGATATCGACGGCCACGACCTTCTGGGCGTACCAGTGGTCATACCCGGCAATGGTTGCCAAAGATGCTCCCAAAGATATAACCAAACAGGCACCAATCAGGGCCAGTGTGCCCGGTTGCCGTTTGGGTTGCTCTTTGGGGTACGTTTTGGGAGGCTCTTTGGGTACCGAAACGGCATCATTCTCTTCAAAGACTTCGCTTGCTTCCATGCTGATCTCTTCACTCATTGATAGTGACTCTCTTTCCTCGTTCATTTCCGGTCACCCGGAGTAGCCAGGAGGGCGGCCAGTGAGTCCGAACCGCTCTCCCTCCGAATCTGGTCAAGCAGATATTCCAGTCTGGCGTCTCCGTATGCTGAATAGTGATCCGAGATGGTGGTGTTCCTGGGATCTCCCTCGCTCAAACCGGCATCCTCAGCCTTGAGACCGTGGGCATAGACCACGGCAGGAACCCGGTCGATCCGGTACCGGCGGAATAACAGGGGGTCGACGACCAGCCCTGCCGTCAGCATCTCGCAGTCACCTTCCTGGGGGCGGCACGCCTGGTCGCGCTGCAACACGGAAGCTATGAAGCCGATGGTCGGTTGGATTTTCGATACCCCGCCCACGAAACCGCGCATGACCAGGGAAACATTCGGGTCGCCCAACCGGGCAACGGATGCTGCATAGTTCCTGATGGTCGCAAGCGGCATTGCCGACGAGATGAAGACGTAGACCCGCTCCGAAGCGGACAACTTTCCCTTCGGTGCCTGTTTGCCCTTGTCAGCGTAGTAACCGGAAACCTTGCCACCGAACACTTCTGACTTGATCCGCTCTGTCTCGTTCAGTACCTGCAGCTGGAATTCATTCGAGTGGTAGTAGGAATCGAGCGTTCCGGCCATGTCGGTCATCTCTTTCTCATGCCGGTTCCCGGGAACGGTTATCTGTTTCGCAAGCCGATCGGCATTGGACAGGCTATTGGCCAGGTCCGGCACGGTCAGCCCCTCCACATCAGTCTCCTTCCACAAGGCTCCCTCCACGACTACCTTCACTTTCTTCAGCGTTGACTGGATGAAGGCCCGGCCCGGCTTGCCGGTGCAGGCGCCGACTTTCCTGAGATGGACCGTATCCTCCGCCACCCTGTCCACCACGCAGCAGGTGTCGGGAGTAACGATGTACCCTGGAGTGCCGGCAGCGGCAACCGTACAAAACAAGGCAACTGCAAGGCAGCAGATCAATTGAGCGCATAGCCGACGCAACAGACCCTCCTTCGTGTCAGTGACCAGAGAAAATTGTCCGGTGACGTATTGGTTGTCCCGAAGGGTGGATTCTTAGCCGTCCCCCAGATCAGCGACGGCCGGCCGATAGGGATACAGTCGTTGCCACGTACCGGCCTGGCGATCTGGAGCCGGTAATTGCTCTTGACGAGGATCGGTGTTACTACCCCGGCCCCGGCGCACTGGTTGATGCCGGTATCGTAGAGGAGCGTCTCACGACCAAGTTTGAACAGCATCCGGGCTGCCAGTCCGGCATTGACGTTGAACGGGTTATTCTCGATCATGCTCCCCGACAGTGGGTAGAACGAGCCCCAGCTCCCCATGCACCAGAACAGAGGATCGATAGGATAGGACATGGTCGCCCCAACGCTGTCGGCAACACACGCCAGCTGCGACACCGGATTACCGAACAGGAGCGCCTCCGGGTTGATGATGAACGACAGGCTGTCATCGTTCCACATGGGGTCAACTTCCGTCATGTAGGCCAGGTCGAAGGCCTTGTTCTCAGCACAGGGGAAATCCATGAACAACTTCAGGATCGACCAGGCCGGGAAATAGAAGTAATGGGCCTGCTGAAAGGCGTAGTCGGAGTCGCCGTACTCCTTGCTCCGGTTCTCCCCGGACGAGAAGCCCGGCTTCGGGTTGGTCATGCCGGTGCCCATGACCGGGAAACAGAACGGGTCCTTCACGGTCTCGATCAGACGGGCAT
>JAJZTK010000154.1 GCA_021849045.1 Deltaproteobacteria bacterium | reverse complement strand
GGTGATGATCCCCCGGCTCGTCGTGGCGCCGACCCCCAAGGTGGCTGCGGTGATGAAGAACAGGGCGGCAGCCATGATGTTCAGGCTGCCGCCCCGGCGAACGAACAGGCTGTTGGCGATCCGCCCCACTGCCGAGACGCCGGCCCGGACCGCGAACATGGAGCCGATGGCGGCCTGGGTGAGGTGCAGCTCCTTGCCGTAGAGCGGTAGGAAGGTCGAGAGGGTACCGGCGAACGTCATGCCGATCAGCATGTTGCCGAAAGCGGCAAGGCGCAGGTCGGGCCGGCGGACCATTAGGCGCACCCCGGCCAGCAGGCCGCTGGCGGTCAGGCCACGGCCGTCCGCCGCCTTGCCGCGCAGCGTTGCCATGGCCACGGCCAAGGCGGCAAAACCGGTTGCCGCACCGGAGAGATAGGCAGCACTGTATCCCCACCGGTCGACGATCACCCCGCCGAGGTACGGCCCCAGTCCGAACCCCAGGGCCATGGCAGTGGTGATCAGCCCGAACCCGAGCGGCCGCTGTGCCGGGGTGGTCATGTCCCCCAGGTGGGCGTGGCCGATCTGGAACACGGCAATCCCACCCAGCCCGTTCAGCACGAGGCAGAGCACCAGGAGCGGCGTACCGGTGGATCGGGAGATGATGAGCGAGCTCAGGGTCATGGCGCCGATGCCGGCCACGATCAGCCCCGGACGGCCGATCCGGTCGGAAAGGAGCCCGATGGGGAGGGCGGTCCCGAGCTGGAGGATGCCCGAGATCGTGCTGACGGCGCCGAGCAGCAGCAGGCCCACGCCGGCCAGCCGGGCATACACCGAAAACGCGGACACAAAGAAGCCGAAAACCACGTCGGCAAGGAAGATGACGATGAACAGGGCGATCACCTGGCTTCCGAGTCCCCGAAGCGCGTCTGCGGAATCTCTGTACATCCTTCTTATCATCAATCAACTACCCCGCTAGGCCGGTCACCATGCCACTACATTCTAATTTTGCTGATACAGCTCGATCAACTCACCGCCCGGCCCCTTGAAAAAGGCGATGAAGAGCGACGAGCCGCCGGCTCTCGCCTCTCTCGGCTCCACGGTGATCTCGTAACCAGCCGTGCGGACCCGGCCGATGACCCCGGTCAGATCGCTCGTGGAGAGCGCAATATGCTGGAGGGGGTGGAGGGTTTCCGGACTGTTGGTCGGAGCGCTCTCCAGAGGCGCCGCCAGCTCGATATGGCTGCCGTTGCCGGTGTCCAGGAGCACCAGCCGCTTGCCGGGGACCTCTTTCTCCTTCACCGGACGCATGCCGAACAGATCCCGGTAGAGCCGAAGCGATGCTGCCAGGTCGGTGGTGCGCACCGCGATGTGATGGATGCCGCCTCCGGGCAGCAGCCTGTTTTCCGCGTCTGCGGACGGCTTCAGGGACGGGGTGTCGCCAGCTCGGGTGAGCTTCAGCAGCCAGGCGATGTTCTCCCCCAGGGTGCGCATGTTGAGCAGTCCCTCCTCATCCCGTTCCACCTCGCCGATTTCGCGGCCAATCCCCACGTTCCAGTAACTTGCGCCCGGAACGATCATCTGGGCAATGTGCAGGAAGTGGTTGATGGAGTCGAGGGCGTGGATCGCCCCGCCACGGCGCACGGCAATCACCCCGGAACCGATCTTGCGGCGGTACAGCCCGCCGTTGGCGCCCCCTACCCTGCCGGCCCGGTCGATGAGCGCCTTGAGCTCGGCGGTGATGTCGGCGAAATAGACCGGTGAACCGAGAATGATGGCATCCGCGGCGATGAACTTCCCGATGATCTCGTTGACGATATCGTTCTCGATGGCACACTGTAGGTCCAGGTTGACCTTGCATCGGTCGCAGGCGGTGCATCCCCGGATGACGTGTCCCGACAGCTGCACCAGTTCAGTGTCGATCCCCTCCTTCTCCAGTTCCGCGAACAGATGACGGATAAGAATGGCGGTATTGCCGTCCCTGCGGGCGCTACCGTTGATGGCCACTACTTTCATGTATAACTCCTTTGGACGAAATCTCTGTTACGGTTTCAGGCCGGGTCGAAGATCTTTCCCGGGTTCAGGACATGGTTGGGGTCGAAGGCGCGCTTCACGGCGCGCATGAGTGAAAGCTCCACCGGGTCGATGAACCGGCCGAGGGGCTCTTTTCTCTTGAAGCCGATGCCGTGCTCGCCCGACAGCCGCCCCCCGAGAGCGTAGGCTGTCCGGTACAGCTCGTCGCGGAATCGGCCGTGGGCCTCGGGCCACCTGTCCGGCTCCACCGCACCCGGCGCGATCCGCAGGTGCATGTTGCCGTCGCCGGCATGTCCGGCCAGCCGGAAATCAAAGCGATAGCGGGCCACCAGTTCCTGCAGGCGGGCCGCGAACCCGGCCAGGAGCTCCACCGGCACCACCAGGTCCTCACCGAAGGCAACCGGGAGCTCCGCCTCCAGGGCCTTGCCCCAGGCGCGGCGGGCTTTCCAGAGCGCCTCGGAGTCGACAGCCGGCTCCACCCCAAGGGCGCCGTGCCCGCGGCTTCTCAGCTCCAGAAGCGCCCGTTTCCGGGCGAGTTCATCCGCGTCGTCGGCCTCGAACTGGACCACCAGGCAGTCGCCGGCGGGATTGCCAAAGACCGGCGCCTCGTTGTAGCGCTCCATGGCGTGGGCGGTGCGGCGGTCGATCAGCTCCAGCACGATCGGGTCGACACCATGGTCGTTTCGCAGCCCGGACACCAGGCCGATGGCGGATGCCAGATCGGGGAGCGTCACCACGAAATCTCGGATGAGGGGGGCGAGCGGGTACAGCTTCAGGGTGGCCCGGGTGATGATCCCCAGGGTGCCTTCGGCCCCGGCGTAGAGCCGCACCAGGTTGTAGCCGGTGGAGTTCTTTCGGAGCCGGCTCCCCACGACCGTCCGATCGCCCAGCGGGGTCACGATCTCCAGTTCCAGGACCTGGTCCGAGGTGACGCCGTACTTGACGGCCCGGTTGCCGCCGGCATTGGTGGCGATGTTGCCGCCGATGACACAGTCGTCGTTGCTGCAGGGGTCGCCGGCGTAGAGAAGCCCCTGCTCGCCGGCCACCCGCTGGAGCCGCGAGGTCTTCACCCCCGGCTCCACCACGGCGTACCGCCCCTGCGGGTCGATCTCCAGGATCCGGTCAAGTCGCCCCAGGTCCAGAAGGATTCCCCCCAGAAGCGGCACGGCCCCGCCGGCCAGGCCGGTACCGCCGCCGCGGGGGGTGACCGGCACCAGGGCGCGGTTGGCCAGGCGGAGCACCGCTGCCACCTCTTCGGCGTTCGCCGGCGCTACCAGCACCTCGGGCAGGTGCTGCGCATCGCGCCACGTGCCGGCGTCGTGGCCGAAGCGCGCAGGGATCTCATCCCCGGCCACCACCTGGCCGGGACCGACGATAGCGCTCAACACTGCGACAATCTCTGCCGTAACCGGCTGGTAGCCGGACATTAGCCTCTCCCTTCCGCCGGCCGCTCTTTCAGTGCGCGGGCGATCCGTTCCAGTCCCTGGTCGAGGATTTGACGCGGTGTACCGAAGTTGAGCCGCATGTGGCCACGCCCTCCATCGCCGAACTGGGCACCGCGGTTCAGCGCCACCCGTGCCTGCTGGAAGAACAAGCTATGCAGTTCCTCTTCCGTCAGCCCAAGTTGCCGGCAGTCGAGCCAGGCGAGATAGGTCCCTTCGGGCAGATCGACACTGATCCCGGGCCACTCTTGCCGGGCAAACTCCACCAGATGGCGCGCGTTGCCGTCAAGATAGTCGAGCAGCCCCTCCAGCCAGGGTTCACCATGGCGGTAGGCGGCCTCCAGGGCCACCAGTCCCAGGAGGTTCGACTTCCCAACCCCCAGGATGCGTTGGTTATCTACGAAACGCTGGCGCAGGTCGGGGTCGGGGATGACCGCGATGGAGGCGGCGAGGCCCGCCAGGTTGAAGGTCTTGGACGGGGCGAGGAAGGTGATCACATTTTCCGGCCGGATGTTCGCCAGGGTGCCGAACGGGACCAGCCGGTGGGGATTGAAGATCAGGTCGCCATGGATCTCGTCCGAGATCACAAGCACACCATGACGCTGGGCTATCGCGGCCACACTCTCCAGCTCTTCCCTTGTCCAGACACGTCCCACCGGGTTGTGGGGGCTGCAGAGGATGAGGAGCCTGGCGGTGCGTGCCTTTTTCTCCAGGTCCTCGAGGTCGAAACGGTAACGGCCATGTTCCACGATCAGCGGATTTTCGACCAGTTTTCGGTTGTGGTTGCGGACACAGTCGAAAAACGGGTGATAGACGGGGGGCTGAATGATGACCTCGTCCCCCGGGTCTGTAAAGGTCCGGACGGCGAGGTGGATGCCGGAGACCACCCCCGAGGTGGTGGCAAGCCACTGCGGTTCCACCGCCCAGCCATGGCGACGCTGCAGCCAGCTGGTCACCGCCTCCAGCACCGGGCCGCGCTGGCTGCCCGGATAGCCGAAAACCCCGTGGTCAACCCGCTGGCGGAGGGCCTCCAACACGGGTTTAGGGGAGAGGAAGTCCATGTCGGCCACCCACATGGGGAGCACCCCTTCGGCGCCGAAAAGAGCATCCGCATCGTCCCACTTGCCGGAGCCGCTGTTTCTCCTCTCGATGATCTGGTTGAAATCCGGTACGGTGGCGATTTGATGCATATCTGATTCTCCTTGTGCTGTCCGGCAAAATCTGACGTGTAAGTAACGTTGAATGGGGATTGGCAGGCGTCAGATGGTGTAATCGGTTTCGGGCAGTATCCGTCGCAAAAACTGGCGCGTACGCTCCTCTTTTGGTCGCAGAAAGATCTCCTGCGGTGCCCCCTCCTCGACCACGACGCCGCCATCCATGAAGATGACCCTACTGGCGATCTCCAGGGCGAACGACATCTCGTGGGTAACCACGACCATGGTAATATGCTTCCGGGCCACTGCCTTCATGACCGAGAGCACCTCCCCGACCAGTTCCGGGTCCAGGGCCGAGGTCGGCTCATCAAAGAGAATCACTTCGGGGTTGAGGGCCAGGGCGCGGGCAATGCCAACCCGTTGCTGCTGGCCGCCGGAGAGCTGCGAGGGATAGGCATCGCACTTGTCGGCCAGCCCTACCTGGTCGAGCACCGCTCTACTGACGGCTTCCGCCTCTTTCTTCGGAACCTTGCGGGCCGTGACCAGCCCTTCCATGACATTGCCGAGGGCGGTCATGTTATTGAAAAGGTTGTAATTCTGAAAGACCATGGCGGTCTGTTTCCGGATCGTGGAGACTTGCCGCGCCGTTGCCTGGCGAAAGGCGACGTGCGTGTCACCGATGCTGATCTCGCCGGCATCGGCACGCTCAAGGAAGTTGATGCACCGCAAGAGGGTGGTTTTCCCCGAGCCGCTGGGGCCGACAATTACCACCACCTCTCCCTTGTCGACCTTCAGGTCAACACCTTTCAGGACCAGGTTGTGGCCAAAGGTTTTGTGTATATCTCGAATCTCGATCAATGGATCGCCTCCTTCCGATATCTGGTCAGCCGCTTCTCCAGCTGATGCGACATCTGCTCCACTGAGAGATTGAGCCCCCAATAGACCAGAGCCGCCGCCACATACGCCTCCAGAAATCGATAATTATCAGTGGCCGCGATCAGGGCACCGTTCAGCAGGTCGACACAGGAGATGACGAACGCGATCGACGACCACTTTATCAGGCCGATAAGCGTGTTGCAGAGCATGGGGAGGGAGACCGGCACTGCCTGGGGAAGAATGATCCGAAAGAGCGTCTGGCGCCTGGAGAGCCCGACTGAATAGGCTGCCTCGTACTGCCCCTTCCCCACCGAGAGGAGAGCCCCTCTCAACAGCTCGGCAATGTTGGCGATCGACCAGAGGGACAAGGCCAGGGCCGCCACCCAGACCAGATCGATGTCCTTGGACCTTACCGTCAGATGGAGCGCCTTGGCTATGTCGTCGAACATGCGGGTCATGGTCATGTAGAGGAGCAGCAGGATGATGACCAGTGGTATCCCCTTGATCAGGACCACATAGACCCGGGAAAGGGTGGCGAGGACCCTGAGCTGGAACACCCGTGCCACCGCCAGTCCCAGCCCGACGACAATGCCGACCAGCAGCGCAGACAAAGCGAGAAACAGGGTGACCGGCGTATATTTGATCGCCTCCCGCAGGGCAACTAAAAAGAAGCTGATGTCGAATCCCATTCGGTGACGTTCCTTAATGGTGCCGCTTGATGAGCAGGTTCGCTTCGATCCTCCCGAACCCTTTTTCCAGTGCGACGGACAGCGTCAGGAAAATGATGGCGGCTCCCACGTACCCCTCCAGCATCCGGTTGGTTCCGGAGGCGATGGCGTGCACCTGCCCCATGACGTCGATGATGCCGAGGGTGTAGGCCAGGGAGGTATCCTGCAACAGGGCGGCTAGCCCAGTCCCCAGGCTCGGCAGCGCGATGAGCAGCGCCTGGGGGGCGATGATGCGCCGGAAGCATTGCAGCCGCGTCAGCCCCACCGCATACGCCGCCTCGGCCTGGCCGGACGGTACGCTCTGCAGCGCTGCCCTGAACACCTCCGCCTTGAAGGCGGCAGTGTTCAGGGTATAGGTGAGGATGACGAAGAAGAGCTTGTCCCAGCGGTTGATGTCGATACCGACGTGGTCCAGCAGCCACGGCACCCCGTAGAACACCAGAAACAGCTGTACGACAATCGGGGTGCCGCGCATGAAGGAGATATACACGACCGCCGCCTGATTCAGGACCGGCGTCCTGAACAGGCGGACCAGCGCCAGCAGCATGCCACCCGCAGCCCCCAACAGGGTTGCCGTGACGACGATGAGGAGCGTAACCGGCAGTTTACTGAGCAGCCGCGGCAGGTAGATGAAGACGGTAGCCGGATCGAACAGACCGTTCAGCACGCTGCCTGCCTATTCATTGACCGTGTAGTCACCGCCCAGCACCTGCTGCGACAACTTCTTCAGGGTGCCGTCCTTCCTGAGCTGGGCCAGTGCCCGGTCGAAATCGGCCTTCAGGGCCGTGTCGCCCTTGCGGAATATGTAATAGGTGTTGGAGAAGGAGACCGGCCCGCCCACAATCTTGATCCGGTCGCCGAAGGTTTTGTTCCATGATTCCACGTTCCGTTTGACACTGAAGGTGGCGTCGATGCTGCCGTCTTCAAGCCTCTTGATGGTGGTGGCAGGATCGGTGCCGTTGGTGTAGACGACCTTCACCGCGTTGTTGTTCTTTTTGTTGTAACTGTTGATGACGTAGGCAGAGTTCGATCCGGCGCCAACCTGGATGGTCTTGCCGTGCAGGTCCTTCAGCGACTTGATGTCGTTGCGCCCCTTGGCGACGACGATATGCAGGATGTAGTTGGTGTAGCTCTGGTCGCCGAACAGGTACTTTGCCTGGCGATCGTCGTTTTTCTCGAACTGGTGGGCTCCCAGATCAACCTTCTTGGCTTCCAGACTCAAGAGGATATTCTTGAACTCCAACTGGTTGAGTTCGAACTTGTATTGGGGGAGCAGCTTGTTGACCGCCTTGAGCACCTCGATCTCATAACCGGCCAGATTCCCCTTCTCGTCCAGGTAGCAGTAGGGCTTGTAGCCGTTGCCGGTACCGATGACGATTGACTTGGGATTGGCTGCCGCCTCCGCTCCGGTCTGCAGTGCGGGAAGTGCAACCACGGTTAGTGCTACCAGTACACATGTTACGATCCTGCGAATAAAGATGGTTGTCATGCTGTCCTCCTTTTTGTTGGTTTGCGTCAACAAATAAAAAAGCAAGAGACCGGATAGATAGTCATCCGGTCTCTTGCTTTCAAGTCAACCATAGTCTATTTAGATGATAGAATATGTTTAATGGTATACTCTTCAAAAACCATTGTCAAACAATAACTGGCGGACTATCTGTGTTTATCCATTTTTCCGGCTATCGAGTAAACGTTACGGAGTCTGCAAGGGTATAATCGATAAGTATCCGCAGCAATACACACCCTTCCTCAAAATGCCGACCGGTTGGGCTTCATGGGACATGTTGACTCCAACCTAACGCACTGCGCTCAGGCCGGAAACACTCGCAGGAACCGGTACCCGGCGTCGATTTCGTCGAGCTGGAGCACCTGACTGTAACGGCGTTCCCAGGTACCGTCGGCAAGATCCTTCGAGAGCCTTACGATCTCCCTGGTGATGGCGGCTTGGTCGGCCAGCCGGAAGGCGCGAATGTTCTCGCGAAATGAGGCCGACAGGTACCGGTGCGGGTTGCGCCAGCCGGCGGCGGCGAAATTGTCCATGAGGTCGTGGGGAATCTGGAGCGGAATGGTCTCCACCTCTCGGCCGGTAGCCTTTTCCAGCAGCCCCGCCACGTCGTGGATCGGCGGGAACACCTTGAAGGCGTTGGCCCAGATCGTAGCGAAGTAATCGGTTAACCAGGTCTCCTGGCCAACCCGGGGATCGAAAGTGAGGATCACGATAGGCCCGAACGGTGAAATCCTGGCCATTTCGTCGAACGCCCGCTCCTGGTCATCGAAGTGGTGGACAGAGAGGATGGAAATGATGCCGCTGACCGATGCGTCATCGAGCGGGAGTTGCTCGGCAAGGGCCGGGAGCCACTCGATGAGCGATGACGGTGTCACCTGTCGGTAGATGGCTGAAGACGGCTCAACAGCCATGACCCGATACCCGCGCCCGGCCAGAGCCGCGGCGTAGTTGCCGGTGCCGGCGCCGATGTCCGCGATTAGTGCACCGTCGTGCAGGCCGAGCAGTCGCACGAACATGTCAACGATCCGGTCGTCGGCGACCCGCGTATTATTGTAAGTGCCACCGATACAGTCGTACCTGGTCAAGGCTCACTCCTCAGTTGGATGGCATTGGGTTCTGTGGGTCCCGACACGAGGATCCATGGCCGCCACTCTTGCACCGGGAGGTTAATGGAACGGATTCAGTTCCTGCAACAGTTCCGAGGTCCTGCGCTCCGTGAGAATGGTCGGCACCACGCTCATACCGACGCGGAGCAACCGGCCAGGGTCGCTGTCACGATCGATGGAGATTTTGACCGGAACCCGCTGCACCACCTTCACATAGTTGCCGGTGGCGTTTTCCGGTGGCAGGAGGGAGAAGGCACCACCGGTACCGGCCATGATGCTTTCCACGGTCCCCCTGAACGTATGGCCGGGATAGGCGTCCACCGTAAAGGTCACCTGCTGCCCCGGCCTGACGTGGGTCAACTGGCTCTCCTTGTAGTTGGCGGTCACCCAGCAGTCCGTTAGCGACACAACGGCCATGAGCGGCTGTCCGGGCTGGATGCAGTTCCCGACCTCGGCCGATTTCCGGGTGATAAAGCCGTCGGTGGGAGCCACGATGCTCGTATAGCCGAGGGAGAGACGCGCTTCTGAAAGTTGGGCACGTCGCTGGGCGATCTTCGCCTCACGCCCGCCATTGCCGGAGAGGCCGCTTTCCGCCCGTGCCTTCCTGACCTGTTCCTCTTTTTCTCGCACCTGTGCCGCTGCCATGTCCCTTGCCGTAATCAGGCGTTCCAGCTGTTCTTTCGAGATGACCCCTGATTCGAAAATGGCTTTCCCACGTTTCAGATCCATCTCTGACTGTTCGAGCTGTACGCTGCTCTGCCTCAGGTCGGCGCGTGTCGCCTCCACCTGTGCATATTCGCCGGACGTCTCGTTGCTGGCCATGGCCAGGGCCGCGACGGCACCTTCCACGCGAACACGGTAGTCGGCAGGGTCGATCTCCACCAGTAGATCCCCTTTTTTCACCTGCTGGTTGTCCTGTACCGTCACCTTGCCGATCATCCCCGGCACCCGTGATGCCACGGCATGGATGTGTGACTCAACGAAGGCATTGTCGGTCCGGATATGGCTTTGCCCCCAGAGCCACCA
>JAJZTK010000013.1 GCA_021849045.1 Deltaproteobacteria bacterium | reverse complement strand
AGCAGGTTGTTCCCGCGGTAACCGGAGTCGCTAGCCAAGTTGGTGATCTGGGTCTGGATCTGGGCGAACTGTGTCTGGTAGGTTGCCTGTGCCAGGGTGTCGTTGGTGGACATGGCAGCACTGGCCAGGCCTTTGGCAGACTGGATCAGGGAGGTGATGGCCGAGATGCCGGCATTGGCCGCCTTGATGGTCTGGATTGCCTCACTCATGCCGTCTTTACGGGCGTCAAAGTCGCTGGCACGGTTGAGGGCGTTTTGAGCCGCAAAATAGTTGGTCGGGTTGTCGAGGGCCGAGTTTACCCGCTTGCCGCTGCTCAGGCGGTCCTGGGTCTGCTGCAGGTTCTGCGCGGTCGATTGCAGTGCAAGAAGGTTGTTCCTCATGCCCGCGGTTAGAGAGATGTCGCTGATTGCCATGATAGTGCTCCTTTCTAGAGTTTTCCCGGCTTTTCTTGCCGGTGCGCATTCTGCGCTTGTTTTCGCATATCGTCGTTGCCAGAAATTACTTTAGGAAAAAAATATCGTGCTCGAATAACCTTTTTCTCCATTCCGCGACCAGTTGGGGACGGGGAACAAGATACGGCATGGAAGCCGGCAGAGTCTCCAACGTTGTCGCGAATAGACGGGGGAGACTGAGCAACAGCAGTTGCAGATCACACATGGGTAGCGGTTGGCCGTGGGGAACAATCTGGCTGACGCCACGGACCGAATTCATGAGTGTTGCCAACTGAGGCTGACAACTCACAACGACCTTGTAACCGGCATCAGCAAGCATCGGCAGGAACCGGACAAACTGAATGGTGTCCCCAAATCCCTGCTCGCAGTGCACAAGAACAGAGGTGCCTCGTGGGTGCATACCAAATTCCTCCTGTCCCAACATTGGCCAGGGAGGAATCTGCCCGGGCGCGACCCTGCGCAGTCGCCACTCAAAATGCTCCCATCCTTCGCGGTACTCCCCGAGTGTCAGCAGGGCATACGCCAAATTGAGATGTGCTGCCACGAGTTCAGGCGCCAGCACCAGGGTTTTCCGAAAGTACGGAATCGACTCCTCGTGTCTCCCGAGCAGCGCCAAGGCGGCCCCCACATCAAGATGGACAGCGGGGCTGGCTGGATTTTCCGCCAAATTCTTCTGGTGATGCTCCAGCAACCGCTCAACCGACAGACATTCCGGCGACGGTTCAGGGCAAACAGGCGGGCAAACCTCCGGCATCTCCCTGACTGTCCGTTTGCCGGTCAGGCCGGCAAGGGCGACGACCACCTGGCGGATCACACCACCCCAGTCACCGTGGTCAGGCTGGCGAAACAGGCGCATATCCGGATACCAGGGGCTGTCGTCCCGCGACTGTAGCCACCGCCAGTCGGCGACATGGGGGAGGAGCACCCAGGTCGGCCGTCCCAGGGCCCCGGCCAAATGGGCAACTGCAGTGTCAATCGTAATCACCAGATCGAGGGTTGCCATCAATGCGGCCGTGTCCTCAAAATCACGTATGCTGCCGGTAAGATCGATCAGGTGGTTGGAACCACAGGTCCCGCTGTCGTTCTCACCACCTAGTTGCAGGCTGTAGAAGTCAACATCAGACCGTTCAAGCAAGGGGGCCAAAGAGGATAACGGGCACGTCCTCTTGCGGTTGAGCGGATTATCCTGGCGACCGGACCAAGCCAGCCCTACGCGCATCACTGTCGAGGTATCATTCTTTGCATCTCTCTGTGCACTGCAACCGCTTCTTGCCTCCCAATCATCTGCCACCTGAATCATGCCGGGTTGCACGCTCGATTCCCTGACGGAATCACCGTCATGAACAGCCTTGCCAAGCAGATCTGTAATTGCGTTCACAACCGAAGACCAATCCCCCACCGCTGATTGCCGGAACAGACGCATTGCCGGATACCAGGGGCTGTCCGAACGATGCAAAAGCCAGCGCCAATCAGCGCTGTAGGGAAGAAGTACCCATGTGGGCACACCGAGCGCTCCTGCCAGGTGGGCAACGGCCGTATCTATCGTGATTACCAGATCGAGATTGCCCATGAAGGCCGCAGTATCTGCAAAATCGCGAATATGTCCCGTCAGGTCGATGATCGTGAGAGGGATAGTGCTATTATCGAGCTGTTCCGAACCTTCCCCCACTTGCAGGCTGTAAAGCTCCAGGTTCGGAATAGTGGCAAGGGGCGAAAGCATCTCCAGAGGACACGACCGCTTGCGGTTCAATACCTGCCCCTGCCGGCCGAACCAGACAAGCCCCACCCGGTATCCTGCGGCTGGTCCCAACCTTTGGCGCCACAGCTCGATATCTGCCTGCTCCGCATGAAGATAGGGAACTCCGGCAGGCATGTTTTCCACGGTTGTGCCGAACAGGAGCGGGAGCGACAACAAGGGCACGTGACAGTCGAACGGAGGTAAAGGGTCGTCGGTGACCACCACCTGGGTGACCCCTTCCAGCGAACAGAGCAGTCGCTTCAGTGCCGGGACCTGACACTCCAGAACGACCCTACCGCCCAGTTGTGCAACCAACGGCACATAACGTGAGAATTGTATCGTGTCGCCGAACCCCTGTTCGCACCAGAGCAGGACCGTCCTCCCCTGCAAAGGAGATCCATCCCAGCGAGGCTGGCGATACTCCCGCTCAAGCACCGGATTTACTTTCCGAAATCGCCATTCATACTCTTGCCAGCCTTCCTGGTACTGCCCCAGTGCAAGCAGTGCAAGGGCAAGATTCCAATGGGCCTCGGCATTGTCGGGATACTTCTCAATGATGGAACGAAACAGTGCTGCTGCCCCTTGCGGAGCTCCCTGTGCATGCAGCACTGCCCCCAGATTGTTGAGGATGGTCGGCCGGTCGGGGTCAAGGACCGATGCCTGCCGGTAGCAAGCCTCGGCCTCGGCCAGTTTTTCCAGGCAATGATATGTCGTCCCCAGCATGTTCCAGGCAGTCGGGCGGTGAGGTGCGAGTGCCAGAACCTGCCGATAGGCCTCTACTGCCCCTTGGAAAGCTTCCGTTGCCTGTAAAATCTCCGCAATCCCCTGCACGGCGTCAACGCATCCCGGGTCACGCGCCAGGGCTTTCTCAAAATGGCCGCGGGCCTCGTCGAAGTTCCGCTGTTCCTTGGCAAGCTCTCCAAGGCAAAGATACGCCGCTAAAAAATCCGGCACCATTTCAACGACCCGCTGGTAGCAGGCACAGGCACTTTCCGGATTGTGCAGGGAGCGGTAGGTATTCCCCATGTTGAAGAGCGCCTGCACAAAATCGGGCCTGAGCGATAACGCCTGCCGGTAGCAGTCCAGCGCCTCCTCGTAGCGCTCCATGGCATCCAAAGCCACGCCCCGGTTGCAATGGGCGTCGGCAGAGGCGGGGTTGAGCCTCGCCGCAGCGGAAAATACATTCTCGGCCTGGGCATAGCGCCCCTGCTGCATCAATTCGATGCCGCTCTGATTGTCAGGAACAGCTGCGGAGAGCTGCTGTGCCAGCTCCCCCTTTACCCTCGTCAGCAGTCCTTCCCAATCGCCGGGCGCACTCTGCCGAAAGAGCCGTATGGTGGGGTACCAGGGGGAATCGTCCCGACCTTGCAGCCAGCGCCATTCCGAAACATACGGAAGCATGAGCCAGACCGGCTTGCCGAGAGCGCCCGCAAGATGGGCCACAGCAGTATCGACGCTGATCACAAGGTCGAGATTTGCGACCAGGGCAGCCGTGTCGGAAAAATCGCGGATCCTGTCGGTAACGTCAACTAGCGGCAGGTAAGTGCAAGCCTCGGCAAGTTGCTCGGAACCGTTGCCGATCTGCAGGCTGTAAAGGGTGACCCCCTGCAGCTCTCCTAACGGCCGGAATGTTGACAAAGGACATGAACGGTTCTGATCATCCGGATGGGAAGCCGTTCCCTGCCAGACCAAGCCGACGCGACAGGTTTGATCGTCAAGCACCCCATTCCAGATGGAAACCTTCTCCTGGTCCGGCCAGAGGTAAGGGACACGGTTGGGGATCGTATCCAGGGTGATGCCGAGGATATATGGCAGGCTTTGTACCGGCAGATGGAGATCAAACGCAGGCAGTGGACCATCCCGGTCAAGCACCCGGGCCACCCCCTCTACCGTGGCCAAAAGCGGCACCAGTTCCCTGAGAGCGCAGACAACGACGTCTCCTCCTTTCGCTGCTGCAAGCGGCACAAACCGGACGAACTGGATCATGTCGCCACGCCCCTGTTCCATGTGGATCAACAGGGTTCTGCCCTCCAAAGGGGACCCATCCCAGAGCGGCCGGTCAAAGTCGGGCATCGTGGATGTAAACCCCCGGCCCTTCCATCGCCATTCATACTCACGCCAGCCGTTCCGGAAATCACCGTTTCGGAGCAGGAGCATCCCCAGAAGCCAATGGGCGTCGGCATGGCCCGGGTCGTACTGGAGCGTCGCAGTTGCTGCCCCGATCGCTTCCCGGAAAAGCCCGAGGCGTGAATAGGTATCTGCCAGGTTGTAACGGGCCTTGACAAGCAGTGGATCAAGTACGATCGCTGCCTGGTAGTGGGCAACGGCCTCCTGCAGCTTCCCCATTAGCTGCAGAACAACGCCCAGGGCGTGCCGGAGATCGGGCAGATCCGGGTCAACATCCAGAATGCGCCTGAAACAGCTCTCGGCACCGGCGAGGTCGCCCTCATCCTTGAGCCGGGACCCGAGCTTGTAGCAGGCTTCGATCTCATCCCATGTCATTTCAGCCATGCCGTTCTCTCACCAGCTCTTCCAAGGCGGCCCGGACCCGCTCAATTACCCCGGCCCAGTCACCCCAGCGCTCCTGCCAGAAGAGCCGCATGGAAGGATACCAAGGGGTATCGTTTCTTCCTCTGATCCAGCGCCAATCTCCGGCAAACGGCAGCATGACCCAGACCGGCTTTCCCAATGCCCCGGCCAGATGGGCCACAGCGGTGTCAACGGTTATCACCAAG
Source organism: Deltaproteobacteria bacterium (assembly GCA_021849045.1). GTDB lineage: Bacteria > Desulfobacterota > Desulfuromonadia > Geobacterales > DSM-12255 > Geomobilibacter. The sequence goes on along the minus strand of JAJZTK010000013.1, from coordinate 40,058 downwards.
TCGAGGTTGGCAATCGCGGCAGCCGTGTCGGTCCAGTCCTTCAACTCATCGGCAAGGTCCGTCAGTCGGAGTTCAGTGGCAATCCCTTCCGCCGCCGGCCCGACCTGGAGGCTGAAAAAGCTGACGTTTGGCAAACCGCCAAGTGACGCAAGCGCGGTAACCGGACAGGAACGTTCTTTATCATTCGGATTTCGAGGGCTTCCACGCCACGCCAACCCCACACGGGCATTTTCGACATGCATAAGGCGTTCCTGCCAATACCGGGTCTTGGTCCGGTCCGGGAACAGATACGGAACGTCCGCGGGAACAGTATCGAGAGTGGTGCCAAACAGATGCGGGAGGCTCAGCAACTGGATGTAGGCATCGGTCAAAGGTGGATGTGACGATTTTGGAACAACTTGAACCGTGCCGGAAAAATCCTTAAATAAAGGAATCAGTGGCGGATCGATTTCAAAAACGATTTTATCTGCTCGCGCTGCAAGCAGTGGGAGATAGCGGGAAAACTGGATGACGTCTCCCATCCCCTGCTCGCCATAGACAAGGATACTTTTGCCTTCAAGGGATGCGCCATCCCAGCGCGGCTGCCGATAGTCGCGTGTGTCGATCGCGAATTCTTCTACCCTCAGGCGTGCTTCAAAATTGGCGAATCCGGCCTCATAGTTACCACTCCGAAGTTGAAGGTAGGCCATATTGGTCAGCGCCAATGCACATTCGGGATCCAAGATCAGCATGTTGCGGCAACAATCAAATGCCTCGTCCGTCTTGTTTTGGCCAACAAAGGCTGCGCCAAGATTGAGAAGTATGTCAATGGAATCAGGCGCCAGTGAGTGGGCCCTGCGCAGAAAGGGCTCAGCATCGCCGAAGGCATTCCGTTTCAGCTGCAACTCACCAAGGGCAAGCCAGATGGCCGCACTTTGCGGCTGAAGTAAAAGTGCCCGCTTGTAACAGTGCTCCGCTCCTGACGGCTGTTCAGCCAACTGATACGCCCTTCCCAGTTGATACCATACAGCCGGGTCATCCGGGTCATTGCCGCATAGGGTTTGAAGTGCACCAATGGCACCCGCAGGGTCTCCCTGCTCGATGCGCTTTACAGATTCCTGAAAAATGGCCTCGGCGGTTTCGGCTGTCGGCTGCCATTGTGCCAGAAGGCTCTGCAGCGCTGCGGTTACATTGCCGATGACTGAGGACCAGTCTCCGTCCTGCGGCTGCCGAAAGAGGCGCGTGGTGGAGTACCAGGGGGAATCGTCCCGATGCAGCAACCATCGCCAATCAGCCAGATGCGGGAGCAACACCCAGGTCGGTTTCCCCATTGCCCCGGCCAGATGGGCCACAGCTGTATCGATTGTGATGACCAGATCGAGACCGGCAATCAGGGCGGCGGTATCGGCAAAATCGCAGAGGTTGTCAGTCAGGTCGATTACCCTGTCGGAAGATGCCGGTGGCAGCGGGAAGCGGTCCTTTTCGCCCACCTGCAGGGAAAAGAAACCGACCTGCGGCAATTGAAGCAAGGGGAGCAGATATTCCGGCGGACAGGAGCGGTTTGGATACGGGTGCTCCTTGCCGGCCCAGGCAATGCCGACGCGGTAACCGCGCGATACCGCCCCAATCCTGGCTTGCCATTCGGCAAACTTTTCCTGCGGGGCTTTCAGGTAGGGAACATGGGCGGGAAGAGTCTCCATGCGAGTTTCTAGGAGATGGGGCAGGCTGAGCAGCGGTATGTGGGTATCGGTCAAGGGGGGGAGCACGGACTTTGCCACCACCTGTGAGACCCCTTCAAGAAGCGACATCAGGGAAACCAGCGGCGGCTGGACCTCAAGGATCACGCGACCGCCCATGCGGGCCAGCAGCGGAACATAGCGGGAGAACATCAGGGCATCGCCCAACCCCTGCTCACAGTAAACCAGGATACTGCGACCTTCAAGAGGAGAGCCGTCCCAGCGCGGCTGGGGATAGATGCGGCTATCCGCCCCTTTCATGGCGGCAAACCTGGCCTCGTAATCGGCAAACCCGTCCTTCAGGTTCCCCATGCGCAAGAGGTGGGCGGCCCGGTTGTAGCGGGCCTCGGCGCATTCGGGGGAGGCAGCCAGAACCCGGTCGTAGCAGTGCAGCGATTCCTCATACCGGCCCTGTTCACCCAGCACGTAGCCGAGGTTCAGCAGGGTCGGCTGGGAATCGGGCGCCAGTGCCAGGGTTTTACGAAAACATGCTTCGGCAGCAGCGAAATCCTTGGCCTGGGTATAGTTGACCCCCAGCACGAACCACCCTTCAGGGCTGTCCGATGGAGGGGCAAGCGTATCATGTGCATAGCCAGGCAGCATGGGGATCACCGAAAGGGCATCATATGCCCGCAATCCTGTTGAGTCTCATCTTATGATGGAATGTGATCGTCTGATTGTCTCTATCGCCATCTTCGATCTGCTTGGACAGGACTTCGTCGAGAATGGAGTTGTATACATCCATATTCTGCCCATCAATCTCAGGATTGAACCCTGAAAAACTGTTGTACATCAAATACAGGACTCGATTCCTGCAATGCTCGTATCTACTGTCTTCAGACGCGGTCCCGGGTTCATGGGCCAGCACCCGTTGCATGGTAAGTGCGGGATTGAAGTCGCTTTTGAGCTTTAAACAGCTTTCCAGGGAGTCGCCAACGCTTTTCATGTCTTTGAGGGCATAGTAGGCAAGAGAGGCAAGATAGTGGATCTCATGGTCCGACGGATCGAACCAGAGCGCCTGCCTGCATCGATGGAGGGCTTCTTCGTAGCACCCGTTCCGATATGCGGCTTGCGCCAGCGCTTTGAGCTTGACGTCATTTATCCTGGCAGTATCCGGCAACAACTCATCGATAGATATCTCTGTCAATAGCGGCTGCAGAGCGCTTCGAACCTTTTTCGCCGGATACGCCCGCCGCTTCTTCTCTGTAGCCGCCTGCAACATCCGGACAGGTTGGTTCATCAGCCTGTCGGACAATGCCATGTCCTGCCACGCAACAATCTCGCGGCGCAACTCTTCTGAATCGCGAACAAGAGCAAACTTCACCGCAAATTCGGCCAAATCCCGACAGAGGCAAAGGGGGTGGCAGACAATCCTGTGGTAGGGGAGCTTGGGAGAACCGAAACAGATGAGCCCGAGCGAGGCGGCATCGCACAGCCCCTGTCCAGCTCCGCAGGCGATCAGGTTGACATAATAGGTGCAAGCGCCCATGGCCTGCAGATATTCATACGGGTCGCCCCAGCGGGTCATGTCTTCAAAATCAAGATACCGAAACGCTACTGGAGCCCTGAATCGTTTTTCAAGAAAGGCCACCGCAGCATCGAACCCGCCACGATCAAAGGCCTCGTTGCCATGGGACAGCATCATGATGAACCGCTTGTCGAACCATATGGCTTCGCTCTTAGGCCCCTGACAGGCGTTCCTGACCATGAAAGGATCGCGTGGATAGGGAAACGCCACCGGCTGCGGCAGATCATATATCCAGGCAGGTGCGGACATCATGTGATCGAGGAAGAGATCATAGCCGGGCAACGGCCCCCTGAGCGAACGTGCATACTCACTGTTGTGATGTTCGTTCTGGAAATAGGCAAAGAGAGTCCGGGTGTCTCTGGGAGGCCTGAGGATCGGGTCTAGGGTTATGACGACATCATACTCATCGAGAAGCACCTCATCGATATGCCGGACATACTCCACATTCTCATCCAACACCTGCTGATGATAATCGATCTTTTGCCGCACAATTTTGGAGTCATGGCAAAAAGGAACGACATACCAGTCGGCCTGAAACAGATGCGTCATCTCAAGATAAGAATACTTGGAAGGCCATTTCTCCAATACACCCATCGGGTTCGCACTATCATAGTGTTGGCTGCGCCAGGGACCAAACACATCGTAGCGCTGCTTTACCAGCGCAATCTTCAATCCGCCGTTGTCCGGCTGCCCGGCGAAATATTTCTTGCCCGCATCAGCCTTTCTGTACGGATGTCGGAAGAGCATCTCATCAGCCCCGACCCAGTGGCCATGGTATCCGAGCAGTTCCAGATAATCAGTGAGGTTGTTGGCGTAGACCCCGAACTGGGTGAGGGTTGCCCAGTTGACCTTGAGCAGAAGGTCCGGCTTATGGGTCTGCAATGTTTCAGCAGCGCCAATGAGTACGAACAGTTCGCATCCCTCGGTATCGATTGTGATGATGTCCACTGAATCAGTGCCACTCGAACTGACAACATCGTCAAGCCTCACCACATCGACATAATATTCCTTGTATGTCCCGAAATTCGGCTGTCCTATGCAGGACAGTCGCGATTCCCTGTCGTTGTGCGGAGATTTCAGCACCCTTCTGCCGGGATAGTTGGAAAGCGCCTTCTGGAAGACGGTGAACCTCTCTCCCATGCCGTTACCGGCAAGATTGCTCCTAAGGATCTCACAAACCGCCGGGTGGGGTTCGAACGCCCATCCCCGGATACTCTCCCTGAACGCACCGACGAGCGACAGGGTCCCGACGTGCGCTCCCACGTCGATGACAAAGGGTCGCTCATACTGTCCGCACAGATTGTCAAAGACGCGCAGGAGAGAAGAGGCTTCCGGATCGGGAGCTACCGTGCCCGGTGATGCCTCCTGCCATGCGCGGGCATAGCGGATTGTTTCAGGGTGGAGTTGTACGTTATTGCCCTGCAGTCTGCCTATCACTGCTGCGTGCCCCATTTACCGGTCATTGAACGGCATTTCCAGTACAGTTGGTATTGTTATAAGGTCTTTTCTCATATTCCTCGATAAACCTGCGCAGCGCCTCTCCCTGTTCGGGCACACCGTTTATTCTCGCAATCTCCATCTGCATCTCCAGCATCCCCCGGCCGGCATCAAAGCTCAACAAGGTCTCAAGAGCGTCCAAAGCTCGCCGTTTTTCTTCTGCCTCCAGGAACATCCTGTATAGAGACATTGCCATGCGAACCTGATCGGCAGCGACTGGTTTCTCTAATTGGGTCGTTATCCATGAAACAATATCCTCGACAGCAGCACCAATTGCATACAGGTGCAGAGGAAATATTGGCGGTGGAGACGTGAACGCATCAGGAGAGATGAATCCATTCCTGACATAGGTATTGGCCGGAGTCATTGCACAGGAAAAAAGGTTCTTGATGATATCGTCAAAAATGGTGCTATGGCATCCCACAAACATGGCCGGCCGCAATAACCTGTTATTATCGGCAGCATCTTTTTCACAACGTGCAAGTTCAATGATAATTTCTGACATCGTACGGGCAGACTGTACAACCTCCGGGCACTTATCGGGAATCGTCAGACCCATTCCATTGAGTCTTGAGGGTAAATGCTTCATAGAAACATCTATGATGAATACACCGCTTTCCCGATAGATTTCGTTCGCGCTTGCCGGGTTGCACCGAATCAGTGGTTCCGAAGGGTGCAGCATGTCAGCGCAATAGTTGATATGCCCATGATGACCCAGCTGCTGCCGCAGGTCGGCCAACATACTGAGCAGCTGAACGTTACAGCCGAAATACCCTATCGTTGAGCCAGGAGCAAAGTTGACCACAATATCGGCAAGATATGGAAATACGTGGAAATTGTCGTAATACAGCCCCGCATCAAAGCTATCAACGGTGGAACAGCCTGTAATCGGCCGCTCCATGCCGGGGAGTATCCGTTCAAGAGTTGTTCGGATACGTGTCATGTAACGCTCGTCCAAACGGATCTCTTCAACCTGTTCCTCGGGCATTCCCCATCCGGAAGCCTGATCGGGCACATATGGGGTCTTAACGTTAACGAAAAAATCCGCCAGGCTGTTTTCGGTCGACTTGCCGGCAACGTGGTAAACGGTCTGAATACGCGTATGATCGCAGTGGAAAGCATGCAGTCGATCCAGAACAGTCCTGGTTTGGCCGTTTAACAGCCACATCCTTTTGCAGAGGTTACTGTCCACGTGCCATCCCAGCACCATCTGTTCATTCATGCCATGTATCTGGAAGAGTTGGCTCCGCAGGCATAGCTGAAAATCTCCAGGCCCATCGAAGAGAAGTTCTTTGGAAGCGGTTATGACCGCATCCAGATGGAATCTGAGCCCCCAGCGCTTGAAAGCATCGATGGTGCCCGCCGGGTCCAATCGGTTGATCGATTCCCATAGCGATTCAGGCATCTCGAAGCGGGGCAACTCATAAAACCCATCCGGCAGTTCGGAGACAATGGTCGAAAGGGATATCCCGTCCTCCAGCGGCGTGAACACCATGTCGGTATTGGTATTGAGAATCCAGCGGTTGGCAGGGTTACTCCGCCGGATGGCGACGTTGCGGCAGAGCGGTTCCAACACCTTAAATCTGGCACCGTTTTTCCCCCGCTCATACTGTTCGGGGCGTAGTCGCAGGACGCGCAGACGGTTTTTGGCTCTCGGGGTCAGTGTATCCGCAATTGACTCGGGGAAGGTTGGGATATCGTTGGGGGTATTGCAGTCGACGAAGATGATCTCGTCATCCTTGTGATCAAGCACTTCAGCGATGCAGTTGATGCTGATCGCGGCACGTTTTGCCAGGTTGTAGCCGTAGGAATCGTTTCTCCCATAGACAACGACTGAAATCATTTTTGCCTCGTGTCATCATCCATAATCATTTCTTTACTCCCACAAGAATCATGCTGGGGTACACCCAGAACAGCTTTGCCATCTGCTCGTTGATCAAGGCCCATTCGCGGGCAACCCCGTTCATCACCCCCTTGCATGCCTCAAACCTCTGGTAATCTGTAGGACAAAAATCGTGCCACATGATGATGCCGCCCGATCGAAGCAGAGGAAGTGACTTGAGTGTGTCGCTTGCAACTACTTCTGCCATATGCCCGCCGTCAACAAGGACAGTGTCAAAGAAACCTTCACCATAATTGGAGCTGTCCCACTCACGGCTATCGCAATAGATCTGGCAGACACGCTTGCCGAGATTTCGTTCCAGATAATCTTTTCCGATAAAGCCGATAGCATCGGATGAATAGCTCTCCGATGCCGTTATCCCTACCTTGCGGGCCCAGACATGGGCATCCGGGAGTTCATGTTCGTAAAAACCGTATGAACCTTCACCAAAGGGCATATTTATGGTCCAGACTGTGGCCTCGGATTCGTCCAAGCAGAAAACTGTACCCTTCCCCTGCCAGGTTCCAAATTCCAGGTGCCTACGAGGCTTGGCATTGCGGTAGATGTAGCGAAAAATCGGCGCGTCATCTACTTCCATCTTCCATTGAGAGAACTTCTTGATCAGCGAAGACTTTGGATAGTCGAGAGGGGTTGTGAAATTTAAGACTGAATGAAGATCAAAAACATGCACTAAGGGGATATCGATTCCGTATTCTTGGACCGGGACAGTTGACTGGACTCCGATAACAGCAGTTCTGTGAATGGGTTCAAGTTTAGCAGAGACATCTGCAAGTGGAAAGTTGAGGGTAATGGCCAAATATTTACCCGACGTATTCTTTGGGGCGCGCTTAAGCAGAAAATTGTCGTCATCTAGTACAATTGCACTGGCGTACCCTAGACTTGCAAGCCATTCAAGCGCCTGGGTATTGGCTTGGTTCCTTTTGTTGAGGGCATGATTCAATTCAACCATGACATAGGGATCGTGCGCTAGAAGCGTCTGCTCAGCCCCTTGCAGGACTTCAAAGGCAAACGAATCGACGTCTATTTTAATGCAATCGACTTTGGAAATATTATTTCCTCTTATAAAGTCATCAATTGATATGAAAGGGTATGCCTGCTGTTCAGGATCATTCCCCCAAATACGAAATATTTTATCGATCGTTGTGCCACTCCTTTTACCAAGTGCGCATTGTACTGGAGTGACGTTGGTGACCTTATGATAAGCGAGGTTGTCTTGCAGCATTGTAATAGTTGAAGTCGGTTCAAAGGAATAAACATGACCATTCTTGGCAAGTTTTGAAAAAAGAATGCTGAAGTAGCCTATATTGGCACCGCAATCTAGTATTATCCAGTCTTCCTCTATATTTTCCACAAACCATTGCTTTGTTGCCAACTCACAATTCGGATAATAGTCTTTAAAGTCATCGTAATAGGAAATCAGATCGATTTGTCCGAAATTAGGGACATTAGTACTAATTATATTCATTTTATCAGGCTCTTTTTTTAAATTAAATTAAACGGCCAGGTTATAGCGGCATAAATGAAGACCACATAAGCAAAAAAGGCCACTAATCCCCCAAGATGTAGCCCCCCTGACAAAATTTTAGTGTATTACTAAGCCAAACGCGCCGTCACGCACAGATGCCACCCCCAGCGCTGCTCCATCCACCGGAACAGCGCGTGGGGCAGATAGCGGAAGTACCAGACCTTTTTGTACTCATAATTCTTGTACTCGGGAATGCTGTAGGGAAAGATGTGATCAATGCGCGTGTCGATGATGTCGAACCCCTTGAGAAATGCTTTAACCGTCTCGGCAGTGTAGGAGTAGGTGACGGGACAGCCGGTTTCCGCCTCCGAGTAACGGGCAATTAACTCATCCAGGGTTTCGCCCTTTTTTCGGCCATATTTCAGTAGCATCCAGAACACCTTCCAGGAGTTGCGGTGGTAGACCATGATCTTGAAGGTGCTGTCCCTGTCCATGTACCTGTGGATCTGCTCGATCACCCGCTCCGGGTGCGGCGTGTGATGGATCACTCCAAAGGAGTAGACCAGGTCGTAACGCTCCACCGGGACGTAATCGCTCAGCTGCTCGGCGTTGGCCTGATGGAAGGTAATATTGTCCAGGCCGAATACCTCGGCCCTTTTTTTCGCCAGCGCCAGCGACTCCGTCGACAGATCGACGGCCGTCACCTGCGCGCCGGCCCTGGCAAAACTGATCGTGTCAGTACCTAAACCGCAGCCGATTTCCAGCACCTTCTTCCCCCGCCATTTTTCAAACTCGGCAAAGAGCGGGATATGCGGCTCGACAAAGTACTTGCGCGCCTCCACCTCGTCGAAATACTGCCGCGTCCCCACCGGGCTGGGAGAATGTCTGATGTTGCAGGGGCGGGCGTTCCAGTAGCTCTGGACCTTTTCAAGCTCGATCGTATTGAAGGGGTTGGTTGCCATAGTCTAGTTTCCCTTAGCGGTAATGCCTACCCCGACCGGGATGTAGGTGAATGCCGACATCTCCACCCCCCTGGCAACGCGCCAGCTGTCGAGTACCACAGCCCGGGGTGCGGCACTGGCGGCGATGCGGCGCCAGTCGAGTTCGCGGTATGCGGGCCAGTCCGTAAGCAGGGCTATGGCGGAGGCCCCGGCAATACAGTCATAGGGGTCAAAATGGTACGCCACCGATTCGCCCAGTACCTGCCTTGCTGCGTCGATTGCCTTCGGGTCGTGGAGCGCAACCCGGTACCCCGCGCCGGCCAGCGACCTGGCCAGCATGATTGACTGCGACTCCTCGATAATGTGGGTATCGGCCTTGTAGGAGCCCCCCAGCAGCGCCACCCTGGCAGGCGGGGCAGCATGGGCCGCGATCCGTTCGTGGAGACGCTTGGGCACGGCATTGTTGATCGCCACCACCGCCTTGCCGAGCACCGCTTCGGCGCCGAACTCCCCGGCAAAGGCCTGAAAGGCGATGTTGTCACGGGGGAAACAGGGACCACCGAAGCCGAGCCCCCCTTTCAGGTACTTGCTCCCCACCCGGCTGTCGGCGCCGATTGCCGCGGTGACCAGATCCACATCTGCGCCGGGGACCTCCTCGCAGATCGCAGCCAGGGCATTTGCATAGCTGATCTTCATGGTAACGTAGCAGTTGAGGCTGATCTTGGTGATCTCGGCATTTACCAGGGACATGACCGCCATGGTTGGATCGGTCTTGCAGGTGCTGCGGTAGAGTTCCGTGAGCATGGCGCCGGTACGTTCATCAGATGCACCGATAAGGACCATGTCCGGGTGGAGAAAATTTCGGATCACCGAGCCAAGGGCGATGAATTCAGGGTTGTATGCCAAGCCGAAATCCATGCCGCAACGCTTGCCGGTGAGACGCTCCAACAATGGCCTGAATACGCCGTCCGAGGAGCCTGGCATCACCGTGGATACCACATCGACCAGATGAAACGAATCCTTTCCAGACACAGCCGGGGCGAGACCTTCGAGGACCTTGATGACGTATTCGTCGCTGAATCGGCCATCTGCCATGCTCGGCGTGGGGACGATTATCAGGGTCACATCGGATCTGAAGACCGCATCTTCATAGCTGTCAACGATCTGCAGGCTTGGCCAGGCAGCTTCCAGGAGATCGACCAGCCCGGTCTCGTCGATGGGGCAGCGCCGCGACTTTAGTTCTCTCCGGAAATCTTCATTGAGGTCATAGCCAATAACGGCATGCCCGGCAGCGGCGAAGCATGCTGCGGTGCAGAGCCCGAGCTTGCCCAGGCCGATTACGGATATGTTCATTCGCTCCCCTGTCAGATGAACTTGTAGGTCATGCTGTCGTTCAGGATGACCTGTTCATAGATCTCGTTGTGCGGCTGGTAGGTACAGCGCGGGCATTCACCGCGGATATTGATCCGGTCATGGATCTTCCAGTGCTCCTCGCTCCCCCACAGACGGTTGATCTCCTCCACATCGTCCAGGTTGCTCCCCAGTTCCAGCTTCCGGTCGCCGCGTCGATCGCAGCAGAGGCCAAGAGTGAATGAGTCTTCCTGAACACCCTTTTCGGTGGGTGGCATGAGCACTGCCGTCATGAAGACCGCATAGCACTTCTGAAAGTGGTTGGCGGCGTCAAACTGCGAATTGAACTTGTGCGTAACGCCATAGACGTTGAAGGTTTCGTCGTCCAGTTCCAGGGCCTTGGTTATCTGCTCGTTGAAGACGCGGATCTCGTCGCCGGTAAAGCTGATGGCGTTGGTGGTGTTCCCCACGTTGTCCCATGTCGTGCCGGCAGGCCGGAAGTGAATGTTCTTGCAGCCGATCTCCTTGGCCAGCTTGGCCGCCTGATAGATCTCGCCGATATTGTCCTTGTAAAGCAAGTATTTGTAACTCACGCCATAGGCGGGATGTCTGGCACCAAGGCGGTTGTTGTGGCGCTTGGCGTAATCCACCAGGGTCGTGATGTTGTCGATGATGGTGTTGAAGTAGTTCTTCTTCGGGGGGAGCGCTTTGAGCCGGTTCAGGGTCTCGGCGCTCCCGGCGTCCACGGAAACCCCGACCCAGGTACAGTGGGAAAGGGTGTCCATGACCGGGTAAAGGAGGCTGCCGTTGGTGACTACCCCCACTTCAATGCCCGAGGCGATGACCCGGTCGATAAAAGGGGCCGTTGCCGGATTGACGAGCGGTTCACCGCCACCGGCGACGCAAATGGCCTCCACCCCCGGTTTCCAGGAGGTGCAGTCCTCGCTCCAGCGCGGCAGGAAGTCGGCTATAGCGGTCAGTGCGTTAGGCGAGAGCGATCCCTTGCGGTGGGTACGCACAAAGGCGGCATTGCACCACTCACATCCGAAATTGCAGGCATTGGTGGGGTCTACGGTGATAAGCACCGGCGGCGGAATCTGCTTCCCCCGCTTGATCAGACGCCAGCGGTGGACATGGGAAAGGAGCTTGTAGCTGTTGAAGGGGTTCCAGCGCTTGGACGGCGACCATTCCTGAGGTGGGTTGTGTTGCGAAGCGGTCGACGGCTTGTTCCCTGACATTATCTGTATCCTCACGTTGTAAATTTAAGTGGTTGGCTGCCGAATGAGACTGTGCATGGGGTAAGGGACAACGAGGTACCGATCATTGGTGTTACAATGCACCTTGTCACCGCGTCACGTTCGGGTTAAGCCACAGTGCGGCATTTTGCAAGAGACACGCCAAGACCTTTGAAGCACGGACGCAGCCCAGCAGACTTGTGCCGTCAGTTCCGGCAAGTCGTCGCCTGTGTCAACATTATGACTTCGCCACATTGGGGTCAATTGACTCCGAGTTGCCTCAGTCAGGGGAGTTCCTGCGTTTGGAGCGCCTGAATCCTCCGTTCGAGCTCTTCGGCGATGTCGTCGGCCGATTGCAAGGCTACATCATCCTTCAGCAACGGATAGTTGCTATTCAGACTTGCCAAGTGAGGTAAGGTTTCGGTTAATGCTCTCTTCATGGTTAATCATGTCAAGTAACCCGCCGGAATTCCCCATCTGCGCCAGTTGTGTCTTCAATGCTCGGAATTCGTCCGGCTTCATGATGTTGAATCCCAGACGGGTTGCCTCGACATCGATCAACAGCAGCTTTCCCAGGTATGTGGCCTTGTCATCCCGGCCAGGGGTCATGACTTTGGAAATAATTTCGCCTACTAGCTTAAAAAATTCCTCGGGATCGTTATTGATGGCTCGGTAGACCAAGGCATGGACAAGCATAAGCTTTACCTGCTCGTCCTCAGGAGAAATTTCAGCACACTTTCTGAACATATCGATTGCTTCAATGGGCCTGGTTCTGATCCCGTACTCATTTCGCTTCTCCCAGAAATGCATCCCGGTCTCAAGATAGGTTTTCGTATCATTGTTGCCCGGTTTCTCCGCATACGCGTACCAACTCCAGGAGCTCACATCCGGGAGAACCTGGTACCGGCGATAACTGTTCATTTGTAACCAGTCATTCAAGCCCGTGACCCTGAAGCCGTTTATCATCAGGAATTCGTGGTAATTTCCCCGTTCGAACAAGGCTGGATAAAAAAGCCGAGGCCAGTGGTAGGTACATGTTGCCGGAATGCTGCTGATAAAAATACCTTCCGGCTTCAGTACCCTCCGGATCTCTTCCAGGGCGTGCTGAGGGTTGGCAAAGTGCTCGAAGACTTCGAAGGCAAAAATGACATCGAAATGGTCATCAGGAAATGGAACTGAATCGCGGTCCAGATTCGCTTTAACCACATCGATGCCAAAACGACGGCAGTTTGCTATGGCCGCATCCGACACGTCCATGCCGCATACGTCGTTGTTTCCCCTGAGTTGCAGTAACAGCCCGCCTTCTCCGCCGACACCTACTTCCAATATGCTTTTGCCGCAGAGTCCGGAAGGGAAGAACCTCTTGATAATCGCTTGGTTCCTGGCAAGCGTTTCCTCTTTCACAACGCCTGTTTCACTCCAGTATTTCCGGTAAAAACCTTCGGCATCGCTGCTCAAATCCTTTTCGGAGTTGACGATCGTGCTTATTTGGTCGCTCATCTGTGGCCCTTTCCCTGCCGGCGTGCATACTTCGCAATGATACCGTCCCAGTCATCCCTTCTTACATTGAGAAGCCGGAACCGATCGGCTGCCGATTCAGGCAGCTTCAGCCCCAGGTAATAATCGACAATGGCCTGGTAGTTTTCAGACAGCGCGGCCGACTCCGGATCCAGTCCGGTGACGACGGCCAACCCTGAAGGCTTGGTGGGGATGGTAACAATCTGCAGATCTGGCCGAAAGGTTTTCAGGCAGGGGATGATGCGCCAAACGTCCCCGGTCCAGAACCCCGTACACCGTTCCCGCTCAGCCACAATTGGCGCTATCGGCAGGCAGTCGTGAATCAGGATGACTGAATTCTTTCCGGCATACCGCTCCAGGTTGATGAAGTCCTTCAGTGCCTGCTCGAAGAGATGAAGACCGTCGATGAACGCCAGGTCAAACGTTTCCGTACCGATGACTTCGCGCAGGTCATGCTGCGCAAAAAAGTCGTCGCTGGTCAACGGAAAGAGCGTGGCCTGACCATGGGGACAGACGTAGTTCAGCCGTTCCCATACCCCTTGGAACGGGTCGATGCCGACCGCCCTTGTCTCCGGACCGGCCAGGGCCAGCGACCGGCCGTGACCAAGGCCGACCTCCACGTAACTGGCCGGACGCAGTAGTTCGTGGAAGCGTTGCAGCCAGAAATAGTAATCCTCCCCCGGCATCTCCTGCTCAGCCGCCAGCATGAAGAGCGCCTCGCGAGTCCCACCCGAGGTTGGAGCCAGCTCCTGAGCACGTTCGTAGGCCGCCAGTGCGCCGGATAAATCACCCAGAGAGGTTCTCACCCGGGCCTGAAGCGTCTGCAGGAGCGGCATGCCGGGTGCCAGCAGGAGAGCTGCACCTATCGCCTCTTCGGCGGCATGATAACGCCGGCGATGAAAGAGTATGAGGGCATGGAGATAGAGGGTCATCTCCGGCGAAGGCTGCGCGTCCAGCACCAGTCGCTGAATCTCTTGTGTCTCCTGCCCGTAGCCGAGCTCTTCGTAAGATCGAAGCGCCTCGAAGACAAGTTCGTATCCACCAAGTGCTGCGGAGAGATCCCCATCTTTCTGGAGAGTCACTGACTGGCGCGCCTGTGCTATCAATTTGCCAAGCATGTACTCTATCATGAGATTACATTTCCCATCTGTTGCGGGGTCTTATCGGATTTACATGTCTGGATGTCGATAAATCGTCGCAACGCCGCCATTCTTGCATCTTCTCCGCAGCTTTCCGCGACATTCGAAAGCCACTTCCCGGCGTCATCAAGGCGTCCTGCAGCGACCAGTGTCTGTGCCTGATCCGTAGCGTATGCAAGGAAACCTCCTTCCAACAGCAGCGGATTGTTGTCGCGACCGGCAATCGCCCGCCATTTGTTCAGGAAGATTAATCGGTTGCGCGCAAGAATTTCCCCGGCCGTTTCGGCCCGCTCATAGAAGGAAATTTCCCTGAGCGCCCTGATGGTGCCGCTCCAGTGATGATCATAGGCAGTTGTGGGCACGATGTAACACTTGAGGCCTGCCTGCCTGATCTGCAGGCCCAGGTCCCACTCCTCGAAATAACAGGGGGTAAATCCGTTTTCAAACCGGATCAGCTTGGCACTGAAGTGCTCCAGCTTTACGGCAAAGAAGAACCCTGAAACAGCATCCACCTCCAGTGGCCGGTTGAAACTCCCTTTGTCAAAATAGGTGTAATCCTTTGTCAGGGCGAAATTTGAGAAACTTCCCTGCGGGCCGACACAGGCCGCATCCGGCAGCGAGTGAAGTGCCTGTTCGAGTGACTCAATGGCTGCCCGCTCCACATGCAGATCGGCATTCATGATGAAAACGGTTGGGGTTGCGGCTATCTCCAGCCCGAGGTTCCAGGCCCGGGCAACCCCGATGTTCTGCTTCATGATGGCGTAACGATCGATGCGCGGATGGTCACGCAGCTGCTCTGCCACCTCCTGGCCATTGAAAATGACGATCACATCGCCATCCACCTCTTTCAGATCATTCAGCAGCGTGCTGACGTTGTATTCGCTCGCCGGTGACATATCCAGTACCGGAATGACAAAGCTGCGTCTGGCGCTGCTGATGCAGACCGAGTCGTGGATTCCGGCATCCACTGGCGTCACATCCACCAGGGAGCGCTCTCGCAACTCTTCTGCCGAGCAGGTATCCGGCTTGCCCCCAAGGGCAACCGCCAGCAGATCGTCCACCCGATGGCCATAGGTGTGGGCATTGTGAACAAGGCGCTGCCCCCGTGCTGCGATCTGCTCGCGGAGAGCATCATTTCCCAGGTAAAAACCGGCAACATCGGTGATGGTGCGGTCCCTGTACACAGCGTAATCTTCGCCGTCAGCAAAAAGCGCATCCTGGCCGCTGTTGCGGGCCATGTCGGTCAGGAGCAGCGAGCCGGTGGACATCACCTCGAAGACCCGCATGTTCAGGTCGTTTCTCACCGCCTCGTTGAAGACGATCTTTGACTGGGAAAAGAGACGGGCCATGTCGTCCCAGAAGCAGCGCTCGTAATGGATCGGGAAACGGTCGCCCAGCGTTGTCAGGAGTTGTTGTCGCCTGGACCCTTGGAATACTCCTCCGACGAAGCCGATTTCGAAGCTTTTTCCCGAGTCGGTCTTCTTGTGGACCTCCGGGTCGCAACCGAGCGGCAGCCAGAACGCCCGTATTCCGTGCTGCCGGAATGCCCCCAGGTATTCCCGCTGGGCGATGAATACCATGTCAAAATTCTTTCCCCACTGGAGATGCGTGGGAAGGTTGAGATGACTATCGATGAAATAGCACGCCTTCGGACATTTCAATGTGGTCAGGTTCTGAGGGAAGTGGCCGCCCACCGATTCGACCCAGAGGTAGAGGTCGGGATATTCGGCGGAAGCTGTATTGCTCAGGACCTCGGCCATGTCGGGAGTGAAGCTGGTGGATATGTCCTGCACCTTAAGCGGGAGCTTCATATTCTGCAGCTGCCATTTGTCAATCAGGTCCGCAGGGAGGGGAGGTCCAATAGTGATAGTGCGGCATATTTTGCGCAACGCCCGTTCGAAATAAGCTGCCGTCGTTACAGGGTACGCGACATAACTGAGCCAGATTTTCATATCTTGCATGCTGTCCCCGAGGTAGGTTCAATAAACGGTAAGCCGACTACTTTCCCTTGCAGATGAACCCCCAGTACTGGTCGGGCCCAAGCTGCGTTGAGAGATTGAGTTTTACGGTGTCAACCACCGAAAATCCGGAGCGGGTGATCAGCGAGCCCCAGGCATTGAACCCCAGCACGCTGTAATGATTCGAGTTGGTTTCATGCAGGCAGGAAGTCTCCGGGGCAGGCACCTCCACATACAGCGTACCGTTATCAGCCAAGATCCGGTGGAATTCATGCAGGGTGAAGTAGGGGAAAATACTGTGCTCGAGGACATGACGAGCCCAGATAAAGTCAAACGCTTCATCGGGAAATTTCAGAAAGGATTGGTCCATTTTCAGGACAGTGTGCCCCTTCTCCCTGCAAATCCTTACATCCTCTTCGTTCAGGGTGATACCGACGGCGTTGCCGTATCCTTTCTCGCGAAAGACATCCAGTGCAGGGCCTTGACCACAGCCGACATCGAGAATCCGGGCAGCTCTATCGGTCGCATAGCCGGGCAGTATCTTCTCGAGCACATCCCTGGTAATGTCGGAGTGCAGGGAAGTCGGGGCTTCTGCATACGCTTCACGTTCAATGCTGTCAATGAACGAAACAAGGCGGGCAATCTCGTTAAAGGAAGCTTCCATCGATATTAACCTCGTTTATTGTTTGCCAGTTTAGACCCGACATAATGAAACTGCTGCGCAGCCTTGTCCCAGCCGAGGGCCTTCATCTCTTCGGCAGCCACTGCCGCTTTTTCTGCAGCTACCTGCCTGTGGAGGTAGGCAAACTCCAATTGCTCGATAAGCTCATCGAGCGACGGCTCATGCCAGACAGCGGATGGCCGGCCCTGTGGATCGTTGACCAGGAGCGGGGAGTAACATGTCAGGGGAAACGCATTCTTATCGGTGATGACATCCGCATGGCCGGTGGCATCGCTGGCAATTACGGTACGCCCGCAGGCCATGTACTCGCACATCACCATATTGTTGCCACCCTCGCAGCGGTTGGGGAACAGCCCCATATCGGTCTGGACGTAGATTTGCCGCATCTGACTGTTGTCGATGAGGGGGGTGAGAAAAACCCGCTCCAAGGGAATGCCGTTCTCGTGAAGGGTTCGCTGCAGGAGTGCCAGGCAATCGTCATCGGCAGGCCGGAACGAGATGTGGGTGGAATCGGCCATGGTCGCGAGGGAAAAAGGCCACTGGTTGTACCATGAACATACAAGGTATGCATCACGGTGACGCCGCATGAATACCCGCATGGCCGCTATGACCAGATCCTGGCCCTTGCGCAGTTCAAACTTGCCACCGGAAAAGACGATAAAACGCCCATCGTCAGCACGGGGAGGCGCAGGGTGGAAGTTGGCCGGATCGATGCCCTGCAGAATGGTGGCGGTCCGCTTGACCCCGCCGATCCGGAGCTGATACTCGCACCAACTGGAACCGGCCACGATGAAGTCCCATTCACGGGCGGCCCGGCGGGTATGGCGCAGCACCTCGATGTCGTTTTCGAAGAAACAGTACCCGATGTTGGTCCGGCCCCAGTCGGCGGGATTCATGGGACGCAAATCATGGCCGCTGATACTGTGCAGGGTAACACCCTCTACCGGCGGCAGCTTGGCGATCTCCCTCGTCAGATACTCTCCGGCGATTCCCCAGCCATGGGCTCTGCCGCTGGGCATGGAAACTTTCATTACATCTCCCCGCCCTGATCGGCGGATTCCATGACCTTTAACGTCTCCTGGGCATCACGATCCCACGGCTGAAGCGCAAGAACGCGCTCGAGAAAGAAACGGGCATCGGTATCTTTTCCAACTTCGGTACAGATGCGAGCGATTGCCTTCAGGATTTCCACATCCTGCGGTGCTCGTGCCTGAAGCCGGACATAAATTTTCAATGCCTCCTCCAGCTCTCCGAATCCGACACAGAGCAGGTCTGCCAGGTTTTTCTGGAACACGGTACTGGAAGGTTGCAGCCTGACCGCCTCTTCATGGTAACGGCGGTATCGCTCAAGCTCTCCCTGTTTCTGACAGAGTACCCCCAAGTCGTTATAGGCCGCTGCGTACTGCGGGTTCTGCTCGACGACTTTTTCGAGAAGCTGCACCGCCTCCTCATTCTCCCCCTTGTTGGCGCAGGCTATGGCTTCACGATGGAGTTCCTGGTCCGTTCTCACTGGTTCAGGCTCTGGCGCTTTGAAGTCATTCGGGAAGAAAACGGTGACCGGCACAGCTTCAGCAGGTCTCGAAGCGAATGACAGTGGGGCATCATGCGGAGGAAGCGGTCCGGGGGGTGACAGGGCTGGCTTGGTTGATGGCACTGGCTGAGCCGGCGGTGCTGACAGAGCTGGCTGAGCAGGTTCAAGCTGCCGCAACCCCTGTCGTGCGTCCTGATTGGCTGCATCAAGCTGGAGGGAGCGGGAGAAATACTGCCGTGCCTGCTCACGGCGCCCCAAGTGCAGACTGATGCTGCCGAGGGCATTAAGGGCCTCGGTATCGAACGGGTTGGCGTGGAGAATGTCCAGATAGGTCTGGATGGCGTCATCGGCCCATTCGAGCTCCACAAAATAGAAATCCGCCAAATTTTTGCGATAGGTGGTGTTCGCGGAATCGAGTTTATGTGCCTTTTCGTAGTGCGCCAGGGCCATGAGCGGATTCCCTGCCCGATGGTACAGCACTGCCAGGTCATTGTGCGCACGGGCGAACTCAGGATAGACCTTCAGGAAATTCTTGACATGGGAGATTCCCTCGTCAGTCTCAACGTCACGAATAAGCAACAGAGTCCGTTCATAGGTGGCTACCCCTTCGATGAGAATCAGGTTCTGGTTGGTGGTTATCGACATATAATTCCCTCTCTCTGTAATTTGAAAAATGCCAGCATCATTATAAATCGTTAGAACGGAACGGAACGGAACCCGTCAATTTCGTCTGCCGTAAGGTCCATATTCCTGCCGGCGGCATCCTTCCCCTTGAAGCTGAAAACGATGTGCGAAGGGTCAAGTACCGCATTACCGGCAGCATTCTGATTAAGCCGGAACTTGATGGTCGCTTCCCGGGTCAGGGGGTTATAGAAAATCGCTTCGGGACTGCTTGGAAGCGCAACATCCTTTGATGAAAGCGGCATGGTGTTGTTGTAATATCCTGCATCGGCGCTGTTGGCACGAGAGATCGACCAGTTCTGCGTGTTGGTGATTGACGCCAGATCCATGTCATTGGAAAAAATAAACGACACGGAAAAGGTCTTGCTCGAATTAGGGGTTATGAGAGAAGGATCCAACGTCAAGAGCGGGGTGCCCGGCCCCAGGATTTCAGCAAATCCACCGCTGTTTCTCGTATCCATTGCTACCATGCGAGGCTTGTCGATCAGCAACTTCAGGTCGCGGTACAGGCCGGCATTCGAATTCCACAGTATCGACAGCTGCTTCTGCGCATCATCTTTCCTGCCAAGGGCGGAGTACGCTGAGCCGAGTTCATAGTTTGCCGCAGGGAACGACTTTTTCAGGTTCAGCGCCTTTTCGAGATTTACCACGGCCTCTTCATAGTTCCCCTGCTTGTTGTTAAGCAGACCGAGGCTGTAGTAAACGTTGCCATCTTTGGGAGAGACCTTCTGGACTTTCATAAATTGTGTTTTTGCCTCGACAAGGCGGCCGGTCTGGAGGTACTGGTGACCCAGGGTGTAGTCTGCAAGGGGATTGCGCGGGTCGAGCCTGGCGGCTGCCTTGAACTCCTTCTCCGATTCTGTGTACTGCTTATCCTGGAGATAGGCATTACCCAGGTTGACATGAGCATCTACGGAATCGGGTTGTGAGCGCACCAGATCCTTGAACGCCTTGATCGCTTCACGGGTATTTCCCTGTGACAGGTATATCTTGCCAATGTAAGTCTTGGCTGTGGTGTTCTGGGGATCGAAGGCAACTGCCTTCTTGAACTCGCGAATGGCCTCATCGTTTCGACCACCCTTCATTAACGTTGCGGCCCTGATAATAGCATATTGGGCCAATTGGGCGCGCTGTCCCGACTGATCCTGGCTGAGCGCGGCAATGGGATCAGTTTTCGCGTCAAAAAACGAAGGGGCCATGTAACACCTCCACAAATCCTGAAAAAATCTTTGTGCTGAAAAGAAACCATGGGATCTGTCCAGAGTCACGATGACTCTCTCCAGATCATATCCGATACCAACATTCAATTTTCGCACCAAAAAGACACACCTCATAATACTATAACTTATCAAGCTATTTCCCTTTGCCCTCGGCAAGCAAGTCATAATCTTGACACGCATAACTGGCAAATGTGTTTCGACACCCTTCAACAGCACAAGATCCAGCATGGTTTCAATTACTTTGACATCGCGGCCCCATTTCTATAAGGTCACGCCATGGAACAACTGGTGGGAACCTATGGCTACCCGGCCCTCTTCGCAGTAAGCTTCCTGGCCGCAACCCTCATTCCCCTCGGTTCGGAGTGGCTCCTGATTGCCATGGTCCTGCAGCATTTCAGCCCGGTTTCCGCCGTAACCGTTGCCACCGCCGGCAACTACCTGGGAGCCCTCACCACCTACCTCCTCGGTCTGATCGGCAGCGAATTCCTGGTCAGAAAGCTCCTTCGCATCGATACAACCCGGCAGGAAAAGGCCGAACGGTTCTACCAACGATACGGCAGCTGGTCGCTCCTCCTTTCCTGGGTCCCCATTGTTGGCGACCCACTATGCCTGGTAGGCGGCATCCTGAAAGTTCCCTTCGCCCGATTCTCACTCCTGGTGCTGGCCGGCAAGGCCGTCAGGTATGCCGTTGTTGCCTACCTCACCATTCAGGGTGCAACCCTCCTTAAACCGTGACCAATTCTTCCATGATCAAATGCCAGAATAAAACCCTCAGCAACGGCCTTCGCATGGTTTCGGTAGAAATGCCGACCCTGCACAGCACAGAGGTCGCCCTCTACGTCAAGGTTGGCAGCCGCAACGATCCGACCGGCAAGGCCGGACTTGCCCATTTCCTGGAGCATATGCTTTTTCGGGGCACAGCCGAACATCCGACCAACCTGGAGCTGGAGACCGCCTTCGAGGCGATTGGCGGCAGTGTCAATGCTTCGACAGACGAGGAGTGCACCTGCTATTTCTCCAAGATCCATCCTGACCATATCGCGGAAGGGGTCGCCCTTTTTTCCGCCATGCTGCTCAGGCCCACCCTGCAGGGGATTGACGTCGAAAAGCGGATCATTGCCGAGGAGGCACTGGAGGACCTGAACGACAAGGGAGACGAAATCAACACCCACACCCTTGCCAGTCGCCTCCTCTGGCCCGACCACCCACTCGGGCAGCCAACGGTCGGCTCACTGGAAAGCATCCAGTCGTTCACCCGCACCGACCTGACCAATCATCTGGCAGCCTATTACGTGCCGGGGAATTGCGTCCTCGTCGCAGCGGGCAAGGTGCAGACCGACCATTTTTTTGCCGCTGGCGAAGCCGCCTTTGGCAACTGGCCTGGGGTGTCGCCACCACCTCTGGTCCCGGTCACGGCACTACCCGCTGCCGGTCCCGGCAGTCTGTTCGTGGCTGACCCGGACAGCCAGGTCCACCTTCAGGTCTCATTTCGCGGCGTTGCCCGTGGGGACCGGCGCTTCGTGGCAGTGAGGCTGCTGCGCCGGATTCTCTGCGGAGGCGGCAGTTCCCGCCTCCATCTGAACCTCCGGGAACGGCTCGGCATCGTCTATTCGGTGGATGCCTACGTTGCCGGCTACGAGGAGACCGGTGCCTTTGCCATCGATCTGGCAACCGCCCCGGAAAACCTGCTCAAGGCGGTGAGCGAAGTCCTGGCCGAGACCGGGCGCCTCTGCAGTGGAGATCTGGACGATGCGGAGCTTGAGCGGGTCAGGAAGGGATATTTCTATGACTTGGAGTACAGCCGGGATTCGGGATACGAAATGCAGGTGCGTTACGGATGGGGTGAACTGATGGGGGTGGGGCGTGACATCGAGGAAGACCTTGCCGCAGCGGCTACCCTCACCGCTGCGGACGTTTGCACGGCCGCCGGCGAGCTTTTCTGCCGCGACAACCTGCATCTGGTTGCCGTCGGACCGTGGCGCAAGGCGGACAAAAGAAACATCGAGAAGGTCCTGACCGCCTACAACCCCGGCTAGCAGCCGCCCGGGCTGATTCTAATACACCGCCTCCACGACCGTAGCCCCGATCCTGCCGACCAGGCCGGCTATCGCGGCCATATCGTCCGGCCCGTCACCTTCTGCCAGCTTTATGTGGGTCGCATCGGCCGGAGTCTGGCCGAAGGTGGGATCAACCGCCACCCACTGTCCGGCATAACTTTCCGCCCAGCTGTGGTACAGGAACCCCTTGCCAGGAAGGTAGACCAAGCCGGAGACGAAGCGGGTCGGGATCCCCGTCGACCGGGCAAGGGAGGCATAAAGCCGGGCGTGGGCCTGACAGTTGCCCGTACGCTTTTCCAGGGTTTCCACCGGCGACTGGCTGTCGTTGACCGACTCGCCGATGGTCTCCGCCACCCAGCGGGTCAACAGGGTGATCTTCTCAGCAGGGGACCCGGCTGCGGCAACGATCCTGGCGGCAGTGGCCCTGATCTCCTGGTGATCGGGAATGATGCGTAGTGTCCCCTGAAGATGGCTCCGCCCCCCGTCGGGAAGCGGATCGCCCGGTTCAGTCCGGAATGAGGACGGGATCACGGTAACCGCCAGCGAGCCCCCCTCCCGACGGAACTGCTGTCCTCCCCCGTCCGGCAGCATCATTCCTTCCGGTACCCCGGTGAGGAGAACAACCAGCCGCTTCAGCTCCGCCGGACGCTCGATCGGCCGGGAGAGCCTGATCAGGCTGTAGTCGAGGGCGAAGTCGCGACGCGACACTGCCGCGTCCAGCAGTGCCCGGCGGGCTCCCTCCCGCTCCTCGGCAACGGTCAGGATCAGACCGTCACGAACCGATTCACGCACCGTGTTGCCGCTACGGTCCAGCCAGATGTCGTTATCAACCAGTGAGTAGAGGTCGTTCCGCAGGTGGATCAGTTCCCCGCCGTCCGCCCCCTTTTCAAGGGCTACCGCCTCCACGCTGACATCCTTTACCTTAACGCTCTCCACGTCCAGCATCTGCAGGCGGTATTTCCTGCCGGGAACGACCCCCTTCATCATCGGTATGACGTTCAGGACCGGCGGCGGATAGAGAGCGGCCTTTGCCCTGAGCAGTTTCTCCTTGGTGCCGTCGGCCGTCTCGACCGTCACCCTGACTCCCTTTGCCTCCACCTTGCCGCGCAGTTTCATGTGGCTCTTGTCAATAACCTGCTCCACGCTGAAGGAGCGGAGCGTCAGGTCGCGATTCACCAGATACTCTTCCCGGGCCGAAGCCTCGCGGGTAAAGCCGAGCACCACCATCCGCGCACTGCTATCGCTTGCAATCCGGTAGCCATCGGGACGCTCCTCGACCTGTAGCCGGGCAAAGCCGACCCGTTCCCCCCCCATGGAGATGACAAACCAGCGCTCTCCCACCGGCACCGTCGTGAGGGGGATAACCCCTTTAGGCCCAGCAAGACAGGGGATACCGGTCAAGACCATGAGAACAAACAGCAAAAGGCCGGGGAAAACCCGGCCGGTAGCAATCGTGCGCACGTTGGACATGTGGGGATCTATTCGGTGAAGATCGGCTCTTTAGCCGTCTCTGGTCGCTTATCCGGCTGCTTCAGCGAACACTGGCAACCGGCTCCGGTACGCTCCGCCCCGTGGGTGGAACGCTGCTTCTTTGCCAAAAAGTTCACGTAATCCAGCAGTTCCTTTTGCGCATCCGGTGTCAGATTACGAAAATCCGCCAACAGTTTTTGCTCGTCCATGTGCAGTGTCATGATGCCTCCCATTAGTACGTAACATTCTTTATAGCATAAAGTGGCCAAGCCCGCAATTGACCCGGGCAGATCATTCAGGCCACACGCAATGAGCATCTCGTAGGGAGGTTTTCCTTCCCGATATGCAAAAAAATCACGTTGCCGACTGGCAGGGTTGGGTGTATTCTTACATCAAAGAAAACGATTGCGAGAGCCGAAAGGCTCTCATTATGCCCTAGTCGACTTGCCCTCCTAGTCACTAGGGTGTTTTTTTGCCTCCGCCCCGGAGTGTGCCACTTCTTGCACATTTTTTTCAAATCCATTATTCTGCCAGAAATATCTCCGGAGCGATGCCATGCACCCCATCACCACAAATCCCGACAAGTGCCGTAAATGTTACTCCTGTGTCAGAAGCTGCCCGGTCAAGGCGATAAAGGTTGAAGAAAGTTATACCGAAATCATTTATTCCCGCTGCATCGGCTGCGGCAACTGCCTCAACAACTGTCCCCAGAAGGCAAAGCAGGTGTCCGACAAGCTTGTCGAAACCGAAAATCTGCTTGCCTCGCCAGAGCCAGTAATAGCAGTCCTGGGCAGCTCGTTCCCGGCATTTTTTCACTACGTGACCCCGGGGCAACTGGTGGCAGGACTGAAGCAACTCGGGTTTTCCGAAGTCCATGAAGGGTCTTCTGGTGTGGAGTTGATTGCCAGCCCGTATGCAAAGGTGATGGAGGAGGCTTCCCATCCCCTCATCGCCTCCCACTGCCCTGCCGTGGTCGATCTCATCGAACGCCACTACCCATCCCTCATCGACTACCTGGTACCGGTCGTCACACCTATGGTGGCCATGGGTCGCCGGCTCAAGGAAGTGTACGGCGCACAGACCAAGGTTGTCTATATAAGTTCCTGCATTGCCGCCAAATTTGATAACCACCAAAACACAGACTACGACGCCATCGACGTCATTTTGACCTACCGGGAACTGGACAACTTCTTCCGCAACCGCTCCATAACGCTCTCGGCCCTCCCGGAGCAACCGTTCGACGGCATCGAACCACACCTGGGCCGGCTGTTCCCCATTGCCGACGGAGCGTTCAAGGCCTTTTCCATAGCCACTGATCCGCTCGACACGGAGATCATTGCCGCCCAGGGAGAAGTCAATGTCATGGGACTCATCAAGGACCTGGCCCAGGGGCGGATCAGCCCCCGCATGGCCGATCTCCGCTTCTGCTATGACGGCTGCATCGGGGGGCCGGGCAAGAACAAGGAACTCACCAGCCTCTACAAACGAAACCTGATCATCTACCATTTCAAGAAGGGGGCGCCGTACCAGACGCTCCCCCTCTACCGCCAACAGATACCCCACCCATCGCTTGAGCGGACGTTCAGCGACAAATACGCCCCGCTGCAGCAACCCAAAGGAACCGATATCAAGCAGATCCTTCAGACAACCAACAAGCTGACCAGAAAGGACGAACTGAACTGCCGAGCCTGTGGCTACCGGACCTGCCGCGAGTATGCAGTGGCCGTGTACCAGGGATTGGCCGATCTCGACATGTGTCTGCCGCACAACCTGCGGCAACTGGAAGAGGATCGCGGCCGGCTCCTGGAAAAGTACGAACTGGCCCAACGGGAACTGGACAAGGAATACGGCGACCAGTTCATCGTGGGGAACGACCGGAAGACCACGGAGGTGCTGGATCTGATCAAACAGGTCGGCCCCACCCCCACCACCGTTCTGATCCGGGGAGAATCCGGGACCGGCAAGGAGCTGACCGCCCGGGCCATTCACCGCTACAGCAGCCGCAACGACAAGCCCCTGGTCACGCTCAACTGTACCACTCTTACCGACTCGCTCCTGGAAAGCGAACTGTTCGGGCACAAGAAAGGGGCCTTTACCGGCGCGATCGCCGACAAGAAAGGACTCTTCGAAGCCGCCGACAATGGCACCATCTTCCTGGACGAAATTGGTGACATCACCCCCAAACTCCAGGCCGAACTCCTGCGTGTCCTCGACTCGGGCGATGTCCGCCCGGTCGGCGGCACAACCACCAAGAATGTGGACGTGCGCCTGATCGCCGCCACCAACAAGGATCTGGAGGCTGGTGTCAAAGAAGGATGGTTTCGCGAGGATCTGTATTACCGCCTGAACGTCTTCACCGTCACCATGCCGCCGCTCCGCAAGCGAACCGAATCCATCCCCATGCTCGCCCACCACTTCCTGGAAAAAGCGCGAACCAAACTGAACAAGCAGATTGTGGGAATAGAGGACCGTGCCATGAAGGCCATGATGCGGTATGCCTGGCCAGGCAATATCCGGGAGATGCAGAACATCATTGAGCGGGCGGCGGTGCTCACCCATGACGACACGATCCGGCTCGGCAACCTGCCGCTGATCTTCGCCGAAAACTACGTGGAAGAGGCCCCAGAGGTGCTTGACCTCAAGTCGTTCAAAAAGGAACGTGAACCCCACGTCATGCGGGTGGAAAAGAAGCTGATCCTGCGTTATCTGTCAGAAGCGGGCGGCAATGTGTCAAAAGCGGCACAACTTGCCAATATCCCGCGCCGCACCTTTTACCGTATCCTCGACAAGCACGGGCTTAAGGGCAGAAAGAGAGATACCGAACAACCATAAATAGTGATTACATATTGTTACTGTTGCAGCGTAAGATATTATTTATTAACAGCTTCACTCATTACCCGCAAACCGTTGGATAATCTTTTTAGCGCTGATGTATATTTTTTGCCGATGCGTGCCGCAAATGGCACAACTCATCACATTTCAGCCCTCCCCCCGACACCATCCAGAAATCACATAAGTCAACAATTCAAGCAAGTTACACCAACAACATCCTTGCCACAGGAGTTGGCATCAAATTAGCATTCTTCTGTGTATTCAACAAAAACGAACGAATACTATCAATAGGAGGAAATAACCATGGGCAGAATGAGAGAGAATCCCCGGTACAACGTGGTATCCATGCGGATCAGCGACGAAGAGCGCCAGGAACTGGCTCAATTGATGGACCAGACCCACATGAGCGTATCCGACATCATGCGTGAAGCCATGTCCCTGTTCAAGACCAGACTGACCAACCTGGAAATGAACCGTCAGGCCGCCTGACGAACTGCTTCAATCCTGACAACGAAAAAGGCCGCTTTCGCGGCCATTTTCGTTTCTGAATCCCTTATTTGCCACATTATCATTTCGCTTTCCAGTTGGTCCCCTGCGGTCCGTCCAGCAAGGCGACCCCCCGCTCCAGCAAAAAGTCGCGGATCTCGTCGCTCCGCTTGAAATCTTTCGCCTTGCGGGCAGCGGTCCGCTCCTCGATCAACCGCTCGATCTCCGCCACCGGAATCGTCAGTTCATCCGCTTTCCTCGTCTGCATCCGCTCCAGAAATGCCGCCGGCACCGACGTAAAGATGCCGAACACCTCCGCCACCATGGCCATGGCCGCCCGCACCGCTTCCAGCAATGCGCGGTTACTTTCATTCTCGGCCAGAAAACGGTTCACGCTCCGCACCAGATCAAAGATGTGGCCGAGGGCCTGGGCGGTGTTGAAGTCATCGTCCATCGCCTCTTTGAACCGGGTCTCGAACGCGGCGAGCCGCTCGCCCAACTCGGCGTGTGCCGCGCCGGCAGCACCGGTGGCTGCCGGCCTGGCCAGCGCCTCTTCGACCCCGGCCAGCGCCTTATAGATCCGCTCCAGACCCACTTCCGCCTCGGCCAGGTTCTGGTCGGAAAAGTCAATGGGAGAACGGTAGTGGGCCGAAAGGAGGAAAAAGCGGAGCACCTCGCTGTCGTAACGGTCCAGCACCTCCCGGATGGTGAAGAAGTTCCCCAGGGACTTGCTCATCTTCTCGGCATTGATGTTGACAAAACCATTGTGCAGCCAATAGCGTACGAACGGCTTTCCCGTGGCCGCCTCGGACTGGGCGATCTCGTTCTCGTGGTGGGGGAAGATCAGGTCCCGGCCGCCACCGTGGATGTCAAAGGTCTCCCCCAAAAGGCAACTGCTCATGGCAGAGCACTCGATGTGCCACCCCGGCCGCCCCTTTCCCCAAGGGCACTCCCAGAATGGCTCGCCCGGTTTCGCCTCCTTCCAGAGGGCAAAATCCATCGGGTTCCGCTTGAGTTCCCCCACCTCCACCCGGGCCCCGGCCTGCATCTCCTCCAGGGTCCGTTTGGAAAGCTTGAGATACGAGGGAAAGGTCTCCACGCTGAAATAGACGTCGCCGCCCGACTGGTAGGCATGGCCCCGGTCGATCAGGGTCTGGACCAGGCGGATGATGTCGTCGATATGCTCGGTCGCCCGCGGCTGGTGGGTCGGCAGGGCCAGGCCGAGCCGCGCCATATCCTCGTCAAAGGTCTGGATGTACCGCTCGGAGATGACGTTGTACGGCACCCCTTCCTTGTTGGCCCGATTGATGATCTTGTCGTCGATATCGGTATAGTTGCGGACATAAGTGACCTGGTAGCCGCTGGCCCGCAGGTAGCGGTAGACCACGTCAAAGGCGACATTGGCCCGGGCATGGCCGATATGACAGTGATCGTACACCGTCACCCCACAGACATACATTTTCACCTTCCCCGGTTCCAGCGGAACGAATTCTTCCTTGGTGCCGGTCAGGGTGTTATAGAGCTTCAAGGACATGGATAACTCTCTGAATTGGAATGACAAAAGGGGTAGACCTTACCACATCACCCCCATGAATGAAAAGTGGTTACTGTTTTTGCGTCAGGAGTGCAACGGCATAGGTGGCGATCCCTTCGCCCCGGCCGGCAAAGCCGAGCTCCTCGGTGGTGGTCGCCTTCACGTTCACCCGGTCCGGTTCACAATCGAGGGTCTCGGCGATATTCTCCCGCATCTGCTGGATATAGGGGGCCAGCTTGGGGCGCTGGGCAACGATGGTCGCATCCACGTTGCCGATCCGGTACCCTTTGTCATCGGCGAGCAGAAAGACATGACGCAGCAGCTTGATGCTGGATGCCCCCTTGTAGGCCGGATCGGTGTCGGGAAAATGCTTGCCGATATCCCCTTCGCCGATGGCGCCCAGGATGGCGTCGCTTATGGCGTGAAGCAGCACATCCGCGTCCGAATGCCCCAGGAGCCCTTTACCATGAGGGATCTCCACCCCGCCGAGGATCAGTTTCCGCTCCGCCACCAAGCGGTGGACATCATAGCCATGACCGATTCGCATCATAGGATTGTCACCTTTCACTTTCGCTTTTCGCCGCCAGGAACGCTTCCGCCAGCACCAGATCTTCGGGGGTAGTAATCTTGATGTTCCGGTAATCGCCGATGACGATCTGAACCTTGTCATTCAGCCGCTCGACCAGGGAGGCATCGTCGGTACCGAGAAACTGTTCGGCGTCGGCAATCTCGTGGGCCGCCCGGATCACCCCGTAGCGGAATGTCTGGGGGGTCTGGGCCAGCCACAGGGTCTCGCGGGGAGGGGTGGCCGTAACAATGCCGGCCTCCACCACCTTGACCGTATCCTTCACCGGCACCGCCACCAGGGCACCGTCATGTTCACGGGCCACCTCTATCGAGCGTTGCACTACATGCTGCGGCACGAACGGCCTGACCCCGTCGTGGATCACGATGATGTCGTCATCGGCACACCCCTCAAGGGCACGAAGACCATTCAGGACCGACTGCTGCCGCTCTTTGCCGCCGGCCACAATCTCCTCGATCTTGCGAAAACCGTAGCGTTCCACCACCTGCTCCCGACAGAAGTCGATCTCGTCCGCAGGGATGACCGGAACGATCCGGTCGACAAACACGGCATCCTCGAAGAGTCGCAGGGTCCTGGCCAGGATCGGCATGCCACCGAGCAGCAGGTACTGCTTGTTGATCCCCGCCCCCATCCGCTTCCCCATCCCGGCAGCCGGGACCAGTGCGATTACCGCCACGTCACACCTCTCTCAGGGGTATTTTCCCACGTCCCTGTCACGTTACGCACAGGAAATCCTTTCCCTCGACAAAACCAGCCTGCTGCGCCCATCCTCGCACTCCGGCCCTCGCCCCGCGGGTGCCGACGGTTATCAGCAGCTTGCGGCCGTCGGGCGTCACCACATCTGCCGGGAGCACCGGTGCGCCATGCAGGGTCCGCCCCACTTTGCGCGGGTCCACATCGACCCAGGCAGATACCCGCATCCCTACCCCGGCCAAGGCCCGACACCAGGCCCTCCCCTCCCGGCCGGCGCCGGCCAGCACTACTTCGCGCTCCCCCTCGAGGAATCCTTGGCAGAGATGGTGGAGCTTGCAGGAGCGGAACGCCTCCGGGCTGTATGCCGTCATGGTGCGCGTTGCCCGTTCCGGGCGGTCGCGCCAGAAAAAGAATTTCTCTGGCAGACGGGCGAATCGGATACCGGCGCCGGCCAGCCGCAGCCAGAGGTCGTAATCTTCGGCCCACCCCAGATCGCGGTAGCCGCCGACCGCCAGCACCGCTTCCCGGCGGAACATCACGCTGGGGTGGACGAACGGGGACTCCACGAACAGATCGGCGACCATTGTCTCGTGGGAGGTCAATGCATTCTGCCATGACTCGTAGGCGAGCATGCCGACCCGCAGTCCGGTCCGGGGAAAGTGCCGGAAGGCCGAGGCAACCAGTCCGACTCCCGGCTCCCTGGCGAGGAACTCCGCCTGGCCGGCCAAGCGTCGGGGATGGGACACGTCGTCCCCATCCATCCGGGCCACCAGCGATGCCCGGCAGGCGGCCAGCCCTGCGTTCAGGGCCGGCACGAGCCCCGGCTCCGGTGAGCCCATCACCCGGATACGCGGGTCGCGAAGGGCCGCCTCCGCAAGAATGGCCGGCGTGGCATCGGTCGAGCCGTCGTCAACCGCAACCAGCTCCCAGTCGGTCAGGGTCTGGGATGCAAGGGAGCGAAGGGCCGCCGGCAGGAAGCGCTCCTCGTTTCTCACCGGCATCAGGATGGAAACCAGCGGTTGCGTGCCCATCAAAGCCTCTCAGCCCCGTTCCAGCAGCTGGACGACCTCGGCCGGCAGCCGTTTTGCCTTCATGCCGGGCATGACGCACACCAGGGTCACCCGGCCGCTTACCAGCAAAGCGTTGTCAGCCACCCGGACCACCCGCTGGCCCAGGATGAACGAGGTCCGCCCCGCCTCCAGCACCTCGGTCTCGATCCTGACCAGGTCATCCAGTCGTGCCGGCGCCTTGTAATCGACCTCCAGCCGTACCACCGGGAAGAGGTTCCCCTGATCGTGCAGCTCCCGGACCGACACTCCGCGCTCCCGGAAGAACTCGGTCCTGGCACGCTCGAAATACCCCAGATAGTTGGCATGGTACACCACCCCGCCGGCATCGGTGTCCTCATAGTAAATGCGAAATTCCATAAAAAATCCGTAACTCGTTACTTGTTTATTTCGTTTCCAGTCACCAGTCACGAGTTACCAGTCACCGCCTTTATTCCTGCCACTTGAACTCGGTTTCCGCCGGCGCCTCGCTGCCCGTGCTGACCGCTTTTCCCCGCGAGGCCGCCTCCTTTACCACGGACAGGAGGTGCTCCAGGGAGATCCGGTTCTGCACCGTGGCCACCGACACGCTCAGGTCTTTGACACCGAAAAAGTTGGTGTGGGACAGGTCCAGCCGGTCGAAGGTCAGAATGCCACTCTCCAGGGAAGCGGCAATCTCTCCCCGGTCATAGGAGCGGTCGCTGCGGAAGAAAAAACCCCGCAGCTTCTTGCCGGCCAGCTTCTGGAGGAACTCCTTGCTGACCAGCATCTGCTCATCCCGACTGTGCCGGGTCCAGAGATCGACGAACCCCACCAGCCCCTCGCTCCCGGGCGCCGTGCCGGCGAGGCTCACTATACCATCAAGCCGGCCGGAGATATACCCTTTAATGGCCGGAAACACCTCGCACAGCCTGCGCAAGCTGACATCGTCAAGCAGCAGGTTACCACCGTAACGCTGCGCCTCCCCCAGACGGAAGAAGCCGTTGCCGTAGAGCCGGCCGCCGTAGAGCATCGCCACCAGCGAGGAGATTTCGGTGAGACCGTCCCCTGCCCGGACGACGAGCTGCAGATCGTTCAGTTCCATGGGGCCGAAGCGGACCTTGGCTATCCTGAACGGAGGGGCCGGCGAAAGGCGATGACGGGCATCGGCCAGGAGCGCCGCCATGTTGTCGCGGCTGACCGGCGTGGCCGACCGTGCCGGCAGCCGACCCTTTCCGGACGGGACAAGGGAAAAGGGGAGCGTCCCCCGGACCCCGCTCACCACCAGCTTCTGGCCCGGTATCTCCAACTGGACATCGGCCAGCGTCAAAGTTCCGTCAACCTCGGCCGTGCGCCCGGCAACCCTGATGCTCGTTTCGGCCGCCAGCTCACCACCAACGGTCGCCTCCTGGAGCGGGCGGGGAAGTCGGTTGGCAAAGGCATCGAACAGGGCGTTGATTCTGGTCCTGGCGGCCGTCAGCCGGAACGTCCCGCTACGCTCCGGGGCAAAGGCCCGCTTGAGCTCACCGGAAACAGACACCTGCAGATCAGGCCCGACACCAACGACCCCTTCCCGCAGGACAAGGTTGCCGCCGCTAAGATTCGCTACGGCCCGGACCGTACCGTCAGTAATGATCCCCTTCCCCTTCGCGTCCGCCAGGGCGATCTCCTGGCCAGCCAGCCTGATCGTTCCGCCAACACCCTCTCCCGGGCGATAGCTGCCGTCCCACTGCAGGTCGATCTTCCCCCCCTCTGCCCGGGGAAACTTGCCAGCCGGAAACAGCGTAGCCACCCTGGCAAGCGACGCGCCGCCGACCTTACCGCGCCAGGTGACGCCGCGGGAAAACGCAAACGGATCGAGGCTGATGCTGCCGTCCAATCCCCCCTCTATGAAGCTGCCGCGCAGGGTGGCCCGAAGCTTCCCCTCCTCCAGCTCAGCTTCGGCCGAAACCGCCCCTACCGGAGTCCCGGCCACCAGCAGCTGTCCGCCGGCAATCTGAGCCGTACCGGCGAGCCAGCGTTTATCCACCGTACTGTGCAGATCTGCCTGCAGCGCCCCTCGGCAGTCGGTGAAGCCGTACCGGCCGGATACTTCAGCCAGCCCGCTCCACCTGAGATCGAGGGGAACAATGGTTTCACCGGCTCGGTGCAGGAACTTCGGCACGGTGCCCGCCACCGCGGCCGCCCGCAACTCCTTGCCCGCCATCCGCAGGAGCAGGGCCGAGAGAGTAAAGCCACCCGGTGAGACCGTATAGCGGGTAGAGCCGGCAAGGGGCTTGCCGGCCATCATCCCCTGGTCAATGGCCAGGCTCCCGGCCAAGGACGGCACGCCGGCCGCAACCGTCACGACGCCGTCGGCAACCGCCGAGCCGGCCGCAAAC
Source organism: Deltaproteobacteria bacterium (assembly GCA_021849045.1). Lineage (GTDB taxonomy): Bacteria > Desulfobacterota > Desulfuromonadia > Geobacterales > DSM-12255 > Geomobilibacter. The sequence continues at coordinate 6,631 of JAJZTK010000013.1, read as the reverse complement.
TGGCGCCCGCCGTTGCTGGCTGCGAGGCCGGTCACCCGTGCCGTAAACCCACCCCGGCAGTCCCGGGGGGTACGGCCGGCCAGCTGCAGGGACAGGTCACCGCTGCCGTCCTGCACCTTCCAGCGCCCGTTGGGGAGGAGACCGCTCAAATCCCGGAGCGGGATCGGCCGGGCAACCACGGTCAGGCGCAGCGGCTCCTGGTCGCCAGGCCGATAGCTGGCGCTGCCGCTCACCGGCGCACCGGCCAGCCGCCCCTTGAATGCAGCGACATCGGCCGCCTGCAGGGCAAAACGGCTGGTGAGGCTTACCCGGACCGGCAGGACCACCTCCTCCAGCAGTGCAAACCGGTCCCGGGAAACCGTCCGGACATCCCCGCTGACGGCCCAGCCCGCTGCGACCCGCCGTGTCTCCAGGTCGGCCGCGAGGCCGCTGACCACCAGCCGTTCCCCCTTGTGCAGTGTCACATCCCGCACCACTACCCGCCCCCCGCCGCCTGTCACCCCGTCCTTACGGTTGCCGGCCAGGCGCAGAGTTCCCGGCACCAGGGTGCCGGTCACCACCAGGTCGCGTCGCAGACGGGCCGGCAGGAGGGAGGAAAGCTCTGCCAGCGAGGCCTGCCGCCACGACAGCGTACCATTTCCGCGCCGCTCACTCCGCACAGCGGCAACCGTACCGTTGGCCTCCATGACCGGCCGGCCGGCAAAGCTCAGGCGAAGGCTGTCCACGATTGCCGTGTCATCGGCTATCCGGTATCCGCCACGGACCGAGAGGTCGGCAGTCACCGGAACCTTTGTCCCCCTCAGGTTAACGGTTCCGCCGTGCAGCGCCAGCGTGCCGTCCAGAGCCAGGAGCCCGTTACCGAATCTCCCGTGCAGCAGCAGCGAGCCGGCGGCACCGTCCATCGCCAGTGCCTTGCCCTCCCTGACCGCTGCCGGCAACACGATATCAGGTGCGCTAACGGTGAACCGGACCTCGGGCCGGTCTCCCAGACGGCCATCCCCGGAAAGGGCAAGCTGTGTCCCGGCCACCCGGCCGCTGATCCCGAAGGTCATCGGTCGCGAGCCGCGGCTGGCAAGTCCGGTGATCGTAACGGCGACATGCTCGGCCCGCTGACCAGCCACGCTACAGGCCACATCCGCCATCTCCAGCTGGTCGACAAGGAGTTCTGCTCTTCTGCCGGGCTTTTTCGGCCGCCGGGTAAGACCGGCAAAGTTCCAGACACCGGCCCTGTTCTTCACCAATGCCACCCTGACCCCGGCAATCCGGACCGAGGCAAGCCGGTAGCGGCCCACTGCCAGGTCGGCCCAGGCCGGGACAATCCGGATGCTCCCAACCGCCAACAACGGCTGACCGCCAAAGCCCGGAGAATTGTCGATGCGCAGCCCATCCACCACAACCCCGTCCAGGGAAAGGCGCAATCCGGCTATCGACACCGGCTGGCCAATCTGCGCCGTCAGGATGGTGCCCAGTTGACGGGGGGCCATCGGTGACAGGAGATAGAGCTTGAGTGCGAGGAAGCCTCCCCCCAGAAGGACCAGGAAGAGAACAACGCACCGGACAAAAGGCCGGCGCCGGCGCACTGTCGGCTGCCTCGGTTCGTCCATGGAGTTCGTTCCCTACAATCCCTTCATCTGTATTGCCGACATATGTTCCTTGTTGGCCAGATAACCTTTTGCCATGACTCCCCCGCTATTTTTCAGCACCGCCCCCTGAGCCTTTAGCGTATCTTCAGTAAACCATATTTCCCTTGGATGTGAAGCCGCCGCCCTGCTGCAAAACTGTTGACGGGACCGTGACCGTGCATGATAATTCCTACAACTATCGATCGTGAGGGCAGATTCGCCATGAACATAGAACAGATGAAGACGGTTCTCAAGGAGATCGTCACCAAGACCAGCCTTACCCCCTGCGTGGTGGGGCATCGGGGGGTGGGAAAGAGTGCCGGCATCGTCCAGGTCTGCCGGGAGCTCGGCCGGCGCTACGTGCCGCTCCGGCTGGGACAGATGGAGGTGGGGGATCTGGTGGGGATTCCCTACCGGGAAGGAACCGTCATGCACTGGTCCCGCCCTTCCTGGTGGCCGACGGGCGACGATCCGGAGACAGTCGTCCACTGCGACGAACTGAACCGGGCACAACAGGAGGACACCCTCCAGGCCATCTTCCAGTTCGTGGAGCCCCCCATGGCCGGCGGCCAGCGGGCCCTCCACACCCACACCCTGGACCGGAAACACAAGGTGGTAGTCACCATCAACCCGCCGGACGGCAGCTACCAGGTGACCCCCCTTGACCGGGCGCTCATCGACCGGATGGTGATGCTCTACGTGGAGACCGATTACCGCTGCTGGGCCCACCATGCCGAACGTCAGGATTTTGACCGCGGCGTACGTGAGTTCCTGGCCGTCAACCAGGAGCTGCTGGCCCGCCAGGGTGGGGCGATGGAACTCCAGGCCGAGCCGACCGAGCGCGGCTGGGAGATGGTAAGCATCCTGCGCCAGCAGTGCCGCTTCCCCGGAGAGCTGGAGATGGAGGTCTACGCCGGAATCGTCGGCCAGGAGGCGGCCATCGCCTTCCTCCGCTGGCAGGCGGAACGGAGGGAGCGGCCGGTTTCCCCCGGAGAGGTGCTGGACTCCTGGCCGGCAGTGGCCGAGCGGGTCAGGCAGCAGCGCGACGACCTGCAGGCAGTCACTCTGAACGGCATCGTCTCCCTGCTGCGGGAGGAGCCGAACCTGACCGGCCAGCGTGAGGAGCATCTTATGAACTACCTGGACTGCCTCCCCCGTGACCTTCGCTTCGCCATGGTCAAGGAACTTCTGAAAATCCCGCCCGTGGCCCTGACCCTCTCCAAGGACGAGCACGACGGGGTGGTACTGGAGGCGATCAGGAACATCAGCTCTGAGGCGGGCCGACATGGCTGACAGCCTGGGAAATGCCATAATCCGGCTCCTCAAGCGAAGACCGTTCTATGGCTACCTGCTGATCGGCCTCCACCGGGCACTGTCGGAGTCGCCCCATCCGGTCGGGGTGACGATCTGCGCCGGTACGCCGACACTGACCGTGAATGCCGACCTCTTTGCAGATTTCACTGCCGAAGAGCAGGAGGCGCTCCTGGAGCATGTCATCAAGCATCTGCTCCACCTGCACATGGCCCGGCGCAAGGAGCGAAACCGCCACGACTGGGACCTGGCCTGCGACCTGGCCATCAATCCGACCATCGAGGGGCTGCCGGCCGAGGCCGTCCAGCCGAAGCGCTTTCTGTTAAAGCCGGGGCTGGCTGCGGAAGAGTACTACTGCCTCCTTGTGGACCCGTTCGACACCGGCAGCCTCCGAGGTGCCGGCAAGGGCGGCACCGATCAAGACAGCGGCGGCGAGGCTGGCTATGGGGAACCGGAGCAACGGCACGCCAGGGAGACGGACTCGCCCGACGAGGCCGAGTCGCTGGACGACCACCGGATCTGGGAAGAGGCCGACAGCACCCCCCTGAAACTGGCCGAGGAACTGGTGCGGGGGATGGTGCGGGACGCCTGGAAACAGGCCGACGGCCAGGTACCGGCAGAGCTGCGGCAACTGGTGCAGGGACTCCTGGCACCGCCTGCCATCCCCTGGCGGATGGTGCTCCGCCAATTCGTCGCCACTGCCGGCCGGGTCGGCCATCAAAGCAGCTGGCAGCGGGAAAACCGCCGCTTTGCCCACATCACGCCGGGGAGCCGCAGGCGCCACCGCCTGAACCTCCTGATCGGGGTGGACGTGAGCGACTCCACTGACGCCCCGGAGATTCGGGAGGCCTTTGCCCGGGAACTTCTGCAGATTGTCCGGGGACGGGATGCCCAGTTGACCGTCCTCTACGCCAACAGCCGGATTCAGCGGCTGGACGCCTTCCGTGGCCAGCCGATAGTGGTGGAGAGCTATCACGGCGGCGGCTTCACCGACCTGCGGCCGGTGTTCGACCATGCCCGGCAGATGCAGACGAGGCCGGCAGCGATCATCTACCTGACCGACGGGATCGGCCCGGCTCCGGAGAGCATGGAGTTGCCGACCCTCTGGGTGCTGACAAAGGAGGGGGAGAGGCCGGTGCCCTGGGGGGTTGAGCTGCGGCTGGACGTGTAGGAGCACTGACAAAGAAACGAGGCAAGAGACTATGGATAGCGATTTCACACCGATGACTGTCGACTCGGTCCGGGAACTTCTGGAAGCGGCCGGGGCCACGGTGATGGCCCGCTCCGGCCGGAGTGAACACTATGGCGCGCCACGGGAGTTCTCCTTCGAGGTGCGGGGCGTCTTCCCGAACGGACTGGAACTGCAGGTGGTGGCGCGCCAGTTCAACTACCGTGACCCGTGGGAGGCGACCGGACGGGTGAACGACCTGGTGGACATAACGCTCCTGCGTAACGGCAGCTTCTCTCCCCTTCCCAAGGGGTATCCCTATTTCCAGGGGATCGACGAGGAGGTTGGAATGGGCGAGGAGCAGTTGCGGGAGATTATCGACCGTGTCAAAAATTTGAATCCAAAGTTGTATGAGCTGCAGCAGCTGACCGGGGACCTGTAGATATTGGAACATCTCAACCGGCCGTCAGCTTGAGCATACAATTCTTCATAGTTGGCCGTTGATTGCAGTCCCGAGAGAGGTCATTTCGCTTGAAAAAACCATTGCGAATCATCCTATATTTCCTGATTTCATTGTTAATCGGCATTGTTGCCACCCTGGTCATGGATTATTTTGAAAACTTCGCAGTTGAAAAAAGCCTCCGGAAAGAACTGGAACAGGAGATACTTTTTGCATCTGCTTCTTTCAAGGGGGCTACAAGTAACTTCACACCTGACGAGGTGCTCAGCTTCTTAAAGTCATATTCAGCTTCGGCATTGCACGGTAAAATCATCGCCGTTGACCCGGTCACTGGCAGTAAGCCCGGCCGTGACAGTTCTTTCCTCTTCTCATATAAAGAGGGAGAAGGCCGGATTGATTATTTCATTGTCAATTCGTTCCTGAAAGGCCAGATGGCCATCCTGGACCTCCCGGAGCTCGTTTTTGGCCTCTTCATTACCTTTACCGCGTTTGCCGGCACCGTCATCTACCGGGACAAAAGGGAAAAGGTCCAGGAACTGCGGCAGCATCTGGAGGTGAAACACGAGGAAATCAGAAAGGTGCTTGAAGAGCACGAGGCCCTGGCGCTTCTGGGACGCATGGCCGCCACCCTGGCCCATGAACTGAAAACACCCGTTGCCACCATCTCGAACCTGATCCAGGTCTTTCCTGCGCGAATCGGAGACAAGGCGTTCACTGACCGCTTCCAGGTAATGATCAAAGAGGAGTTGAACCGGACCCAGCAACTGATCAATAATCTTCTGGCCTACGGGAAAGATGTTGATGCGAGTCACTCGGAATGGGTCATTCTCCCTTCATTTGTTGAAGAACTGGCGGCAAAGAACTCTCTACGGCTAGGCACGGAGATCACTTGGGAAGTCTACGGCGACAGGTTTTATCTGGGGCTGCTTTTCGACAACCTCATGCGAAACAGTCGGGAGGCAGGTGCAGGCGAACTACGGGTGACTATGCAGACGGAGACAGCGGAGCAAAGCGGACGGGCCGCGATCCTTTTTGAGGATAACGGCAAAGGATTTCCCAAGGACGCGGATCTCGGCACCCTCCTCACGCCGTTTGTCAGCGGCCGTTCCAGCGGAGCGGGGCTTGGGCTCTATCTTGCCGCGAAGATTGCGGCAGCGCATGACATTATTATTACCCTCTACAGACTGGAACACGGAGCAGGGGTCAGGCTCTCCCTGCCGCGGAAAAGAGTGAGGCCGTATGATCGATGATAAACCAACGCTTCTCATCGTGGATGACGAACCATACTTTCGCGAGTCGCTGAAACTGGCACTGGAAGGGACGTTCGTCGTCGAGGAAGCCGGCTCTGTCAAAAGTGCCGTTGAGGCACTCCGCGCGAATATTCCCGACGCCATCCTCCTCGACGTCAACCTCCCTGACGGCAGCGGGATCGGCCTGTTAGAAGAGTTGCGGGCCTTTCAGCCGATGCCGCTGGTTTTGGTTATGACCGCCTTTGCTACGATTGCCAGCGCTGTCAAGGCGCTCAAGGAAGGAGCCACCGATTACATCGTCAAGCCGTTCGACATCGAGAGACTGCAGAGAGAACTGGCTGTCCACCTGGAAAACCGGACCCTCCAACGACGGGTAGTCTCCCTCGACCGGGAAATCAGCAGGATCGCCCCACCGTTCGTCACAACCGGAAGCGGCGGCATGAAGGAGATCGTCGAAAAGGCGCAACTGATCGCCACTCTTGATCTCCCGGTACTGATCAAAGGGGATACGGGAACCGGGAAGGAAAAACTGGCGCGCTGGATACATTTACTTTCCGGCTCCAAAGGGGAACTGGTGTCGATCAACTGCGCTGCATTGCCAAAGGAGATCATCGAGAGCGAGCTCTTCGGCTATATGAAGGGGGCCTTTTCCGGGGCCGTCTCCTATAAGGAAGGGCTGGTTGAAAAGGCAAACGGAGGGACCCTGTTTCTCGATGAAATCGGTGAACTACAGGAAACCGTCCAGGCAAAATTTCTCCGCGTACTGGAAGATGGCGTCTACTACAAGCTTGGCGACACGAAGGAGCGGAAGGCGAGATCG
>JAJZTK010000153.1 GCA_021849045.1 Deltaproteobacteria bacterium | reverse complement strand
GTGCCGAGTGGAAGGTGAAGTAGAGGAGGATGAAGATGATCACCATCCCAAGCGGTATCAGCACCTGCAGACGTGCCTTGGCCCGGATCTGGTTCTCCCACTGACCTGACCAGGCCACGTAGTAGCCGGGCGGGAGTTTCAACTGTTTCTCCAGCACCTGCTTGGCCTCGGTGACGAAGCCACCCATGTCGCGGCCCCGCACGTTGAGGAAGACCAGCGAGCGGAGCAGTCCTCCCTCGCTGTTGATCTCCGGCGCCCCGGTGGAGACCTTCAGTTTCGTCACGAGCGACAGCGGCACCTGTGCGCCTTCCATGCCCGAGACGAGGATACGGCGGATCGCCGGGATGTTGTCGCGGTAGTCGCGCAGGTAGCGGACACGGATCGGGAAGCGGTTTCTCCCCTCAACGGATTTCGTGAGAAACTCCCCACCGAGGGCGGTTTCGATGACATCCTGGATATCGCCGACGCTGACGCCGTAGCGGGCGGCGGCCTCCCGGTCGATGTCGATGTCGATGTAGTTGCCACCGGTGACCCTCTCGGCCACGACGTCGGCAGCGCCCGGGATCGGCTTGAGGATTGCCTCGGCCTGCACCGCCAGATCCTTGAGCACATTCAGATCATTACCGAAGATCTTGACCCCCAAGTCAGTTCGCACTCCAGTGGAGAGCATGTTGATCCGGTTGATGATCGGCTGGGTCCAGCCGTTTCTGACGCCGATCTGCCGCAGCCTGGAGTCCAACTCGGCCACGATGTCAGCCTTCTTGATGCCGGGTCGCCACTTGTCTTTGGGTTTGAGAATGATGATACTCTCGAACATCGAGACAGGCGCCGGGTCGGTGGAGGTCTCGGCCCTACCCACCTTGCCCAGGACATGCTCCACCTCGGGAACGCTCTTGATGATGGTGTCCTGCACATGGATCAGCCGCTTCGCCTCGGTGATGGAGACGTTGGGGAGCGTTACCGGCATGTAGAGGAGCGACCCCTCGTCCAAGGGAGGCATGAACTCGGAGCCAAGACTCATGAACAGGGGGATAGCAATGGCCAACGCCACGACATTGAGGGCGATGGTGGTCTTTTTCCAGACCAGCACCCAGCGGATGACCGGCGAATACAATTTTATGAAGAAGGTCGAGACCGGATTGGAGCTCTCCGGAGGCATCTTGCCCCGCATGAAGTAGTACATCAACACCGGCACCAGCGTGATGGCGATCATGGCCGACCCCATCATGGAGAAGGTCTTGGTGAAGGCCAGTGGATGGAACATCTTCCCTTCCTGTCCCTCCAGCAGGAAAACCGGGACAAAGGAGAGCACGATGATCGCCAGTGAGAAGAAGATGGCCCGACCCACCTGCTTGGCCGAGGCGATGACGACTTCCAAACGTTTGCCGGCGCGTTCTTCAGGCGGCATTTCGGACAGGTGACGGTAGCAGTTCTCCACCATGATGACGCCAGCGTCGACCAGCACGCCGATGGCGATGGCGATGCCGCCGAGAGACATGATATTGGAGGTGACCCCCATCAGTTTCATGGTAATGAAGGCGATCAGCACCGAGATCGGCAGGGTCAGCACGATCACCAGGGCACTTTGGAAGTGCAGTAGAAAGATCAGGATGACCAGCGAGACGATGACCGATTCCTCCAGCAAGTTATGTTTCAGGGTATCCACTGCCCGCATGATCAGGTCGGAGCGGTCATAGGAGACCATAATCTTTACCCCGGGCGGGAGACCTTTTTCCAGTTCCTTGATCTTCAGCTTGACCCGGTGAATGACGTCGTGGGCATTCTCGCCGTAGCGCATGACCACAATGCCACCGACCGCCTCGCCCTCTCCGTTCATCTCCAGCATGCCACGGCGGATGGCGCCCCCCATCTGCACGGTTCCCAGGTTCTTGAGGTAGATGGGGGTACCGCGCATGTCGGCACCGACCACGATGTTCTCCAGGTCGGCCTTGGATTTCACGTAGCCGCGGCCGCGGATAAGGTACTCGGCATCGGCCTGCTCGATCAGTTTGCCGCCCACGTCCTTGTTGGACGCCTTGACCGCCTCCATGACCTTGCCGACCTTGATGTTGTAGGCAAACAGTTTGGCCGGGTCCAGGTCGATCTGGTATTCCCGCACCAGACCACCGATGGAGGCCACCTCGGCAACCCCCTGGACGGTGTTCAACTGGTAGCGGACGAACCAGTCCTGGAGCGTTCTCAACTGCTCCAGGTCGTACCCTTTACCCTCGATGGTGTACCAGAAGACATGACCGACGCCGGTGCCGTCAGGGCCGAGGGTTGGGACAACCCCCGGCGGCAGCAGGGAGGCGGCGTAGTTGAGCCGCTCCAGCACCCGGGTCCTGGCCCAGTAGATGTCGGCCTTGTCCTCGAAGATGACGTAGATCATGGAGAAGCCGAAAGCGCTGGAGGCCCGCACGGCACGGACCTGGGGGAGTCCCTGGAGGTTCACCGCCAGGGGATAGGTGACCTGGTCCTCCACCACCTGGGGCGAGCGGCCCGGGTAGTCGGTGAAGACGATCACCTGGTTGTCGGACAGGTCCGGGATGGCGTCCACCGGGGTCTTGTAGACCGACCAGACCCCCCAGGCGATGATCAGCCCGAAGATCATCAGGATGATGACCCGGTTGCGGGCGGAATATTCTATTAACTTTTCTATCATGGCAGCAGTCCTTGTCGAAGGTCGTTAGGTAGTCTTCATTACATCTTCATGTCATCCATCTTCAAGGTCCCCTTCTTTGCCGGCTGCTGCTGTGCCGGAGAAGTACCATGACCTTCATGACCACCTTGGGGCTGCCCCTGTTCGGCAGGTTTGCCGCCGGTATGCTTGCTGTGATCCTGTCCACCGCCACCCTTCAGCTGGGATTCGGAATCGATCAGGTAGCCCCCGGACGCCGCCACCTTGTCGCCGGGCTTGAGACCCGACAGGATCTGGACCTTGTCGTCGGTCTTCTGGCCGACCTGGACATCGCGTGGCTCAAACATGCCCGGCATGGATTCCACCCAGACCACCTGGCGTTTGCCGGTATCAATCAGTGCGGTAACGGGTACGACAATAGAAGAGCCAAGCGGCACCTTGATGATGGCATTGACGAACATGTCGGGTTTCAGCTTCATACCGGGATTGGGCATTGCCACCCTCGCTCTTACGGTCCTGGTCTTGGGGTCGAGGAAGGGGTAAATGAAGACGATCCGGCCGGTGAACGGTTTACCGGGGAACGACTGGGAACGGATCTCCACCTGCTGGCCAAGGTGAATATTCGGGAATTCGTTCTCGTAGACCTCCACCTCCACCCAGACCGTGGAAAGATCGGCGATGTTGAACAGGGGGTCGCCCGTATTGACGTACTGACCCTGCTGCACCATCTTTTCGATGACCACGCCGGAGAGCGGCGTGTAGATCGGGAGACGGATGTTGGGCTTGCCGGCCTTTTCCAGTTCGGCAAGCTGGCTCTCCTTGACCCCGAACAGCATCAACCGCTGCTTGGCCGATGCCACCAGACCGTCGCCGTTCTGGGCGATGGAGGGGATCGGAGAGTTTTTCAGCTGGTCACGGCTCTTGATGGCCAGCAGGTATTCCTGCTGGGTCGCCACCAGGTCGGGGGAGTAGACCTCGGCCACCGGCCTCTCCTTGCTGACAAACGCACCAACGGTGTTGATGTGCAGCTTGTCGATCCGGCCGGCGATCCAGGCGGTGACCTTGCCCTGCCGCGACTGGTCGTACTGGACAATACCGACGGCGTTGATCTCCTTATTGAGGGCCTGCTGCTTGACCTCTACCGTTGCCACGTTTGCCATGACGCGCTGGGTCGGCGACAGGGAAACATGGCCGAGCATCTCGGCCTGCTTCTTCTGCTCGGCAGTCTGTTCTCCGCCGGCGGCGCCGTCGATCTTCTTGATCAGTTCCATACCGCAGATCGGGCAGGTACCGGGTTTGTCCTTGATGATGAACGGGTGCATGGAGCAGGTGTAGAGCTGTTTCCCCTGGGCTGCCTTGGCATCCTTTCCGGTCGCCGTTTTGGCACTCTTCTTCTGCCACAGGTACCAACCCCCGCCAGCTGCCGCAGCCAGGATGATTACCACCAGGGGGATTGCGATTTTCTTGTTCAGGGCCATGGTCGTACCTCGGTATCGTGGATTTTACTTATGTTGAGACTGTTCGGATGCAGGTACCGCCGGAGCCGGTGGTTGCGGCTGTTCCGTTTTGGCCGCCGGCGGTGATGGTATCTGTGCCGATGGCGTAGATACGAGCTCGGTGCCGATTGTCGCTTCGAGCTGCGCCAGCTTCATCATGTACTCGGCCTGCGAATCGTACAGTTCCCGCTCGTAGTTGAACAGGTTCATCCTGCCGTCCAAGAGGGTCAGGAAATCCACCTTGTTCACCCGGTAGCTGATGACTGCCGATTCCAGAGACTGTTCCGCCTGGGGGATGATGCCACCCTTGTACAGCTCCACCAGCTTCCGGCGGCGCTCCAGCTGGGCCAGGAGGTCGTTGACCGAGTAGCCTATACCGTTTTTGAGGGCATTCAGCTCTTCCAGTGACATGTTCGTTTCGGATGATGCCTCCGCAACCGCTGCCTGGCGCCTCTCCCGCTGGACAGGGAGATTGAAGGTCACCCCCAGGGTGAACATGTTGAAGCCGGGATCGCTGACCATCGCGGTCGAAACGGCTTCCTTGAACATGTACTCAAAGGAGAGGTTGAAATCGGGCCAGTATTCCTTCTTGGCCAGTCGCTGGGACGCCTTGCCCTTGTTTACCAGGTTGGTCAGGCTCTTGATCTGGGGCCGTTTTTCATAGGCCGACTCTTTGAGCTGCTGGGCGGACAGCTCGAGCTTCGGGAGGTCGAAATCGGCAACCCTGCCGACAGGGGTATTTCCCGGACGATAGAGTAGATAGTTCAGATTGGCTTCCAGGCTCCTGCGCTGCTGCTGCAAGGTGATCTGCATGTCCAGCATCTTGGACCGTTCCAGCCCGGCCTTGTAGATGTCCTGCTGTACCCCCTGGCCGACGGAATATTTCGACTCCGCAATGGTCGTGAAATCGGCGAGGATCTTAAGGTTCTTTTCAACGATCTCCAGTGATTTGTCCACGCTATAGAGCTGGTAGTAGGTCTCCTTGACCATGCGGGTAAGCTCCAGCCTCCGCTCTTCGATGGACCACCGGTAGGACTCGGCCTCGTACTGGGCCACTTCCTGCCTGATGGCCCGCTTCCCCCAGAACGGTATCTGCTGCGAGATGCCGATCGCCTTGCCAGACTGGGGGTCCTTGTTGAAGACAAACGGCTCCCGGGCCAGCATGTTCTGAAGCTTGAACATGAACATCGGGTCTTCCAGGGCCGATGCCTGTTTCGCCTTGTTGGTAAACATCTGCCAGCGGGCCTGGGATGATTTGAGTTCAGGGTTGTTGGCAACTGCCGTTGCTACCAGAGACGCCAGGTCTTCGGCAGGTGCTTTCACTTCTTCCGACCACGCCATAGCAGACGGAAGCGATAGCAGCATGAGTAATGCAAGTGTGCGAAGGTATTTCATGGAAACTCCTGACCGTGTGTTGTCGACACAGACGTTATACACAGATTATGCCAACATATATATAGTTGATATCACTACATTGTGTAAAGTTGCCAGCAAATAGCATTACAGAATATTCATCGCTTTGAGCCGAATATTCTGCAACACACCCTTCGTTTGGCTGAGTTTTGTTTAATCATCGGGTGTTCAGCCACGTTCCTTCAATACAGTTTTTGTTACCGCTGGTTGTTGCCTGGCAGGACGATGCCGTATTTCTCCATCCGATAGATCAGTGTATGGCGGGGAATTCTCAGGAAACGGGCGGCTGCGGCCTGGTTCCATGATTTGCGTTCCAATGCCGCAACGACTACTTCCCGCTCCAGTTGCTCAAGCGAATACCCTTCGTCCGGCAGTTTTATGAGTGCACCCCCGGGAGCGTTCCCTTCCCGGAGTTTGTCCGGCAGGTCGTCGTGGGAAATATTATCACCGTTTCGCATTATGAGTAGTCGTTCGACAGTGTTTTCCAGTTCCCGCACGTTTCCGGGCCACGGATACATTACCAGCGTCTCGAGGGCATCCTTGGCAAAGGTCACTTTTTCGCTGCCGTGCTTGCTACAGAAGTATCTGATGAGTAACGGGATATCTTTGCGTCTTTCGCGGAGAGGCGGAAGATGGATCGGTATGACTGACAGACGGTAATAGAGGTCTTCGCGGAAGGTCCCCTCCGCAATCGCCTTGTCGATATCCAGGTTGGTGGCCGAAACGACACGGACATCCAGTTTTTGGGCCTTTGCCCCCCCCACCGGCTCGACTTCCTTTTCCTGCAACGCCCTGAGTAGCTTTGGCTGGAGTTCTACCGGCAGATCACCCACTTCGTCGAGGAACAGGGTCCCGCCATCCGCCAACTGGAACTTGCCGGTCTTGTCCCTTATCGCTCCGGTAAACGCCCCTTTGACATGGCCGAACAGCTCGCTCTCCAGCAACTCGCGGGGGATGGCGGCGCAGTTGATGGCGACAAAAGGAGCATCTTTGCGTGAGCTGTTGGCGTGGATGGACCTGGCCACCAGCTCCTTGCCGGTGCCGGATTCGCCGGTGATCAGAATTGCCGCCTCGGTGTCGGCCACCTTGCGGATCACCTCAAAGATCTTTTCCATTTCTTTGGATGAACCGACGATGGTGCGGAAATCAGCTTTGTCCGACAACTCGCTCTTGAGCCGCTTGTTCTCCTCGGCAAGGCCGTTGAACTCAAGCGCCTTCCTGACCGTCAGTTTGAGTTCTTCCCTGTTGAACGGTTTGGTGATGTAGTCATAGGCTCCGGCCTTCATGGCCTCCACCGCAACGTCAACAGTCCCGAACGCGGTTATCATGATCACCAACGTCTCCGGCGAACGCTCCTTGATGGACTTGAGCACCATCAGCCCATCCATGCCCGGCATGTTCATGTCGGTAATGACCAGGTCGGGCTGAGACTGTCCGAACAGATACAAGCCTTCCTCTCCCGATGAGGCAGTCTGGACTTCGTATCCATCCTCCTGAAGGTTATATTCGAGCACCCTCCTGAGCGAGGTGTCATCGTCGATTACCAGTATCTTCGCTTTCATGGCGTTCCTCCGTTGGCAGCATCCTGCATCGGCAATCTGACGGTGACGCTTGTGCCGCGACCGACGTCACTTTTCACCGTCAATTTGCCACCATGACTTTCGATAATTTTCCTGGTGATGGCCAGCCCCAGACCGGTTCCATCGGGTTTGGTCGTGTAGAAAGGCTCAAATACCCTTTTCAATGTTTCGCCATCGATTCCGCTTCCGGTGTCACGGAAACAGATTTCACAATCAGAGACGGAAATTTTAGACTGGTGGCAGGTTGCGGAGATGATCAGGCTGCCGCCTGGTGGCGTAGCCTGTAGGGCATTGATGGCAATATTGAGAAACGCCTGGCGTAGCTTCTCGCCGTCTGCTTTCAAGCGCAGCGGAAAAGTTGGCGGTTGCATTATGAGTTCTATTTGCCGCTCCCTGGCATTGTTGGCGATAAGCGTAGCAATCGTTTCCAGCTCTTCCTGTATCGAACAAGTTGTCAGTTCAGCCGGTTGCGGTCGTGCCATACGCAGGAAATCCTCGACAACCCGGTTCAAACGTTCCGTCTCCTTGATCTGGATCGCGATGAATTCGTGTTTCATGTCCCCGGGCGGGTAGTCGTCGAGCAATATCTCGGCAGTGCCGCGAATGGAGCCAAGTGGATTACGGATCTCGTGAGCCAGCACCGCCGCCATTTCTCCCAGGGTGGAGAGCTTCTCTGCCCGTCTCAACTGTTCTTCAATAACAATGATCCGTTCTGACTGGTGTTGCAGCTTCTTGTATGACTCCTCCAGCCCAGTGGCGGTTTTTTGGAGCTCTACCGTCCGCTCCCGCTCCCGCTGCGACAAGAGACCGGTTACGCCGCCCACCGTGTTGTAAAGGAGTATCTCCAGGTATTTTTCCATCCCTACGGTCAGGTGCCCGCCCCACTGAAACAGGATATGGGGGGCATAGGAGATGCTGACGGCAATCGAGCACAGGAGGCCACCGCGAAAGCCGAACCAGACTGCTGCCAGGATGATCGGCAAGTAGTAAAGCCTCTGATAAATGTCATGGAGATAGGGGAGGTGAAGCGGGGTGAGATAGTGCAGTAGGCCGATGGCAACGATGAACGAAAACAGAATGCATGGCCGGGTTATCGATGTTTTTTTCATTATTCCTTCTGCTTCCTGCTGTATCGGACTGGCAGGATCACCCCGCAAGCAGCGGGGGATCCGAACAAGGAGGTGATGCGTACGTCAGGTGAATGTGTCTTCTCAGGAATCCATCTAGTTGCACGAGGAGCACAATTGCTGTACCGCATTTCCGGGCGACAGAGAGGTTGCGCTACAGCACGAGCACCATCATGGGCACCATCATGATGAGCATGAGACCGGCTCCCCACCATCCCCACTTGCCCCCGCCAAAATGATGCGAAAAAAAGCCGTGGTCTCCATGCTCGCCGCCGGCGTCCGCGATACTAGCGTTGACCTCATACTGGATTACCTCATCCGATTTCTGATGATCGGCAATCTTTATGACCACCTTATAATCGCCGGCTTTCTCGAACTTCCAGGAATCGATGTACTCGGCATCGAGAACATCAACTTGACGCTTAATGATCGGCTGATCAGTATTCCGCTCATAGACTTCCAGCGTCACCTCTCTGTCGGTAACGGCTGTCCCGTCCTTACTCAAGTTTAGAGACAGCTGCACGTTGCCATGGGTTTCGATCTTCTCCGGTGACAGCTTTATGGTTGCTTTCAGCCCTTGCTGGGAAAAGCTCTGATCGAGGCCGAATGCGGCCCCAGGAAGGGCGATCAGCAACAAAATTAGCAACATTCTTTTCACGGTGGGGATCTCCCTTATTGTGCAGATGCTCAGCCATTGCCGATGCTGATTGTTCTAGACTATACAGCTCACTACCTTGTACACCTCGTTCATCACCACATCGGGGTCGGTAGCCTCGTGCATGATCAGTTCGCGAAGCCTGACAAAAGATTCCACTGTCATTTTGTATATTCCCAGTCCGACACCATCCTCACCGCACCGTATAACCTGAGCATCCATGCCGATAGTGTAAGGGTAGACAGTCACTGTCACATGAACCGGTTCGCTCAAGGGAATCACCATCGATGTCTTTACGTACATTCCCTTGAGACAGATATCATCTAACTCACCGGAGAAGCTGGAGCCATTGCATGCGACAGAAACATCAGCTTTCAGCTTGACCCTGGTACAATTTCGTTTTTCCATTGGTCAACAGCCTCCCCGTGGTTTGCATGCCGGACGATTAGACTTTGGACTGGTCAACAGTTGAAACGATCTCTACCGGTCCCGCAGGGTCGCCGGGTTGCATGAGTTCTACCTTGCCGCTGACCGGTATCGGGCGGCTAAAGGTGTCCTGGACGGGACAGTGCTTCTCCACCAGTGCGGCGAGCTGGCTTATGCTCTCGGGCGACGCGGACGAAACGATCCGGGTGGTAAAGCTGATGTTGTTGAAACCCGCGGGGACTTCGGCCAATCCCAGAAAACCATGCAGGTCGAGATTGCCTTTAGCGTGGATTTCTATACTGCTGATTTCGATGCCGAGCACAGCGGCAAAGGCCCGGTAGACTATCTCCTGGCACCCACCCATGGCAGCCAAAAGAAGTTCAACCGGATTGGGGGCCGTATCGTTGCCCCCCAATTCCCGTGGTTCGTCCATTGGAACGGTGAAGCCTCGAATCTCGGAACGCACCGTGAAGCCCGGGGTGTCCGAATAGGTAGAGGCACGGAATACGGAATTTGCCAGCTTCGGGTTCTTCTTCCTGAATCCGTGACGTTACATTCAGAAAGAATCTGCAAACAGCATCTAACCTTTTGAAGTTCTTTGACAATTCAGCTATTCTGTCACCCACCAAAACTCACTTGGCGGGTGAAACTATGCAGCGTT
>JAJZTK010000152.1 GCA_021849045.1 Deltaproteobacteria bacterium | reverse complement strand
CTCACTTCAGGAGCAGTATCTCCGACTACAGCGCGTTTCATGAACCGCCGTGTACGGAACCGTACGCACGGTGGTGTGGGAGGTCGGCGGGGGAGACCCCGCCTCCTACCCGATTATGACAATTGGGGATTTATGAGTATCAAAAATGAAGACTGGACGACTGCAAAGAGGAAGTATCGTCTGACGGATGTACAAATTCAAATGGCTAGGGAACTTGGGATGAATCCCAGGAAATTCGGAAGCCTCGCAAACCATAAACAAGAAACGTGGAAAGCTTCATTAGCTGATTTTATCGAAGGGCTTTACTACAAGAGATCCAGAAAAGAAAAGCCTGATAACATTCAAAAAATGGCCTGATTCACGTGATAGCAACAAAATTGTGCAGCAAGCCGTCAAGCCGCCGACTCAAGGTCAAGTGGTTCAACCTTGGGAATCGGTTTTTGCGAGGCCTGCCAGAGATCCCATTTGGCCTGGTTCACCAGCCAGGACTCCGGTGTAGTTCCAGTCAGCAGGCCAACCTTGATTGCCATTTCGGCGGTCATGGCCGTATGGCCATTCAACAACCGGGAAAGATGGGGGCGTGACACACCCAAACGGGCTGCTACCTCGCCTATGCTCATTTCCTTCGGCAGGAATTCACGCAGTACTTCGCCGGGATGTGCGGGATTATGCATGCGCGCCATATAATCTCCTTTAGTGATAGTCCTGATAATCAACCAGGACGGCATCTTGCCCCTCAAATGAGAAAGTGAGACGCCAATTGCCATTGACCGTGCACGGCCCAAGAAGCGGGGAGATTCAGGGCCCTGCCGGCCTAGCGGCAGGAACCGACCCTACCCCAGCAGGTACTCGAAATCCTCCCTGGTCAGGGCCGCGCCGCCGCGGCCCGCCCCCTCCTCCAGAATAGCCCTGTAAAGCTCCGTCTTTCGCGCCTTCAGCGCCATCATCTTTTCCTCGATAGTGTGCCGCATGATCAGGCGGGTGATGGTGACCTGTTCCGTCTGGCCAATGCGGTGGACCCGGTCGGAAGCCTGGTTTTCCACCGCCGGGTTCCACCAGGGGTCCATGTGATAGACATAGGTGGCGCGGGTAAGGTTCAGCCCCTTTCCCCCCGCCTTGAGACTGATGAGAAACACCATCGGCTCGGTGGCGTTCTGGAAGGTCTGCACCAGCGTTTTTCGCTTGGGAACCGGCGTGGAACCATCCAGTCGCAGGTATGAAAAGCCTTTTTTCTTCAGCCCCGTTTCGATCAGGTCCAGATAGCCGGTGAACTGGGAAAATACCAGCGCGCTGTAACCCTCATCCCGCAACTCCTCCAGCTGCTCAGCGAGAAACTCCAGTTTTGGCGAGGCAGCATCCGCTCCCGGCGACGCGAGGGACGGTGCAAGGCAGATCTGGCGCAGCCGCAGTATGGCGGTCAGGGCGATGATGCGGGCCTGGGCCGGTGCGTGGCTATCGTAGGCATCCTTCACCTGGCCCCGCACTTCTTCAACGGTGCGTTGATAAAATGCCCTCTGCCTGGCGGTGAGCTCAAGTGGTATGTCTATTTCCGTCTTTGGCGGGAGTTCGGAGGCTATGAGCGCCTTGGTGCGACGCAGCACAAACGGACGGGTGCGCCCCATAAGCCGCATGCTGGCAGCAGCTCCATCCTTTCCCAGAGAACGGGTAAACTCTTCCCGGGTACCCAGCAGCCCCGGCAGGCAGAGGTCCATGATGGCGTAGTATTCCCCCAGGTGGTTTTCCAGTGGGGTGCCGGTCAATGCCAGGTTGAATGCCCCTTTCAGCCTGCGCACGGCGCTGGTGGTGGCTGCCTGCAGGTTTTTCACCACCTGGGTTTCATCGAAGATGATCACGTTGAACCGTTGCCCGGCCAGGAGCTCGCAATCCCGATGTACGATGCCGTAACTGGTGATGATCACATCGACGTCGGCAAACCGGTCAACGGAGCGGCCGCTGCCGGCATAGAGGAGTGTCCGTGCCGAAGGGAGAAAACGGGCGATCTCCGCTTCCCAGTTGAACAGAAGCGATGGCGGCGCCACCACAAGATGGGGGGTGCCGGCTGGAGCAGCGGATGGGACCTCTCCCGACATGATCCCTGCCAGGAGGGTGATCCCCTGGAGGGTCTTGCCGAGCCCCATGTCATCCGCCAGGCAGGCGCCGAAGCGGTGCTCGTAGAGAAAGGCCAGCCAGCGCCATGCATCGGCCTGATAGTCGCGAAGGGTGGCAGCAAGCCCAATTGGAGCCGGTCGCTTCGCTATGAACGCAAAATTGAGCAGACTGTCGAGGACGCGGGCATCTTCGGCTGAGAGCCGCACATCTACCCCATTGCTGCGCAGCTGGAGCCAGTCCAGTATCTGCAGGCGCGGTACCCTGACCGGCTCATCTCCCCCTTTTTTTCTTTTTTTGCCGGGGTTCAACGCATCGGCAAACAGGGCCACGACCTGGGCGCTGACGTCGTCCAGCATAAGCAGTTTGCCGTCACGCCGCAGCATTCCCCCTCCGGCACACAGCCCCGCTATCTCTTCTTCCGTCAACAATTCACCGTTGCAGCGGATCTCCGGTTTCAATTCGAACCAGTCCAGAGAGCTGACCGTCGCATCAAGGGAAAAACGCCACTCTGCTTTTGCAAGAGGTTCATCATGCATCCGCAGGGAAAAGCCGGCGTTGCTGAGACGCTCCATCAAGGTGGGAAGCAGCTTCAAAAAAGTATCCGTGGAGAGTTCCACTGTGCCGGGAAAGGCATTGGCCACGAAGGCATCCAGCCCGAACAGGTCGTACAGGATAGCGACCAATTCAACCTGGGTACGGTGGTCATTGTTGACAAAATACCACTCGCCGGCATCAGCAATGACAACAACCGTGGACCCGCGCCATTTCCCGGCCAGATAGCTCAATAGACGTTTTGCCTCCCTCTTTATCGTCGTCTTGGCGAAGTCGAGTGTTGAGGTGACCGAGCGGATGATGCGGTTCCGAGCCTGTTCCCCGGTCGCGTGCTGCATTGCAAAGGCCGCCTCCAACAAGACCTTCAGCCGCTTTTTTGCCTTGAGCGGCGTGGGAATAGTTGAGTCAATGCGCCTGTCCGGATTGAAGATCCAGAACGGCTGGTCGGACAGGGGAAATGTCCGGCCATTGAGAAAATACGCCGGCGTCAGAGAGGTCATACGGGACGATAGGCCGTGAGGAATATCAAGAACGTACGAAGGCAAGATCGTAGTCCTGTTTTCCTTGGTAACAGTGCCGGTCAGGAAATTAAAGTGTATATCAGGATCCTGAAGCGTTGTTGGATCCAGGCTTATTGCTGCCTTATTGAACAAATCTGCCGGAGCAATGATCGCATGCTCCAAGCGTCGGACCCGGCGGCCGGCATCGGCAGCCTCATCAGCCGTGCCACGACATGCTCCTTCGGCTTCATTCAGCAGTTCGGCCACTGTCTCCCAGCTGTTCCATGCATCCAGGTTAGACACCGGCACCACCACCCCTGCCGCCGGGTCAAAGAGCAGCTGACCGTCCGCTCCTGATCCTTCCGGCAGAGGCGTCCCATCTTTCAGTGTTCGGGTTATATGGACCTTTTCGCCACGCAGATCGAAGGTTATTCCGGCGGTACAGGTCTGGTCGGCTCTGAAGGAAAGTTTGGTTTCCGTTCCAGAAGAATCCCTGAACACAATTGGATAGTTTCCGCCGGTCATCCTGGTGAAGTCGGTAAAATATCGGCTGGTGGACTGATAGACGACGTAGGAGGCCAGAAAGCGGGCCAGATCGGTAGGAAGCCCTGCAGAGCTCCAGCCATAAATGGTCAGTTCGCCACGCTTGATCGCTCCGCTGATTTTGTTGCTGGTTGAATCCTTTTCAAGCAGCAGTCTGAACGGAGTACCGGTCACCTGCGAAGGCGGTGCTGACGACGCAGCCTCGCGCTTGCTGCGGGCAACTTCAAGCCTTGCTTTCATGTGCCCCGGATCGATCGTTGTTCGAGTGGTCGCAGGGCTGCTTTCCGCTTCCAGACAGCGATTCAGATCCCGGAGCATCTGTTGATCGAAGGGGATGTGCTTGAGGGTTTCCGGAGAGATCAGATGCTTGAGCGAAGCCCATGCCACCACTACATGGGTGCAGTTGCGGGCGGGCTGCCAGTCGCGGCAAGTACACTTTTTGAGTAGGTCATAACCCAGGAGCAGCAGGGTGGTTTCGGCGCGGTCGTTAAACGTTATCGTGAGCGAGGTTTTATCCGCATTCCAGATCGCCTTTACGAATGTATTGACCGCACACTGTCTGAAACCGGCAATGAGATGGACTTTTGCGGCTACGTGATGAATATCGCCGGGTTGATACGTCTCAAATCGTTTCAGAAGGGGTGATTCGGAAGCAGGGATGGTGGTTTGGGTCATCGGTAAGGCCTGAAATCCTTTAGGGGCTGGAGCTGATCTTATCCATATAGCACTGGAACAAGGCGGCATTCAACCGTTTCATAAGTCGGCGAACGGCAACAATCTCACGATCATCCCTGTTGACCGTGCGCAGATATTCGGCACGGGTCAGGAGGTCGAACCAGCGGCGCGGCACCGGCGTGGTTTCATCCTCCATCTGAGCCGGGTCGGGCGGCATATGGAGAGGGAGCGGAAAAAGCCCGTTCATCCACCCCACCACCGGCAGCCAGGCAACTTCATCATCCTCCTCGATGCAGTCATCCCCCAGGCTGATGTACAGATGCAGTTTTCTGATGCCGGCATGTCTGACGGATGCCATATCCACCGTTGACGGATCATCCAGAAACGCCTGCAGATACAGGAGGAGGACATCATCACCCTGGCCGGCCATGGTCAGGGCATCGGCCTGCCAGACCAGAAAGCGGCCCCATGCGAGGTCTGGCACAGAAAGGGCCTGCTGAAAGGCTGAAGCTGCCTCGCTATAACGCTTCTGCTCCATCAGCAGATGACCGCGATGAAACCGGGGAGGGAGATAGACCCCATCGGGTTCGGGGAACTGTTGCAGGGTATCCAGAATGAAATCCATCACCGCCTGCCGCAATGGCGGGTGTGGTGCCTGGTCAAGTGCGGATTGCAGGGCGGCGAGCTGCTCTGGTGCGCATGTCGGGGGATCCACGGCTGCCAGCCGTTCACGCCAGGTTTTGACCTGTACGCCCAGCTCTGTTGCCGAGCGGTTGTCGGGGTACTCATCAACGATCTGATCATACACGGAAAGAGCCTGGTCCAGGTCTCCGGCGCGCAAATATTCGTCGGCAATGTTCAGCAGAATGCCGGGACGGTTGTCTTCAAAGAGGTTCAGTTGCATGGAATGATCGTAATTATTTCTTGTGGGCTGTCAAGAAAAACCCTCGCACCTCGGGGGCTGCCGGGTGGGGAATAGAGCTTTCCGAGAAGGCACCACCAAGCGGACGTCCATTTCCGTTAAGCTTATTCTGTACGCCTCCCCTCAAATTCCTCCTCATTCTTGACCCTGGTAACCAAGCGTAGTATCTTCCAGTATACTTCCAAAGGAGCATACGGATATGTCCTTCAGAACCATAGAGTGGCGTGACGACAAGGTGATCATGATCGACCAGACCCGGCTGCCGGGCGAGGAGGTCTACAACGAGTACACCGATTTCCAGGGGGTTGCGGAGGCGATCCGGGGGATGATCATCCGTGGCGCGCCGGCCATCGGCGTGGCAGCGGCCATGGGAGTGGCACTTGGCGCCCGGGACATCATCGCCGATACCCACGAGTCGTTCTTCAAGCAGCTGGGCAATGTCTGCGACGTGCTGGCAGGGACCCGGCCGACCGCAGTCAACCTCTTCTGGGCCATTCAGCGGATGCGCCGGGTCGCCGAAGCAAACCGGGACAAGGACCTCCACTCCATCCGGGCCATCCTCAAGGCCGAGGCGATCAGCATCGAAGAGGAGGACCTGCGGATCTGCAAGACGCTCGGTGCCAACGGTGCCGCCCTGATCAAGGATGGGGCGACAATCCTGACCCACTGCAACGCCGGCGGGCTGGCCACGGCCGGTTACGGCACGGCTCTGGGGGTCATCCGGGCCGCCCGGGAAGCGGGCAAGAAGATCCGGGTCTTTGCCGACGAAACCCGCCCCTGGCTCCAGGGGGCGCGGCTCACCAGCTGGGAGCTGATGAAGGACGGCATTCCCGTGACCCTGATCGCCGACAACATGGCCGGCTTCTTCATGAAAAAGGGGGAAATCGACTGCGTGGTGGTGGGGGCCGACCGCATCGCGGCCAACGGCGATACGGCCAACAAGATCGGCACCTACAGCGTGGCGGTGCTGGCCAAAGAGAACCGGATACCCTTTTATGTGGCCGCCCCGATCTCCACCCTGGATCTGACCCTGAAGAGTGGTGACGAAATCCCCATCGAGGAGCGCACTGCCAGTGAAGTGACCCATATCCAGGGGGTTTCTCTGGCGCCGGAAGGGGTGACCGTGCGCAATCCGGCCTTTGACGTGACGCCGGCCAGGTACGTCACGGCCATCATCACCGAAAAAGGGGTGGTGCGGGGTGATTTCGAGGCCGGCCTGAAGGCGCTGGTTGGCCAATGAGCAGCTGGTCGGCCGATTTTGTCGCCATTCTGCAGGAGGCCATGGCCGGCGAGCCCGCGAGCGATGCCGACCGGCAATTGACCGATCTTCTGGCCGACCGCGGCTTTGACTATCCTGCCCGCACCGCCACCAACATCCGGCTTCTCGCCGAAGTGCTGCCTCTGGACTGCCTCAGCCGGGTGGCCGTGGCTGCGCTGGTCGCACCGGCTCCCGACATGGCTCTTAACAACCTGGAGCGTGTCTCTGCCATGGTCGGTAGCGACGATCTCCTTGCCGTCTGCCAGAAGAAGCCCCAACTCCCCCGACTGCTGACCATCCTTGGCTCCTCACCGTTCCTGACCAATATCCTCTGTCGTGATCCGGACCTGTTTCATGACCTGTTCACCGGCCGACTGATCGAGATCAGCCGGACAGAGGAGGAGATGCTGGCCGCCCTGCGGGAATTTCTGCCCGAGGGAACCACGTATCAGTCACTGTTTCCGCTGCTACGCCGGTTCAAGTTTCGCGAGGTGCTCCGGATAGCGGCCCGTGACCTGAACGGCCTTGCCTCGCTGGAGGAGGTTACCTATGAACTCTCCTCCCTGGCGGCAGCGTCACTGCAGATCGCCTACGAGGTAACCCGCCGGCACCTGGTTGCCGAGCACGGCCTGCCGATGATGGAGACTCCTGGGGGCCTGCGGGAGGCAGAACTCGTTATCCTCGGGATGGGGAAGCTCGGCGGCCGGGAGCTGAACTTTTCGTCGGATATCGATCTCATCTATTTCTATGACTCGGACCAGGGCGAAACCGCCGGTATCGACGACGGCAAGGGTGGTGTCAGCGGGAAGATTTCCCTGCATGCCTTTTTCGTCAAACAGGCTGAGATGATCACTAAGGCCCTCTCCCAGGTGACCGAGGATGGTTTCGTCTTTCGGGTGGACCTGGGGCTCAGGCCGGAGGGAAAGGGGGGAGACATGGCCGTTTCCGCCCTTTCTGCCGAACTTTACTACGAGATGTGGGGCCAGACGTGGGAGCGGTCTGCCATGTTGAAGGCGAGACCGGTGGCCGGTTCTCTCGCGCTGGGCTATCAGCTTCTCAAGGCCCTGGAGCCGTTCATCTACCGCAAGTTCCTGGACTACAACCTGGTCGAAGACATGATGGCCATGAAGAAGAAGATCGATGCCTCGTTGGCCAGGGAACGGGAGGGCGAGTACAACATCAAGCTGGGGCGTGGCGGCATTCGGGAGATCGAGTTTTTCATTCAGGCCCTGCAACTGGTCTATGCCGGGAAAAATCCGGCCCTGCGCGAGCGGAACTCCCTGAAGGCGCTGGCGGTCCTCAAGGATGGCCGGCTTATCAAGGAGGAGGATTGCACGGCTCTGGCCGATGCCTACCGCTTTCTCCGGACCGTGGAGCATCGGATTCAGGTGGTTCAGGAGCGTCAAACCCACAGCCTGCCGCGAAAGGATGAGGAGTTTGCGGCCCTGGCCCGTCGGTGCGGCTTTCTCCGGGGAAACGGTGCCGAACGGTTCCGGGAGGAGTTGGAGCGCCATCGGGGGGCGGTATCGGCCATCTATGGCGATCTGTTCCTTTCCCGGGACGAGCGGCTCAAGGAAGAGGTCAGCCCGGAGATCTATTTCTTCTTCGATCGGAAGGCCGATGCCGACCTGATCAAGGACATGCTGGCCGAGCGTCGGTTCAGGAATGTGGACAGCAGTTACGAGCACCTGTTGATGCTCCGGGACGGGCCGCCCAGGGCGACCTTGACGGAACGGGCGCGGCGGATACTGGAACAGATCGGCCCGCCGCTCCTGCAGGAAATCTTCGCCTCCCCCGACCCGGAAATGTCCCTGGCCAACCTGGACCGTTTCCTCTGCGCCGTCGGCTCGCGTTCGTTTTTTTATGCCCTGCTGGCAGAAAAACGGGAGGTGCTGAAGCTGATGGCTTCCCTGTTCGCCATGTCCGAGTTCCTGACCAAAATCTTTATCGGTCACCCCGAACTCCTGGAGAGCATGGTGGCCAAGACCTATGCCTCCTCCTTCAAGGAGCGGGAGGTGATGGAGCGGGAGCTGACCGCTCTCTTGTCACGGGCCGATGATTACGAGGAGCGGCTGGATGTCCTGCGCCGCTACCGGCACGAGGAGTTCCTGAGGATCGGGCTGAACGACATCAACGGCATGGTGGGACAGACGGAAATCGCGACCCAGTTGACCAATCTGGCCGATATCTGTCTGGCTGCGGCGTGTGACATGGCTGGGCAGGAACTGGTCCGTTTCGGCCAGCCGACCTGGCACGACGTGGATGGTCATGAGCGCGAGGCGGACTTTGCGGTTATCGGGATGGGCAAGATGGGTGGCATGGAGCTCAACTACCACTCCGATCTGGACATCATCTACATCTATGACCACCAGGGGATGACCAACGGTGAAAAACAGGTGACCAACCACGAGTATTTCGCCAAGCTGGGACAGAAGATCATCTCCATCCTTACCACCCCGACCCGGGAGGGGTACGTCTACAAGATCGATACCCGGCTCCGCCCGTCCGGCAATGCCGGGCCGCTGGTAACTTCTCTGGAATCCTTCAAGAACTACCACCTGGAAGAGTCGCAGGTCTGGGAGCGCCAGGCCCTGACCAAGGCGAGGGTGGTCCTTGGCGGTACGGAACTTTCGGAAGGGATCGACGAGGTGATCCGGCATGCGGTCTATGGCAGCAGTGTTGACGAGGATGCCCGCCGTGAGATCCATCGCCTCCGGATGCGAATGGAGACCGAGATTGCCAGGGAAAAGGCTGGTTCCTACAATATCAAGACCGGCCGGGGGGGGATGGTGGATGTGGAGTTTATCGTCCAGTACCTGCTGCTTAGGCATGGCCACGCCCTTCCCGAAATCCGCGGTAACAATACCCTGCTGGCGCTGAAGTCGATCCGGGCTGCCGGGAGTATCGACTCAGAGGACGGAACGAGCCGCATCGACGGCTGCAAATTCCTCCGACGTCTGGAAAACCGCCTGCGCATCATCCACGACTACTCCATGAACGACCTGGGGGGGTCCAGGGAATACCTGGACACGCTGGCCCGCCGGCTGGGGTATGATCCGAAGCTGCGACACCCGGGCGATGTCCTGATGAAGGACTATGAAGAGCGGACCGCCGCCGTGCGCGAGGTGTATGATCGTATCCTGGGGGCAGCATGACGAGCGGGAAAAATCTGCGCCTGTTGGGCCGGGAAGAGGGTCCGGGCCGCCAGCCGACCATTCAGGAAATCATTGTCGATCTGCAGCGAGAGGTAGAGCAGGGCCTTGCCGTATACTCGGAGCAGGAGTTGACAATACTGGAGCGAAAACTTGCCGAGTACGAGACGCTGCTGGAGCGGATGCTGAGAAGTTGAGAGATCGGGCCTATCATGTTTCTCCTGAAGCGAATCCGACGCCGTAGCGTGCGCAACCAGCCATTCCCCTTGTCTTGGCAGACCTTGCTGCACGACAATGTCCCCCTCTACCGGATGCTGCCGCTAGATGACCGGAAAGAGCTGCATGGCCATATTCAGGTGTTTCTCGCGGAAAAGCAGTTCGAGGGGGCGCTCGGCCTGACCATAACCG
>JAJZTK010000151.1 GCA_021849045.1 Deltaproteobacteria bacterium | reverse complement strand
CGTGGATGGAGCCTATAACCTCATGGTCAATTACAAGGACCTGAAGACCGGTAAAGAGGGGATCATTCCGAACCCGATCACCATAACCGGTGTAAAGGGGTCCCTCACGGTCAGGACCGACAAGCAGATGTACTCCAGCACCGAAAGCGTTTCCGGGCTGAGCACCGTCACCAACAGCGGCGCAATGCTGCAAGGGGGAAACCTCCATCTTCAGGTGACCACCGCTGGCGGCAACCTGATGCAAAAGACCTGGCATTCGCAGTACGATTTCCAGCAGGGTGTGCGCAGTGGCGTGGACACCTATGGGGTGAATGACTGGCTGATTCCGGACGACGACTTTGAGAGGGCGGCGATAGATGCAGACAGGTGGACAATCGGAGGCAATGTGAGCGTTGTCTCGGGCAAGGCCCTGGTTGACAGTTCAACTGTTGAATCCTATCTCAAGAGCAATTGGCAACTAGATGGAGATCTCGACATACAGGTGGATTTCACTGGGAATAACAGCGTAGGAAGACAAGGGGCGGAATTTGTTTTGCAGGGTCCTTCCTATTGGGTATTTGTGAGAAACAGTTCACAGGAAGGAAATCTAAGCGCTGTTCAGATTAATGGTTCAACCTATTCATCGGGCGGAAATGGTGGATACACAACATCTGGCAAACTCAGGATAACAAGGACTGGCAATAACATTAGTACATACTATTGGAATGGTTCAAATTGGATCCAGCTCGTAACTATCAGTAATAACGTTCTTCAAAATCCCGGGAATGTCCGTCTGTGGGTCTGGAGGGGAGATGGAAATCCGAACTCAAGCGCTATGTTCGATAACTTCAAAGTCAACTCTGGCCGCATCGTGATAAAAAATGAAACCGTTGATTCCGTAAGGTTGCTGCCGTTGAACGACAACTTTGACAGTGGGATTCTGAATCAAGACAGATGGTACTTATGGGGGAATATCTACGCCAATGAAGCTAACGGAGCATTTCACTTGAGAAGTACTGACACATCCATTTGGCATAGTATTAGACACCGAGTTCCTTTTGCAGGGAATTATACTGCCGTGACCCAGTACAAAAATTTTGTTTCAACCAGGTCTACATCTGATTCATGCTACTTCAATATGTTGGCTTATGATGGCACCTATTATAGCGCTGATAATGCTTTTTATATTATGCGAATCTCTGGAAGTTCAGGTGAGCAGGTTCAGGGTGCATCCTATCTTAATAGCGGCGCATCATATTTTTATGGAAGCCCCTTGCCTTACTCTTCAGATTCAGGGTTATTCAGACTCAGAAGAGTTGGGACAAGCGGTTTCACTGATTACTGGAATGGGGCACAGTGGGTGAACGTTTATTCCGAAAACAGGATGTCGTCTCCGGATCATTTTATTGAAGTCTATACCCTTGCTTCTAGTAGTAAATCCACCGTAGATGTCGATGTTGTCAGATTTTATACGGATAGTGGCAAGTATGCCGCCAGTGGTACCTTGAATCTTAAGCATGACTCAGGCACACAGAACAATAATTGGGGGAATATACAGTTTTCTTCCGATCAACCTCTTGGAACTTCCATAAAATTCCGCACCAGAACAGCAGAAAGCGAAGCCGGCCTTACTTCGTCAATTTGGAGCAACTACATAATAGCCAGCGGTTCGACTATTTCTAGCCCGCCTGGCCGCTGGATCGAGATCGAGGCAGCACTTGCAACTACCGACAGGAATCAAACCCCGCTGCTGAATGGCGTTACAGTCACCTACGGAAACAACGCCGGTGACATTGTCTGGCAAACGGATGTTCCGGTCAATCAGATACAGGGAACAGTCTCCACCAACCTTATTAATGCCATCGGCACACTTGGCATAACAGGCAAACTGTATCTTCAGGGTACGTTGACGTCAGCCACTGGACAGGCACTAGCGTCAGCCGAGTATCCCTTCTATGTTGAACAGGGGAATTGGGGACTGCTTCTCGCTGCTGACAAGAAGATATACAAACCTGGCGAGACAGTCGCGATAAGCGGAGAAGTGAAGAACTTCGCCACCGTTGATGCGGCGAATCTTGCGCTAATCGTCACTGGGAAACCGATCGGTGGCGCGGTACAGACCATTTATACCGAAAGCTTCAATGTCCCGGCCGGAGGCAGCCACCCCTTCACCGCAACAGCTGTAGCCGGTGCGGAAGGCACCGTTGCCCTGGCCGGCACGGTTGTCCTGAACGGCTCGACCCGCGCTCAGGTATCCGACCAGTATGAAGTAGCCTTACCGAAGCTCACGGCGTCCGTCTCCGGGCCAGACGTGGCAGGGAACGACCCGTTCACGGTCAGTCTCAGGCTGACCAATAGCGGCAAGACGGAGGCCACGGTCACGGTCGGCAAATCTTTCACCACCCTGCCCGAGACTGTGAAGGTAGCTGCGGGACAGACTCGGCTTCTCCAGTACCCGCAGCAAATCACCGCCGATGCCTCGTACACCTTCACCATGACTGGCGACATGACCCAGACGCTAACGAAGACCGTGGCGTACCTCGCACCAATCCCCCAAAACAGCGTCAGTGCGAAAATTGTTGAGGACAAGATTGCTTATAATCCAAATGAGCAGGTGACGATCACTGCTACTGTGACGAATCCGAGCACGAATTCCATCATGGGAAACCTCTCGGCTCGGATAACCGTCATCAACTACCAGGGGCAAGCCGTGTACTCGGAAACCGCGTCCATATCCACACTTATCCCGGGTCAGACGATACCCATCAAGAAATACTGGAATACGGCCGCCAATCCCGCAGGAGCGTATTCCGTCAATCTTCAGGTATCGAGTGGAACGACGGTATTGAGCACATCAACGGGAACTTTTAAGGTACTCGGCTCATCTCAGACCCCTGCCGGCTTGGGGGCGGGCCTTAAGGGGTCCATTGTGGCCTCCATCAACCCGGTAGACTACGGCAAGGATGAGATTCTGACCTACAGCGTCACCAACATTGGCAATGAAGCTCTCAATGGTCTTGTGCTTAACGTGATCATTGCCAATCCGGACACCCAGCAGATCGTTCAGAACTACAACAGGGCGGTCACGCTTCCTCAAAACGGGAGTGTGTCCGACATCGTGACTGTCCCGACCTCGTCATTACCGCTTCGAGCCTACATTGCCGTGCTCCAAGTCATTTCAACCAACGTGACACAGGCCAAGACGCTTTCCAGCGCCACCTTTATCGTAAAGGACAGCATTCCGCCGGTGACCACGATCACCGTAGGGACCCCGAAATATGAAACACCAGGAAAAGTCTTAATCACCGCCGGCACGCTCTTCACCCTGACCGCCACGGACGATGCGTCCGGAGTGGCCAAGACTGAGTACAGGATCGATGGTGGAATCTGGACGGGCTATATGCCCTTCAGCATCGCAACGGAAGGAAGCCACCTGGTCGAGTACCGGAGCACTGACCGGGCCGGGAACGTGGAAATAACAAAGAGCTTTGCAGTCACCGTCGACAACACACCGCCCGTTTCCTTGGCCACCTTCGGTTCTTCACAGTACTCAGCCAACGGCAATCTCTACGTGAGCGGCAGCACCGGGATCACCCTGACCGCCACCGACAACGCCAGTGGCGTCAGGATGAGTGAATACAGCATCGACGGCGCTCCCTTCGTGACGTATTCCGCTCCCTTCACCCTTACTGCGTACCCGGAGGGGAGCCACACCATAGCCTACCGCTCCACCGACAACCTGGGGAACCAAGAGAAAGCGAAGCAGTTGGCCGTCATCCTCGACAAGACGCCGCCTAAAACCGCCATTGCCGGTTCCGATTCGCTCGTGGAAGGGGTCGTCAACACCGTTTCACCAGTGACGAGCTTCACCCTTACCGCCACCGACAGCCTCTCGGGGGTACGTAATATCTGGTACCGGATCGACGGCGGCCAATGGCAGCTCTTCACTGCCGGTTTCACCCTGGCGGGACTCAATGCGGGGGCTCACGCCATCTCCTTCCATGCCGTGGATAACGTCGGGAACGAGGAAGCTGAGCAGGCCATCACCGTCCGACTCATCGTCTTCGATGTAAAGAAAGGGATATCCCTCGATCCTGTCGTCCTTGTGGGACCGCTGAAGGATGACAATGAGGACGAGGAAGATGGGAAAAAGGCGAAGACCGATCCGCTCGTGACGGTACTCGATACCCTCGGCGTGGCCTATTACACCGCCAGGGATGAGAAAGACTTCAAGTTGGCGCTCCGTTCCGGCAGGTACAATGTCTACCTGCTGAGGGACAAAGGAAAAGAGGAGGCTGGCAAGGAGATGAGAGAAGGGGTCTACTATGGCGACGGCCTCATCTACATCAAGACCAGGCCGGACAACGATGACGACGACCGGAACGGTATCCTCGGCGTCAGATTCACCGGGAAATCCACAAACCGGGACCTTACCCTCACCCTCCCGGAGAGTCCCTTAGGCCCTGCCGACATACTCCAGACCGCGGGCAGGACGGCGGTTGCCACGGTGACATCCGCCACTGCTTCCATCTACGGAACGGTTTCTGACAGAAAAGACCAGTATCCCGCGATCGTCTACAACAAATACGGCAGAGGCGGAGTGCTCCTCTTCACCTTCAACCTTCTCAACCTGCCCGATAAGACGAAAGCTACGCAACTCCTTGCGAACGCACTCAACCTCGTGAAACCCAAAGAGCACTACCTGCGGGCGCAGGACAGCGTACCGGTAACCATCGACATAGTCAACTCCACCGAGCCCTTCGGCCTGGAGGTGGACGAAACCATGCCGGTAACGACCACTGCCGATACGATAACCTCGGCGGGAACCAAAGCCGCAAATATCATAACCTGGCTGCACTTTCTGGGGGCCTCAGAGAAGGCGAAATTCGGCTACTACCTAAACCTCCCCGATGCCGGAGGCGATTACAAGGTCACCACCGAGACCAAGTATGCGAATTACGGCAACTACCGGCTCTATGATACCCACGACATGGTCCTGAAGGTCGAGAGCTGTTCCGCCGATCTCCTCCAGGGGATCATCTCCGACCTCCTTGCACTGCCTGCTTGCGACAAAAAAGACAGGAAGAGGATAGCGCAAGCGCTGTCACAGCTGCTTCAAGTCCGCCAAACGGTTCTCGACAGCAAAGGGGGCGAGGAAAACATCGAAACGATAACCGAGGCGCTGGAAGAAGTGGCGGAACTCTCCATCGACGCAAAAGAAGTACGAATCAAGCTCGATGAACTGCTGAAGATATGGCAGCGGAAATGGTATCTGTTGAAATCAGCGGAAAAGAAAGACAGAACGGATGATTGATGAGTTTGCAGTCGCCTCCTCCCGTTGTGTGGGTTATCTCTCCCTCCGACGGGAAGAGTGGGGCTTCGGTCCGGCCTGAAAGAGAGGCAAGGCATCACTCTACGATGACTATGTGCACCTTGGTCAGGCCATCAGCCGGTGACGAAACCTGACGATAACGGACACTCCCGCTTGGTAAACTACCGAGAGGGAGAAAAATATGAAAAAGCAGCAACGTTATACGCCAGAGTTTGGAGCCGAGGCCGTCAAACTGGTAACCGAGCAAGGGCTGTTACAGAAGGAAGCAGCGAAGTGGCACACACCCAAGACCAGTGGAAGCTTTTCGATGCATTCTCAAGGCAGCACGGAAAAGACTTTTGGGTCATCGTACCTACCGTAGCTAAAGTTAAGGCGGCAACACAAATTGAGCAATTGGGACTGAGCGCCCAGATTTGGACAATGTAGCTCGGAAAAGACTGAACTGAGGTTCAGTGTGTGTGGCGGCACATTTGGGCTTGGACTTGCCGGGAAAAAGTTAGACAAAGGTTAGACAGAGAAGCCAGATAAGAGAAAAGGGTTACGATATGAGCCATAACCCTTTGATTTATTGGCACGCCCGACAGGATTCGAACCTGTGGCCTACGGCTTAGAAGGCCGTTTTTCACTAAAACTGGGGTCCTGCTGACGGAGAAGTACTAGGGTGGAGGGATAAGGGCATTATGGCGGCAAATTTGTCGTTTTCGTTACCCATAAGTTACCCAAAAATCAGAAGGCCCCCGGTCGGTATCGAGGGCCTTCTGATTATACTAATAATACTAGCTTGTTAGATGGTGCCCAGAGACGGAATCGAACCGCCGACACGAGGATTTTCAATCCTCTGCTCTACCGACTGAGCTATCTGGGCAAAAAGAATGCTTTTTATAGCGTCATTCCGTTTTAGTGTCAACAAATTTTTCCCTGATACGGATTTTCCCTATGCACGAGAAACGAAGCGACAGTCGCGGGTGTCGACCTTGATCTTCTCCCCCACTTCCAGGTACGGTGGCACTTGGAGCGTCAGGCCGGTTTCCAGGGTCGCCTCCTTGGTCTGGGCCGTGGCAGTGGCGTTCTTCATGACCGGCGGGGTCTCGGTGATGGTCAGCTCCACCACCATGGGAGGGTCCACACTCACCAGCCGCTCCTGGAAGATCCCCAGTTGCACCTCGGTCCCGTCCAACAGATACTGGGCGATCGGGTCGAACATTTCCCCCTCCACCTCGAACTGCTCGTAGGTCTCCAGGTCCATGAAGACCCCCTTGGCGCCGTCTGCATAGAGGAACTGCCCCTTTTTCCGCTCGAAATCGGCCTCATCCACCTTGTCGCCGGAACGGAAGGTCTTTTCCAGCACCTGGCCGGTGATCAGGTTGCGGTACTTGGTCTTGACCATGGTGTTGGCGCCGCGGGCCGAAGGTGACTGGAAATGCACATCCACTATGAGACAGGGGGCGCCGTCCAGTTTGATGACCAGTCCCTTTTTGAAATCCGATGTCGTGACCATATGCTCTTCTCCTTAACGTGTAAAAACCGCATTTATGTAGCAGAAATCACGCACGATTACAACATGCTTGGCGGATTCGTCGTCCGTTTGGTGCTCAAATGAAAAGGGCGCCCGCGGCGCCCCTCTCCTCTATCCGTATAGACGGATGCTACTTGAGCACGCTGACCGACTTGATCACCACCGCCTTGGTCGGCAGGTTCTGGAACAGCATGTTCACCGCCTGCTGGGGAGACGCCACGATCTTGTCGACCACGTCCATCCCCTCGATCACCTTGCCGAAGACCGCATAGCCGTAACCGCGCTGGCTCTCGTCCTGGTGGTTCAGGAAATCGTTGTTGACCACGTTGATAAAAAACTCGCTGGAAGCGGAATTGATAACGCTGGTGCGGGCCATTGCCAGGGTGCCCCGGTCGTTCTTCAGGCCATTAGTCGCCTCGTTCTTGATGGGGGGGGTGCCCGGCTTCTTCTTGAGGGCATCCGTATAGCCGCCACCCTGGGCCATGAAATTGGGAATGACCCGGTGGAAAATGGTGCCGGCGTAAAAGCCGCTGTTCACGTAGTCGAGAAAGTTCTTCACGGAGATAGGTGCCTCTTTCTGGAAGAGTTCGATCTTGACATTCCCCAGGGTGGTCTCCATGAGGACGACCGGATTTTTGGCCTGCGCCGGGGCGTCGGCAGCCGCGGCAACGGTGCCGAAGGCCAGAGATACCAGCAGGGCCAGGATGAAACGTTTCAGCATGGTAGTAATCCTCCCGATTGAGTGTGTCGCTGCCGCATATTTATACGGCATATTGGCTGCACGGTCAAGGAAGCCGCCCTCTCCAGTGGTCGAGAATAACCTTTGTTCCGTCTCAGGCTCTATATGGTGTTGACAACGCTGGCCTGCCATTGGAAAATGTAGCGCATTTTCATTCCCAGGAGGTTCCCGTGCAGGTCATAAAATTCGGCACCGACGGCTGGCGTGGCGTCATTGCCCGCGACTTCACCTTTGCCAATCTCGATCTGGTGGCCCAGGCCACCATGGATCACTTCCACCGTGAAGGGCTGGCGGAACAGGGGCTGATCATCGGCTTTGACCGGCGGTTCCTCTCCCGTGAATTTGCCGAGGCCGTGGCAGAGGTTGCTGCCGGCAACGGCATAAAGGTAAGGCTCGCCGCCGACTTCGCCCCGACGCCGGCCATCTCCTGGGCCGTCCACGAACTCCGGGCCGGTGGCGGCATCATGATCACCGCCAGCCACAACCCGCCGGCCTACAACGGCTTCAAGGTGAAGGAGTCGTTCGGCGGCTCGGCCCGCCCGTCCACCACCAAGCTCCTGGAGGAGCTGGTGGCCGAGAACCGGGCGGCCGGCAAGCCGGTTAAGCGGCTTGCCCTGGCCGAGGCAGTGGCAACGGGGGCGGTCGCCCTCTTCGACCCGAGGGAGGCGTACCTGCAACAGTTGGGGCGCTATGTCGACCTGGAGCTGATCCGACGGGCCGCCATCCCGGTGGTAGTCGATCCGATGTACGGAGCCGGTTGCGGCTATTTCCCCACCCTCCTGCCGGGCGTCACCGAGATCCACGGTGACTATAACCCCTCCTTCGGCGGCCAGCCGCCCGAGCCGACCGACGACCACCTGCAGGAACTGGCGGGTCGGGTAGCCAGTGACGGGTTCCGGGTCGGCCTGGCCCTGGACGGCGACGCCGACCGGATCGGCGCCGTGGACGAAACCGGCGAGTTCTTCTCCTCACACCGGATCTTTACGGTCCTGCTCCGCCACCTGCACGAACGGAAAGGGCTCAGCGGCGGCGTGGTGAAAACCGTCTCCACTACCCGGATGATCGACCTCCTGGCCGCGAAGTTCGGTCTCCCCCTCTTCGAGACCCCGATCGGCTTCAAGCATATCTGCGAGTTGATGCTGGCGAACGACATCCTCATGGGAGGGGAGGAATCCGGCGGGCTCGGTGTCAAGGGGCATATCCCGGAACGGGACGGCATCCTGATGGGACTCCTGCTGCTGGAGGCAATGGCCATGTCGGGCAGGGGGCTCAGGGAGCTCCTCGACGAGACCATGGACGATATCGGCCACTTTTCCTACCAGCGGCTGGACCTTCCCATCGCGCAACCGGCCAAGGAAAGCCTGATCGCCCGCCTCCGGGAAGGGGGACTTACTACCATCGCCGGCCGGGAGGTTGCCAGCACCAACTTCAGCGACGGGTTCAAATTCATCTTCGGCGACGGGTCGTGGCTCCTCATCCGCCCCTCCGGCACCGAGCCGGTGCTGCGCCTCTACAGCGAGGCCGGAGACCCGGCACTGGTCGCGGAACTGCTCAGGGCGGGCAGGGAGATCGCCGGCATCTGATCCGGCAGTGGGAGGAGAAGAATGGCTAAGGCGACCTTTGGCGCGGGCTGTTTTTGGGGGGTGGAGGCGGCGTTCCAGCAGCTCGACGGGGTGATTGCCACCCAGGTCGGGTACATGGGGGGCTGGAAGGAACATCCCACCTATGAGGAGGTCTGCTCCAAGACCACCGGCCACGCCGAGGTGGTGGAGGTAACCTTCGATTCGTCGCGGATCAGCTACGACCAACTGCTCCAGCTCTTCTGGGACTGCCACGACCCGACTCAGCTGAACCGCCAGGGACCGGACGTGGGGACCAACTACCGTTCCGTCATCTTCTTTCATACCCCGAAACAGGAAACGGCGGCCAGGGCCTCCCTGGCCAGGGAAGAGGCGAGCGGCCGCCACAGCCGCTCCATTGTTACCGAGATCACCCGTGCAGCCGCTTTCTGGCGGGCCGAGGAGTATCACCAGCACTATCTGGAGCATCTGGAAGGTGCCACCTGCCACTGACCTGTTCCATTACCCTCCTTCGCTCCAGTCGCCTCGCCGGCGCCCTGCTCCTGGGAATCCTCTGCCTGTCCGCACCCCCCACCTCCCGTGCTGCGGAGAGCGGGCCGGGCAGAGCGACCGGGGAACGGGCTATCCTCGCCGGCTACGGCATCACCCACCGCGGTTTCGGCGCCACCCGCACCCAGGTCCAGACCTTTGACACCATCCTCCGCTATGGCCACTTCCTGTCGGACGAACTGGGGGCCGGGAGCTGGTTCCAGGGGAGGCACGAACTGCTCCTGGAGCTGCCGCTGCACCTGGCCGTTGACCATGACGGCCGGACCATGACCGGCGGCTACATCCTGGGGAGCTGGAAGTTCACCGGCCTCATCGAACAGGGGTTCTTCCCCTACGTCTTCGCCGGCGGAGGGATCGTCTTCAATGATCTGGGACTCCCCACCCAGGGGACCCGGCTCAACTTCTCCTACCAGGGGGGAGCGTACGGAAGGGAATGGCGTCGCCGTCCACAACCAGATAGCGGCCGAACTCGGTGCCGGCTTCCAGCATCGCGCGCGCCATGATCTTGCC
>JAJZTK010000150.1 GCA_021849045.1 Deltaproteobacteria bacterium | reverse complement strand
ACGTTTTCGACGCAAAAAATCCCGACAGGGCATGCCCTGTCGGGATTTTTTCGTTCCTGCACTATGAAGGCTATCGCCGTCTACCTGCAATATTCGGATTGTCGTTGCGGATCTCGGCAACCGGCTGCTTACCCTTCAAATACCTGCTGACCGCCCTATTGTGCTCCTCCAGAGAGGAGGAAAACTGGTGGGTGCCGTCGTTCTTGGCCACGAAGTACAAATAGTGGGAGAAGGCTGGCTGCAGAACCGCCTTGATCGCCGAGGTGCTGGGGTTGCCGATCGGCCCCGGCGGCAGTCCCTTGATGAGATAGGTATTGTACGGGTTCTCCCGCTGAATGTCGGCCTTCTGTACCTTACCGGCAAAGGCCCGTACCCCGTAGACCGCCGTCGGATCGCTCTGCAGCGGCATCCCTTTACGAAGGCGGTTCAGAAAGACCGAGGCGATCAGCGGCTGTTCGCCGGCAACAACAGCCTCCTTCTCCACCACAGAGGCAAGGATCACTACCTGGTGACGGGTCAGCCCGGCCGGAACCGGCGCCTTGGACAGCATCTCACCGACACTTTTCCTGAACGCTCCCACCATCGCCCGGATGGTTGCCGCCTCGTCCATTCCCGGACGGATGCCGTAGGTGCTCGGGTAAAGATACCCTTCCACGCTCTTTCCCGGCAGCTTCAACTCTGTCAGGAGCTTGCCGTCGGAACAGGCAGCCAGGAAGCGCTCCCTGGTGAACAGCTTGCGCCCCTCCAGAAGTTCGGCCACCTGGTAGATGGAATACCCCTCGGGCAGAGCGAACCGCTGCTCGTACACCTCGCCACGGGCCATCTCCCTGATGATCTCTGCCGGCGACAGCCCATCGGTGAAACGGTAGGTGCCGGCCTGCAAACGGCTGGCGTCACCGCCGAGCCGGGCATACAGAACGAACAGCCGCTGGCTGCGGATGACCCTCTTTTTCTCCAGGTCCTCGGCAAACCGTTTCAGAGACCCCCCTTTGGCAAAATCGGCCAGGACGACCTTTTCGCCGCTGCCAGGCGGGGTGAGGAGGAAGAGTGAGCCAATAACCGTACCAACCACCAGCAGGGTGGCGGCACTGGCCAGGGCGGTCCTTTGCTGGCGGAGAAGGCGTGTCAGTTTTGCTATAAGGTCAGCGGCCATATCCTTGGGGTGGTGCAAAGAGAATGTCTATCCCCTTCTAGGAGATACGCTCCCTCCTGTCAAGTCCGAACTCTACTCCGGCCCCTCCTTCGCCTTTTTCTCCTTGCCGCTTTCCTTGTCGCTAGCGGCGCCGAATTTCTTCATCTGCTTCAGCATCTCCCTGAGGCGCCGGTCCACCAGGCCGTTCACCGTCTGCTCCGGCCAACTGCCGTCCTCTTGCCGTTCGCCGGCCGGCATCCCGGTCAGGATCTCGATCCCCTCGTCGATGGTTGCCACGCTCCAGATATGGAAACGTCCCTCCCGCACCGCGGCCACTACCTCGTCCGACAGCATCAGGTGCCGCTCGTTGCTTTTGGGGATCATCACCCCCTGGTCGCCGGTCAGCCCCTTGGCCTTGCAGACCGCATAGAACCCCTCGATCTTGTAGTTCACCCCGCCGATCGGCTGGACCCTGCCCAACTGGTTGACGCTGCCGGTGACGGCGATCGCCTGCCGGATCGGCACCCCGGAAAGGGACGAGAGCAGGGCGTAGAGCTCCGTCGACGACGCGCTGTCCCCCTCCACCCCCTCGTAGTTCTGCTCGAAACAGAGTGAGGCGGAAAAAGAGAGCGGTTTGTCATAGGCAAACTTCCCCCCCAGGTACCCGGTCAGGATCAGGACCCCCTTGTCGTGGATCGGCCCGGAGAGTTTCACCTCCCGCTCGATGTTAACCATGCCGGCCCGCCCCAGGTAGACCCGTGCCGTCAAGCGCGAGGGGCGGCCGAACATGTAGTCGCCCAGCGTAATGACCGAGAGGCCGTTGATCTGCCCCACCACGTCACCATCCACGTCCACCATGATGGTGCCGTCCTCGAACAGTTCCTGCATCCGCTCCTCGATCAGGTTGCTCCGGTAAATTTTCTCCTCGATGGCCCGCTTCACGAACTGCCGCGACACCACCGTGGCCCCGTCCTTCCCGGCCCAGTAGCTGGCTTCGCGGATCAGGTCGGCAATCTCCGTGAATTGGGAGGAGAGTTTCTGCTGGTCTTCCACGAGTCGGGCCGAGTAATCGAGGAGCCCGGCCATCCCGCTCCGGTCGAAGGGGAGGAGCCCCTCTTCCTTGCAGTGGGTGGCGACAAACAGGGCGTAATCCTGCACAATCTCCGGCGTCCTGCTGATCCGGCTGTCGAAATCGGCCCGTACTTTGAAGAACTTCCGGTAATCGGGCTCCAGGTAGAAGAGGAGATAGTAGATCCAGGGGGAGCCGATCATGATGATCTTCGTCTGGAGCGTCACCGGCTCCGGTTTGAGCGAGGCAATGGACATGAACCGGTACTGCTCCAGCACATCCTCTATCTTGATCTCGCCGCTCCGGATGCAGCGCTTGAGGGCATCCCAGGCAAACGGATTGATCAGGACCTCCCTGGCATCCACGACCAGGTACCCGCCGTTGGCCTTGTGCAGCGCCCCGGGTTTCACCAGGGTGAAGTTGGTGGTGGCCATCCCCCCCATCTGCATCAAGTGCTCGATGCGGCCAAAGAGGTTGTTGTAGGTAGGATTCTGCTCGAAAATAACCGGTGCGCCGTCCGTCTCGTGGTTGTCGATGAACAGGTTCACCTCGTACCGCTCGAAGGAGGGCTCCTGGCGGGGGAGGCGGATGCCGGCGATCTGCGGCTGGGGTCCCTGGGGTTTAAAATCGTCCAGGTTGTTCAGGATATCTTCCTGGACCGACTCCAGGTAGGTCACCACCTTGGGCCAGTCGGCGTATTTCTCCTTCAGCGGGTCAATGTGGTGGCCAACCGCCGAAAGCCCCACATTCCGGTCCAGGAGCGCCAGGGCATCCCTGGTCGCCTTTTCGTTCTCACGCACCTGACGCAGGACATCGTTCAGCCGCTCGGTGAGGAATCCGCCGTTCTCGTCCAGCTTCTCCCGCTCTTCCCGGGGAAGGGCCTCGTACTCTTCCTGGGTATAGTTGCGCCCCTCTTTCTGGGGAACCATGACCAAACCCGACACGGTACGCTGCAGGGCAAAGCTCCGCTCCTCGGCCTCCTTTTCCAGGGCGCTGAAAAGCTCGCCGTTCTTCTCCTGGTACTCCTCGACCACCGCCGACTTGCCGGTCTCGTAATCCTTGCTGTCCAAAGCCTTGGGGATATTGATCTTGATCCCCTCCACCATTTCCTTCATGTCGGCAACGAAGACGGACCCCTGACCTGCCGCCAGGGGAAGGCAGATCGGGTTGTCAGCGAACTTGAAGTTGTAGACGTAGCAGAGATCGGGTGGGGTCGGCTCGCCCTTGGCCCGCTTCTTCAGGATGTTCTTGATCGTCGAGTTCCGGCCGGTCCCGACCTGTCCGGACAGATAGAGGTTGAAGCCGCCATCCCGCATCCCCAGACTGAAGTCGATGGAACGGAGCGCCCGCTCCTGGCCGATGCTCCCTTCCAGCTCCGGAATCTCGGCGGTCGTCTCAAAGGTGAAGAGTTGCTCGTCGCATTCCCAGCGGAGCTTCTCCATTGGGACTTTCTTTTTGTCGATTGCAGACATGGTTCCCTCCTGAAAGTTATAATTCAACGTCACAACAGCAGTTTCACCGGATGCTCCAACAGGCCTTTCAGCTCCCGCAGAAAGCTCGCGGCATAGGCCCCGTCCAGTATCCGGTGGTCGGCGGAAATGGTCAGCTTCATCACCTTCCCCACCACCGGCTGTCCATGCCTGGCCAGCACCGCATCCTGCAGTCCGCCGACAGCCAGTATTGCCGCCTGGGGCGGCATGATCACGGCAGCGAACTCGTGCACCCCGTACATCCCCAGGTTGGAGATTGTGAAGGTGCCGCCGCTCAGTTCCGCCTCGCTCAGCCTACCGGCGCGGGCCTTTTCGAACAGGGGACGGCTCCTGGCGGCGATCTCCCTGAGCGACAGGCCCTGACAGCCCCGCAACACCGGCATCAGCAGCCCGTCGGGAAGGCTGACCGCCACCCCGATATTGATCTCCTGGTTGACGATGATCCGGTCGCCACCGAACGAGGCGTTCATCCGGGGAAACTTCTGCAGGGCCAGGGCGCTGGCTTTTAACACGAAATCGTTCACGCTGGCCGGCGTACCGCTCGCCTTCAATTCGCGCCGCACCTCCAGCGCGGCATCCATGGACACCTCCATGGTCACGAAAAAATGGGGAATGGTCCGCCACGCCAGTTCCACGGTCCGGGCAATGGCCGCCCGCATCCGGGAGAGGGGGAGCTCGGAAACAGTCTGCGGCGGTCCCGTGAAAACCTGGCCGGCCGGCGCGCCAGCCTCGCCAGTGGCGGCGGTCGCCGGCTCAGGCTCCTCGTTCAGCGGAGCCGTTGACAGGCTGACCCCGGAGAACCGCTCCAGGTCCTCCAGGAGCACCCGCCCGCCGGGGCCGCTTCCCGCAATCAGCGCCAGGTCGATTCCCATTTCCCGCGCCTTGCGGCGCACCACCGGTGCCGCCTGTTCTTCATGATGATCCGGGGCGGCAACGGTCACGGCCGGAGCCGGTTCCTTGATCACCCGCTCCGGACCGATACCGACACGATCCACCGGCGGTTCGGAAACCGGCGGCGGTGCCGTTGACACCGCTTCGTCCGGCGCGCCGATCAGACCGATGACGGTGCCAACCGGCACCAGTTCGCCGGCCTTGACCCGCTGCTCCAGCAGGACACCGGTGGTAAACGCCTCCAGGTCCATCACCGCCTTGTCGGTCTCCACCTCGGCAATCACGTCCCCCCGCTGGACCGCCTCACCGACCCCCTTCTTCCAGGCGCCGAGTCGCCCCTCGGTCATGGTATCGGACAATTTCGGCATGACGATGTCAGTTGCCATGCAGCACCTCCTTCACCGCCGCGACGATCGACTCCGGCTGCGGGATGCAGAGCTTTTCGATCTTCCGCGAGTAGGGCATCGGCACATCGAGGCCGGCCACCCTCTTTACCGGTGCCAGCAGGGTCTCGAAGCAGGCCTCGTGAATCCGGTGAGCCAGGTCTCCCCCCAGGCCGGCGGTCCGCCAGCACTCCTCGACCACCACGGCCCGGCCGGTCTTTCGCGCCGAAGCGATCATGGTTTCGGTGTCGAGCGGATTCAGGGTCCGCAGGTCGACCACCTCGCAGCTTATCCCGGCCTGTTCCAGCTCGGCCGCGGCCTGCAGGGCCAGGACGGTCATCCGGGCGTAGGCGACGATGGTCACGTCCGTCCCTTCCTTTACTACGTTCGCCCTGCCGAACGACACCAGGAATTCGGGGTCGTCCGGGACCTCCCCCTTGCTGTTGTACAGGAGCTCGTGCTCCAGGAAGATCACCGGGTTGTTGTCCCGGATGGCGCTTTTCAGGAGCCCCTTGGCATCGGCCGGGAAGGCCGGGTAGACGACCCGCAGACCGGGGCAGTGCATGAAATAGGTCTCCAGACTTTGAGAGTGCTGGGCGCCCAGTTGGCTCCCGCCGCCACCCGGCATCCGGACCACCATCGGAAGAAAGGTCTGGCCGCCGAACATGGAGCGGATTTTGGCCATATGGTCGACGATCTGGTCCATGGCCAGGAGGGCGAAGTTGACGGTCATCAGCTCCGCAACCGGCCGCAGGCCCCCCATGGCGGCGCCGACCGCCACGCCGACGATGGTGTTCTCCGAGATCGGGGTGTCTTTCACCCGTTCCTCGCCGAACTCGGCCAAGAGCCCCCTGGTCACCTTGAACGACCCTTCGTACAGCGCCACGTCCTCGCCAAAGGTCACGACCGACGGGTCGCGGCGCATCTCTTCCTTCAGGGCCAGGTTCAGGGCATCGCGATAGGTCATTTCAGACATAGATATCCTCCCACACCGCCCCATCCTCCGGCCAGGGTGACTCCTCGGCAAACGTGACCGCTTCGTTCACCTTTGCCCGCGCCTTCTCCAGGATGGCGTCCAGTTGCGGCTGGGTAACGATCCCCTCCTCCAGGAGCCGCTTGCTAAAAGCCGGAATCGGGTCCCTGGCCTTCCAGACCTCGTGCTCGGCGGCACTCCGGTACTTGGCCGGATCGGCCATGGAGTGACCCCGGAAACGGTAGGTGACCGCTTCGATCAGATAGGGACGACTCTGCTCCCGCACCCACTCGGCCGCCCGTTTGACCGCCGCATACACCGCCAGCACATCCATGCCGTCCACCTTTTCCGACGGGATGTCGTAGCCGCAGGTCCGCTTGTGGATGTCGGGAATGGCCGAGGAACGGTGCACCTCGGTGCCGATGCCGTAGAAGTTGTTCTCGCAGACGAACAGGACCGGCAGCTCCCAGAGCCGCGCCCAGTTGAGCCCTTCGTGGAAGGTCCCCTGGTTGACCGCGCCATCGCCGAAGAAGCAGGCGGCAAGCCGGTCCTCACCCCGATACTTGGCGCTGAATGCCAACCCGCAGGCGATGGGGAACTGGCCACCCACAATGGCGTACCCCCCCATGAAGTTTAAGGAAGGATCGAACAGATGCATGGAGCCCCCCTTCCCCTTGCAGATCCCGGTGCTCTTCCCGAACAGCTCGGCCATCACCCGCTTCGGGTCCGCCCCCCGGACGATGGCCTGGGCATGCTCGCGGTAGGCGGAGAGGATGTAGTCGTCCTTGTGGAGCCCGGCCGTGGCGCCGACAGCCACCGCCTCCTGGCCGCTGTAGAGGTGGAGAAACCCGGTGATGTGCCCCTTGGTGTACTGCTCGGCGCACGACTCCTCGAACTCGCGGGAGAGGACCATCTGTTCATAGAGCCTGATCAACTGCTGGTCGGGCAGGACTGCCCTGAGTCTCGTCTCCATGTATCACCTCAATGACTTTTCAGGGGCACCTTCATGGCTGTCGTGCCGCCAGCCGGCCAGGGTGAACGAGAAGGTCGCTCCCCGGTCGGGCGCAGCCTCGACCCATATTCTCCCACCGTGGCGGTGAATAATCCGCTGCACCGTGGC
This sequence comes from Deltaproteobacteria bacterium, assembly GCA_021849045.1. Taxonomy (GTDB): domain Bacteria; phylum Desulfobacterota; class Desulfuromonadia; order Geobacterales; family DSM-12255; genus Geomobilibacter. The sequence continues at coordinate 3,212 of JAJZTK010000150.1, read as the reverse complement.
CAGGCCGACGCCGGTGCCGGGGAATTCCTCGTCGCGGTGCAGCCGCTGGAACGGGACAAAAAGCCTGTTTGCATAGGTCATGTCGAGACCGGCACCATTGTCCCGGACAAAGTAGATCGTCTCGCCGCTCTCTGCCGAACTGCCGAATTCGATCCGCGCCACATCCTGCTTGCTGCTGTATTTCCAGGCATTTTCAAGAAGATTTTCAAGGAGCCCCTTCAGAAGCGAAGGGTCACCCATGACAGTCACTCCGTCGGCTACCGTAAACTCCACCCTGCGCGTCGGCTGACCTTCCCGGAGTTCGTCGGCAATCCCCCGTGCCATTTCGCTCAGATCGACCTCCTTGAAGACCAGTTCACTCTGATTGATCCTGGAAAGGGCCAGGAGAGAATCGATCATCTCCTGCATCCGGTTGCATCCTCTGACGATCCGGTCGAGATACTCCCGTCCCGTTTCGTCAAGCCGCTCCGCGCTCTCCTCGTTGAGAATGCGGGCAAAGCCCCCCACATGCCTGAGCGGTGCCCGGAGATCGTGCGAGACGGCATAGGTGAAAGACTCCAGCTCACGATTGGCGATCCCCAATTGGCCGATGGTGGTCTCCAGTTCGTCGTTGATCGCTTCCAGTTCCAGGTTGTTCTCCTCAAGCAGCTCGTCCTTTTCCTGCAAGGCCTTTTCCGCCAGCTTCTCTTCAGTCACGTCCCGAAAGCTCCAGACCCGGCCGACGGTCTCTCCTGCCAGTTGCTGGGGGATGGAATAGCACTCGAAGACCCGGCCGTCCCGGTAACGGAACAGCTCACGCTCCGGCCTGTAGGGCTGACGGTAGAGCTCATCGATGCGCTGAATATAGCTCTCAATATTATCTACCTGGGTCCCCATGAACTCCAGGAGTCCGCGGGTGGAGGCCCGCGTCAGGAGCTCTTCCGGTATGCCGAGCAGGTTGACGAGCTTCCTGTTGTAGACAGTGATGCTGCGGTCCTGCCCAACGACGAGTATTCCGTCGGCCGTTGACTCGATGGCAGCATTGAGAAGCGAAGCCGTCCGTGCCACCTCGGACGTCCGCTCCTGCACCAGTTCCTCCAGCTGCTCCTGGTGTCGCCGGAGCGCCTCCTCGCTTTCCCGGAGCTCCCTGGTGCGCAGTTCCACCTCCTGCTGCAGCAGGATCGGCTGCTTCAGCAGGAGGTGCGCCAGCCGGGCGACCAGCAGCGACAGGAAGAGCGCAACCCCAAACTCCAGCCAGATCACCCCGTGATGCCGTGCCAACCACCCCTCCCTGGGCTGGGTACTCAGATGCCAGGTCCCGTTAAATACGGCAAAATCGTAGGTAACGGCATCACTCAACAGTTCCGGACCGCTCCGGGCGATGATCTGCGGCTTGCCGGTATCCGGGTGGAGCCGCCAGAGGATGTAATCGTACCCCTGTTTTTCCAGCCGACCGATTTCTGCCGCCTTGAGCAGGTCGGCCAGCCGTATGAGCACATTGGCAAAGCCCCAGAAGTCATCGCCTGTAATGCGGTCCACTCGGAACACGGGAAGCCGGCCGACCAGCCCCACTCCCCCCTGGACCAGATCGAACGGCCCGTCCAACGTCAGTTGTCGTGTTTCGACCGCTTCCAGGGCCTTCCGGTTACGCTTGGTATCGGCCAGCAGGTCATGGCCGATGGCCCGTTCGTTTCCTGCCAAGGGAACGATGTGTTGCACCACCCCGCCCGGTGCGTACTGCAGACTGGCAGCGCCGGGGTGGAAGCGGAGCAGATCGGTGGCGAGCCGCTCAAACGCGGGAGGGTTGACATGGTAACCGTTTTCGCGGAGCACCACTGCCAGGGCGTAGGTTGCGGAAAGTGCCCCATCCAGGTACTGGTTCAAAACGCTTGCCTGATACCCCGACAGGGCCAGGGCCTCTTCCCGGTTGTCCCGCCGAATGATGTTCGTGTGTAGCCAGACGGCACCCGAAGACACCAGCAACGTTACGATAAAGGCAATGGCAACGGCCGTACGGTACCGAGGTCCCAGACCGTTCCCGGCCTTTGTGGATTTTTCGGTCATGATCTGCCGGGCTCCGTCATGCTCCGCCATGTTTCACGAAATTGAGCGTTCCGCCGGCCAGAAGCTCTTGCCGCTGCCGCTCCGAAACCTCCAGCAGGGTGACGATGGTCCTGCCGTTCACCTCCGCCGGGATCTCCGTTGTACCGGAAGCGACGAGCTGACGCACTCCCCTGAACAGCATCCTCTCCCCCTGCTTGAGGGTGTCGTAATCGGCCGGCTCCCTGAAGGTGAGCGGCAGGATGCCGAAGTTGATCAGGTTCGCCTTGTGGATCCGGGCGAAGCTCTTGGCGATCTTGGCACGGATTCCCAGGTAGCGCGGCGCCAAGGCAGCGTGCTCCCGGCTTGACCCCTGGCCGTAGTTCTCGCCGGCGATCACCACCCCGCTTCCTTTGGCCATGGCCCGCTCCGGGAACTCCGGATCGATCTGCTCGAACACGAACCGGCTGATGGCCGGGATGTTGCTACGGAAAGGAAGCACCTTGTTCCCGGCCGGCATGATGGTGTCGGTGGAGATATTGTCACCCACCGTGATGATCACCTCCGCCGACAGATCGTCCGGCAACGGCTCGAAATCGGGGAACGGCACGATGTTCGGCCCGGTGACGATCTCCGCCCTGGCCGCCTCAGCCGGCGGCAGGGGATGGATGATGCTCGAGTCGTCCAGCAGGTAGCTGTCCGGGTTCCGCACGTCCGGCCATGCCATCAGCTTGCCCAGCTCCCGCGGGTCGGTGATGACACCGAACAGGCCGGCGGCAGCCGCGGTCTCCGGCGAGCAGAGGTAGACCCGGTCGTCCTTGGTGCCGCTTCTGCCCGGAAAGTTGCGCGGGAAGGTGCGCAGCGAAACCTGGTTGGTGCCGGGCGCCTGCCCCATGCCGATGCAGCCCAGGCAGCCTGGCTGGTGGATCTGGGCGCCGGCCAGGAGCAGCATCATGAAGCCTCCCTGGGCCGCCACGTTTTCCAGCACCTGGCGGCTGCCGGGGTTGATGTTGAAGGAGAGCTGCGGCGCCACCCGCCGGCCATCCAGGATGCGGCAAACGGTCATCAGGTCGCGGAACGAGGAGTTGACCGAGCTCCCCACGATCACCTGGTCCACTTTGGTCCCGGCCACCTCACGAACCGGTACCACCTTGTCCGGTGACGAGGGACAGGCAATAAGCGGTTAGATCGGA
>JAJZTK010000149.1 GCA_021849045.1 Deltaproteobacteria bacterium | reverse complement strand
CAGAGAACAAGGGTTGTAGCGCAGAATAGGGCGTCACTTTTTCCAGATCCAGGGGGTGATAAACTCAAAAAATCCCCGATCGCCCCAAATCAAAGCTGTCTGCTAAAACTCGTCACGGATTCAGGTCCTATGAAATGCAAGGAGACAACACCCATGGCAGTCGCACTGAGCAGAAAGAGAGAAACGGAACCGACCTTCAACGAGGTCGTGGCGAGGTATCCCGACGTGCCGCGACTGATTACCCTGAAGATTGACGTGCAGCGCCGCGGGGTGCATTACACCAAACGTGCTGAAAGCGTCATCGACAGTTCGATCCACCAGCTGCGCAGCCCCTACATCTTTGGCTCCCGGGACGGAGAAATCAAGCCTCTCCCTGAATCGCTCATCCTGCGGGATGGTACCTCCATCCTTACCGATCCCACCCCCCTGGAGCAGGACCCTTATCTGGTCGACCTGGTGGACGGCCTCCTCGCCCTGGTGGATGACGGCGAGCCGGTGGAGTTCGTGGAGCTCTGGCCGAAGCCCCGATACTATGACAAGAAGACGAGTACCGGCATCCCCATGAGCCATATCGTCAGCGCCCGGCCCCAGCGGCTCAACATCTTCCAGTCGAGTTTCTGCCACTTCTGGGCCGACAAGGAGGAGTGCCGCTTCTGTGACATCGTCAACCACACCAAACAGCAGAAGGACGCCCTCGGGGTCCCCACCCGGCTCAGGCCGGAGGATGTCAGCGAGACCATACGGGAGGCGCTCAAGGAGCCCGGCCGCTTCACCGGCATGTGTCTGACCGCCGGCTCCGTGCTCAAGGGGGAGGCGATCTTCGACCGTGAGGTGGAGTACTACATCGAGACCCTCCAGGCGATCGGCGAGAACTTCACGACCAGGAAGTTTCCCAGCCAGCTGATCGCCTCGGCCTTCGACGAGAGGCAGCTTGCCCGTCTCTATGAAAAAACCGGCCTGACAAGCTACACGAGTGACCTGGAGGTGCTGGGGGAGAGGCTGTTTAACTGGATCTGCCCCGGCAAGGCGAAAGCCGTAGGATACCGTGAGTGGCAGCAGCGGCTGATCCGGGCGGTCGACATCTTCGGCAGGGGGAACGTCGGCACCGGCCTCGTCGGCGGGGTCGAACTGGCCAGGCCTTCCGGTTTCACCAGCGAGGACGACGCCCTTGCCTCGACCCTGGCCGAGGCGGAATACCTGGCGGAACACGGGGTGACCACGGTCTACATCGTTTGGGTGCCGCGACCCGGCTCCTACTTCCGCGACCAGCAGAACCCGTCCCTTGACTACTACGTGCGGTTGACCAGGGGACTACACGACCTGCGGGTGAAGTACAACCTCGGGGTCGATTTCGACGACTACCGCCGCTGCGGCAATCATCCCGACACCGACCTCTCAAGGCTACTGTAGGATTCTGAATTTGTAGGGGCAGTGCCTTGTGCCTGCCCGCCTTTGGTTGTCAATAGCCTGGGCACCCACAAGGGATGCCCCTACAAGGTCCAAAAAAAGGAGAAGAACATGGCTGCTCAATTGACACAGGAGATCCTCGATCTCCTCAGAGATACCGAGACCACGAAGGTGCTGGCAACCCTGGATGCGGACGGGTTTCCCCATGCGGTGGTGAAGCAGTCCCTGCAGCCGGGCGATGACGGTACCATCCTCTACCTGGAGCTGCTGGAGTCGTCCCGGACCAACAAGAACCTGGTGCGCAGCATCTGGTTCGATCAGAAGGTGGCGGTTGCCGTAACCGGCAGGGGGGGGCAGAGCTACCAGATCAAGGGGAAACCGGTGAAGAGCCATATCACGGGTCCGCTTTTCCAGGAGCATTACACGTCGATCCGGAAGAGACTCGGCGACGTTGATCTGGCAGCGGTCTGGGTCATCGAACCGGAAGAGGTCATCGAGGAAACCTTTGCCATCCGCAAGGCCGCGGAAGAACGAAAGCACCCTCTGTTCACCCACCTCGACCGGTTGGCGCATCATTAACTCAATGTAGGTGCGGACGGCGTCTGCCTGGTCCGGGCGCATGCCATGCGCCCCTACACCGGATTTCGTATGTTTACTCGTCTAAAAAGGAGAGAGTCCATGAAAAAGATCTATCGCGCATTTCTGGCAATGACGGTCACCGCACTGCTCGGAACCGCTTTCACCGGCATGGCTGCAGCCGAGGAACTCCGGATCGCCACCCAGCCGATTCCGCACTATGCGCCGATCTTCGTCGCGAAGCAGAAAAAGTGGCTCGATGAGGAACTTGTCAAGGCGGGGGCCAGGAACACAGGCGTGAAATGGGCCTCGTTTTCCGCCGGTCCGCCGATCAACGAGTCGTTTGCCTCTGGCCAGCAGGATGTGGGTCTCCTCGGTGATACCCCTGCCATCATCGGCAAGGCGGCAGGGATCGACACCCGCATCGTCGGCCTTACCTCTACCGGGCCCAGATCGCTGGCGGTGATCGTGCCGGTTGGGTCGGGTATCAAGTCACCGAAAGAGCTGAAGGGTAAGAAGGTAGCGGTCGTCAAGGGTTCGTACGCACACCACCTGCTGGTCCTGGTCCTGCAAAAGGCGGGGCTCACCACCAACGACATCGAGCTCATCAATCTTTCGCAGGCCGATATCGCCACGGCCATCGTCAACAGGAACATTGATGCCGCGGCCGTATGGGAGCCGCTGATCACGAAGCTCGAAGGACAGGGGGCCATCCGCGTACTGGCCGACGGTACCGGGATCAAGAAGGGGCTGCTGGTGATCATCGCCACCAGCGACGCAGTCACGAAACGTCGCGAGCAGGTAAAGGCGTTCCTCAAGGCGTATGCGCGCGGGGCGAAGTACATCAAGTCGAACCCGAAGGAGGCGGCGCATCTGATCGCCGGTGACGTGAACCTGCCGCCCGAGCAGTTGACGAAGGTGTTGGCGAAGTTCGACTACAACCCGGCGATACAGGCAGACGACATCGAGGAGATCAAGAAGAGCGAGCTGTTCATGCGAAACGCCGGGCTGATCAAATCGCCGGTCAACATCGACAAGTTCGCCGATCCCAGCCTGGCTCGGGAGAGCGGGATCAAATGACGGATGACGATGTAGGGGCAATTCATGAATTGCCCCGATAACCCACGGAGGACTCGCCATGACAAGCGACACCAAACCGCATCTGGAAAGGATCAAGCACCTGCTCCAGTATCTCGGTCTTTCGGCCGCCGTGCTGGTGGTGTGGCAGGGGCTGTATCACCTGGGATACATAAAGCCGCTCATCCTGCCGCCTCCTACCCAGGTCGCCGCTGCCTTCCAGGATCTGGTGAAGAGCGGGGCCATGACCCGTCACGTGGGGATCAGCGTAGCCCGTGTGCTTGAGGGGTTCGCCATCGCCGCACTGCTCGGGCTTTCTCTCGGGATCGCGATCGGCCTCTCACGTACGCTCGACCGGCTGACCGACCTCGCCATCCAGGTGATCAAGCCGATCCCGCCGATCGCCTGGATTCCGCTGGCTATCCTCTGGTTCGGCATCGGAGAGAAGTCGAAGGTCTACATCATATTTCTCGGGGCCTTTTTCCCGATCATCATCAACACCATCGACGGGATTCGGCAGACCGATCACAAGTTCGTGGAGCTGAGCAGGGTCCTGGAGGTGCCGAGGGTGAAGTTCGTCCGCAGGGTGGTGATCCCGGGGGCGCTTCCGGCGATCATGACCGGCCTTCGCGTAGGGCTCATGGTCGCCTGGATGTGCGTGGTGGCGGCCGAGCTGATCGCTGCCGGAAGTGGCATCGGCTACCTGATCATGGACGCGCGGCAGCTTTCGCAGTCGGACGTCGTCCTGGTAGGGATGATCACCATCGGGGTGATCGGGAAGGTCATGGACAGCATCATAAGGCGGATCGAAAAGCGGCTCGTCGACTGGAAGCCTTCGTTTGCGGGGCATTGATCGGAAGGGAAACGGGAGGAAGCCATGGGCGTTGCTGAGAGAAACGGCAGCCTCGTCATCGAGGAGCTCCACAAGAAATTCCACGTCGGCGCGGGTGAAGTCATTGCGCTGCGCGACATCAACCTCCAGATCCGGGAGGGGGAGTTCATAAGCATCGTCGGGAGCAGCGGCTGTGGAAAGAGCACCCTCTTGCGGATCATCGCCGGGCTCGAAAACGGCCACTCCGGCACCGTCCGGCTCGGTGACCGGAGAGTTTCCGGACCGGGGCTCGACCGGGGGATGATCTTTCAGGAACATCGCCTTCTCCCCTGGCTGACGGTGGAGGAAAACGTCGCCTTTGCCCTGAACGGCCGCACCCCGGAGGACAAACGGCTCGTGCGCGAGCAACTAGAACTCGTCGGTCTTTCGGGCTTCGCCAGGGCGCATCCGCACCAGCTTTCAGGGGGGATGGCGCAGCGGGTGGCGATCGCCCGGGCGCTCATCAATCAGCCGAAGCTCCTCCTCTTGGACGAGCCGTTCGGAGCCCTCGATGCCCTCACCCGGATACAGATGCAGCAGGAAATCCTGAGGATATGGGAGGTGGAGCGCACCACCATGCTCCTCGTCACGCACGACATCGACGAGGCGATCTACCTCGGGGACAGGGTGGTGATCCTGTCCAGCCGACCCGGCACGGTGAAGAGGATAGTGCCGGTGGAGCTCCCGCGACCGCGGGACCGCAGCAGCTACGAGTTCGTGCAGATCCGCAAGGAGATCTATACCGAGTTTTTCCACGAGGCCGAAAAGCCGTTCGCGTACGCAATCTGAAGTAGGAGTAGCCCCGAGTGTCTGTCCGGCCTGAGGTACAGATCAAGAAACAGGGCGAACACGGTTCGACCCTACAAAAGACGGAGAACCGACTATGCGCATACTGCTCGTAAACCCCGCTTTCTACGACGGCAAGGAGTTCAGCAACCGCTTTGAAGACTACATCGACTGGATCAAGGGGGGGAACCTCTATGTCGCCCCCTTTGAGCCCCCCATCGGACTTGCCTTCCTTACCGCCTATCTCAAGGAAAAGGGTCACGAGGTAACTCTCCTCGACATGCAGGGGCTCTTGATGGACAGTGCGGAGCTCCAAGCAAGGCTCGCCACGTTCGCCCCCGATATTGTCGGCGTGACCGCGATGACCCCGACGATACCCGAGGCGCTGCAGGTGGCTGCCATCGCGAAAAGGACGGTACCCGGGGCGAAAACGGTCCTCGGCGGGGTGCATCCCACCCTCGATCCAGAGGGGGTCCTTGCGGACGAAAACGTCGACTACGTCATACGGGGAGAGGGTGAAGTAGCGTTTGCCGGTCTTGCCAAAGCGATTTCCGCCGGAACGGACGTCGACGCAGTCGAGGGGGTCTCGTACCGAAGAAACGGCGTGCCGGTCGTAAAGGGGAAGGCTCCCCTCATAGCCGACCTGAACAGTCTGCCGATGCCGGACTACGAGGCCTTTCCCGTGGAGCGTTACATCGAGCACAACGGCTACCTGCGAAGCGTCCGCGGGATCTCGATGATCGTCTCCCGCGGCTGCCCCTTCCAGTGCACCTTCTGCGCCGTACACCAGACCATGGGGCGCAGATGGAGGATCAAGTCTCCCGGGCGTGTCGTCAACGAGCTGGTGGCCCTCAAAGAGCGCCATCAGCTGGAAGGGGTCTGGTTCAAGGACAGCATCTTCAATCTCGACCGGGAGTGGGTGAAGGAGTTCTGTGGTCTCATGATTGACCGGAAGGTGGAGATAGCCTGGCAGGCGCTTACCCGGATTGATCTGATCGAGGAGGAAGAGCTGAAGCTCATGAAGCGCGCCGGTCTGACCCAGCTCGATCTGGGGATCGAGACCGGCTCGCCGAAGAGCCTGCTGAGGCTGAAGAAGGGGATCACGGTCGAGAAGATACGGGAGAAGGTCGCCATCGCCAAGCGGTACGTCAGGGTCTTCGGCTTCTTCATGATCGGCATACCAGGCGAGGGCGAAACCGACGTTCAGCAGACCTTCGCGCTGGCGAAGGCACTTGATCTTGACCGCTGGACCTGGAGCATCTACAGTCCGCTCCCCGGTTCGGCCCTGTACGAAGAGCTTGTCGCGGAAGGAAGGATCGAACCGTACCGCCTCGACTACCACCAGGTCCATTTCACCGAGGCGTACGAAGGGGTTTGTGACATTCCCCCGGCGCGCCTGAAGGAGCTGTACCGGGAGATCAACGACCATTTCTACCGGCAGAGCACTCGGGTGCCACAGGCGGGGTAAGGAATCCGCCGGCTCCAGGCATCTTCCGACTGATTGGCGAAGGGTTTCCGCAGCTGATCAAATGCCTGAGCACCAATGGGCTCCTGCTCCCCGATACCATCGATCGGCTATACGAGCTTGATCTGCGGAGTCTGACGGTGACGCTGAATACCCTTGATCCAGAGGTCGGTGGGCGGATCTACTCCCATGTCTTCTATCGTGGGAAACGCTACAGTGGTGCTGCCGGTGCCGGTATTCTACTCGTCAACCAACTGGAGGGAATCGCCCGTGCCGTTGAGTACGGCATGACCGTCAAGGTTAATACGGTCCTGATTCCAGGGGTCAATGATGCTCAGGTTCGGCTCATTGCCCACAAGGTCCGGGAACTCGGTGCTTTTGTCATGAATGTCATGCCGCTCATTCCGCAGGCGGATTTTGCCGGCGTGACACCTCCGCCCCCCGAACAGTTAGAAGTAGTCCGGAGTGCCAACGAGAAGATAATCGGCCAGTTTCGTCACTGCCGCCAGTGTCGGGCCGATGCCATCGGCCTGATCGGACAGGATGTCCAGGTCGGCGCTAGTGGCTGCTCGATCACCAACAGTTCTGCTGCTCTCGGATAAAAGTCTAGTAAATTGATGGTTTAAATAATTGTGTCGCGAGCCACGGCGAGCACACAGAGAAGAGAGGCGGGAGAGAACGATGGCACATACACCGGTGATAATTCGCAAATCGAGTTACGATCCGCTTCCACCGGACACGATCCGGCGAATCACAGATTTGCTCAAGACGGTCCGTTTCGGTTCCATCACCTTGGTAGTCCAGGATGGCAAGGTCGCGCAGATCGACAAGACGGAGAAATTCAAAATTCTCAACGGCTGAAAAGCAGTCCAAAACCAAGAAAAGGAGCAACGAGATGTCCCAGAAGAAAGTGAAAACCATTGCGATTTACGGTAAGGGCGGGATCGGTAAATCGACCACCACCTCAAACATTACCGCGGCACTGTCGGTGTTGGGACTCAAGGTCATGCAGATCGGCTGCGACCCGAAGAGCGACTCCACTACCACCCTGCGGGGAGGTGGCTACATCCCGACCATTCTCGACACCCTGAGGGAGAAGAAGACGGTCAAGGCACACGAGGTAGTCTTTGACGGGTTCAACGGCATCTATTGCGTCGAGGCGGGTGGTCCGGCCCCTGGCGTCGGTTGTGCCGGACGGGGGATCATCACCTCGGTCGAATTGTTGAAGCAGCTCCGGGTCTTCGAGGAGCTCGACGTGGATGTGGTGGTCTACGACGTCCTGGGAGACGTCGTCTGCGGCGGCTTTGCCGTACCGATCAGGGAAGGGATCGCCGAGCATGTCTTCACGGTCTCCTCGTCGGACTTCATGGCCATCTATGCGGCCAACAACCTGTTCAAGGGTGTCAAGAAGTACTCCAACAACGGTGGTGCCCTGCTGGGCGGGGTGATTGCCAACTCGATCAATACCGAATATGCCCGGGAGATCGTGGACGACTTCGTTGACCAGACCAGGACCCGGGTCATCGAATACATCCCCCGCTCGGTGACCGTCACCCAGTCCGAACTGCAGGGCAAGACCACCATCGAGGCGTTCCCGGACTCGGAGCAGGCCAAGATCTACAAGGGTCTGGCCCAGAGGATCTACGACCATACTGATTCCAGGGTGCCTGAGCCGCTGGGTGAGAAGGAACTGCACGACTGGGCGTTCAAGTGGGCCGATACCCTGCTGGCCATGGAGACCGGCGAGGTGCGCAGCAAGGCTGCCAACATATAAGTTCATAACAACAATTCGGGAGAGTTCATCATGGCTAAGATATTCAACAACCTCACAGATCTCATCGGCAGCACGCCGCTCCTGCGTCTCCATCGGCTCACTATGTCCCTTAGAACAAACAGCACTACTTTCATTGCGGTTCCCTTCTCCCAGATATGATAAAAAATGGCGTACCCCGGCAAGGAGGTTACCCCGGGGTACGCCCGATAACACGAAGTCCTCAGGGTTATACACGACAGCAGGCAGGAATGCCGTATTTCTCACCGACCACGCTGATCTTGGCCTTGATCTCTTTGATTTCCTCTTCGAGGGCCTCTTGTTTGCGGATATCGTAGGTGCTATAGCCTGCCAGTTCCCGGAGTTCGATGTCTTTTGCTTTCAACGTGCTGGTTAAATCTGCTGTCTCCTTCGTAAACTGCTGGACGGTTGGCTCGTCGGAACATTTGCCATCATTGCAGCATGAACCGGCTGCTGAGGCTGATACTGCTCCTACAGAGAGCATTCCCAACACCAGTGCCACTCCTGCGATCTTGTGCTTTTTCATTTGTCAGTCTGCTTGGTAAAGAAATTTTGTTGCGTGCAGCATTAATGGTTTTTATATATCAACATGCATGCCAACTCGCGGCGCACCTCGTAACACGCAGATATTAAATGGTTTGTTCGCTACAGGGTTTTTGCGAGAGGGTCGGTTTGATATAGAATATGCTACAGTGATCCGCAGAAATCGGAGAATTTTCTGCTATGGGCGGTTAGTTGAGGCTGCCAAGAATGACGGTCTTGGTGATCCAAGGAGGATACAGGTGGGCCAACGACAATACGCTCGAAACAAAATCGTCTTTCTGGCAGACTTGATCGGAATAATTGCCTTACTGCACTACTCCATAACTGGTAAAATCTACCCGAGCCAACCCATGCGGTGGAATATTCTCTGCCCACAAAGAATATTCTCCATCCTTTTGCTCCACCCGAAGCATCCCCCAATACAATCAGTGCTATAATATAACGTAATTACTGCGGCTTTGGCTTGTTTGTTGGTTTGGCACAATGCTTGATAATGATTCTAGTAACGCAAGGAGCCGACGTATGTCATGTAGCCTATTCGAATGTGAGTGTTGTTGTGGAAAAGGCCGACATGACTACTGCGGTCAGAACAGGAGAGACCTATGATGATACGGGTACTCTATAAAGACCAAGCCGCTGGCAGGGTAAAGGCTTCCCTCTTGAGCGAGCTGATAACCGCCGGCAAGATCGTTGCTTTTTTTCGTTCGGGCGGGTGGGTTAACGTGGAACGCGATCCGATCAGGGGCAAGGGGCGTGTGTACCACGGCCCGGAACGAAGGGAAAAGTCGACTCGCAGAGTTTTTTTTGGATAACACCTCCGCCTGCCGCACGCAGCCGCGGCAGACTGTGGCCTGCCGGTGGTAACTAGCGTTATTTCTTGCGTTATTTCCTCCGGAACAAGGTTACGGCGGCCTGCAAAATCCGGCTTAATAAAGGATCGAACTATGAATCCATTCCTTCGCCTTAAAGGTATCCTTACGGTCTTATTCTTAGTGTGCCTTTCCGTTCCGGCCTTCGCCATGGACGAGAAGCAGGGTAGTGACTTCAACAGCTTCTACCAGATGTCTCTAGGGGAATTAACCAAGCATGCCAAAAGCACCTTGGAAAAGAAGTATCCCCATGAAAACTGGGAACTTTTCCGCTTCCCCGCCTTTGTCTTCACCAACGACTCGGTTGAAACGGCCTACAAAATTGCCGTCAAGAATCCTGAACTGCTTGCAAAGATCCTCTGCTACTGCTCCTGCGATACAGTTGGGCATAAAAACCTCCGGGATTGTTTTCTCAAAAAGGGAAAACCTGACGAATTCGACAACCACGCCTCTTACTGCGTCACCTGTTACACCCAGGCGATGCTGGCTTTTCTTTGGGCAGAACTGGGCGCAACGGATCACATGATACTCGAAGGGATGAAACGTAGGTTCAATCCATGAGGCACATCATGAAAAGAACATCCTTTGCGGCGTTACTTTGGGCACTGGTGATGCTGAGCGCCTGTGCCCAAAACGTGGAACTCATCAAATCCCTGAGTGCAACAACCCGTGACAATGTATTCCTGGAGTTGCCGGAGAAAGCCGCCATTCCCGCGGGAAAACAAAAGGGGTCCGATTATCGGGCCCCTTTTGCATGTTCTTTCAGTTAAGTTTGAGGTGGGGGAACTTTCTTTACATATCAAATTACATGATCGCAAGCTTGATAATCATATAAAAGGCACCTCCTGGCATAGCGAGGAGGCAAAAACTTCCTGATATGCTGTTACAGAGACCAATCTCTAACATCAGGAGGTGCCCAA
>JAJZTK010000012.1 GCA_021849045.1 Deltaproteobacteria bacterium | reverse complement strand
ACGGTGTACCTCCAATAATTGGGATACCGTAAAGATACTACAGGCATACGTCACAATATGTCATACCAGCTGGAAAGCCGGAGATTAGTACTACTCAGGTCTCATTTTGGGGACATTGTAACTCCAGATTATGAAGATCAAGCTACAGAGAGGTAAAAGTTCCATAAATTTACATGCCAAAAAGCCCACATCAGTTGACCGATGTGGGCTTTGACTGCAACGTCAGACAATGGGAAGGTTATACCACCTTTCCCACTCCGTGCCTGTTCAACAGGAGCCCGAGCAGCTTGTCATCGGGAAGCATCCCCGCTGCCCGCTTGACATCCTGAATCGATGTCTTTCCCTCGGCCACCACCATGAGCACATGGTCAACCAGCGGGGCGAACACCAGGGCATCGGCACCGGTGGTGATCGGCTGCACGTCGAAGATGACGAACCGCCCGGGATACCTGGTCTTCATATCCTCGATCAGCTCTTTCATGCGGGGAGAACCGAGCAGTTCGCTGCTCTCCTTGATGGTTCTCCCCCCCGAAATGATCGTGATCTTTTCGATCCCCGGCCAGGTGATCAACTCCGTGACCGGCCGGTCGTCCAGGAGGTAATCGATCAGCCCCTGATCGCTGCCGTAGCCCAGACGCTTGTGGATCTGCTGCTGTTGCAGATCGCAGTCGACGAGGAGAACCGTCTGCTGGAACTCCTTGGCCAGCACAAACGCCAGGTTGATTGCCGTCGTCGTCTTCCCCTCGCCCTGGACGGCACTGGTCACCATGAGTGAATTGCCGCCGTCCTGCTGAATCCTCTGGAGAATCTGGGTACGCAGGATCTTATAGGCATCGAGGGTCATCCCTTCACCGGCAAAGACCACCCCCCGGTTGGCCGTAACCACCTCAGGAGAAAGGGTGACGGACCGTGAAACGGAATATTTGGGCGAAAACCATCCCAGCTTCTCCCGATCGACAGCAGGCTGCTCCTCCTGCTCGACCGACGGTACGCATGTACTTTCGGTTGCGACCAGCGTCTCATCAAGGGACTGCTCGTCGGGTACCGCAACTGGATTTTTCTGAATCTTCTTCCTCAATTGCGACAATCGCTCAATGTTTGCCATATGCAAAAATCCTCCGCGTAAGACTGGCAGGTCAAGTTTTTGATAGCGTCAGATGGCCAGACGGCGCAACACCCTGGCCAAGAAAACGTTCAAGTCCATGACCAGAAAGTGAAAGAGCCCGATCATAAGCACGCTGGAGACGGTGGCTCCTACTAATGCAAGGCGTCGTCGCGCCTTGCATTTGGCAAGGTCGTCGGGGGTAACGATCTCGGGAATGGCGCCGAGTACCGGCAACCTGGTAGCCTTGGCCAAAGAGTCGATCGAATAGACGGCATGATCGCCGTTTTCCTTCAGTGCGGCCACCCCGATACCCGAGCCAATACCGAGTACCAGGCCGATCAGGAGGATTGCCGGGACATTCGGGCTGATCGGTTTTTCCGGCAGCCGGGCAGCATCGATCAGGGTGAAGCGCTCGCCCATCTGTTCCTTTTCCAGGCCATGGGCAACCCGTGATTCCATGAACTTCTTGGTCAGATCTTCATACTTTGCCTGCAGATTGTTGCGCTCGATCACCAGGGTCTTGTACCCTTCCTCGACCCGCGGACTCGACTCGATCCGTCGTCGGTAGCTGTCCCGTTTCTGGGTCAGATCGGCAATCTGGCGCCGAACCGACTCAATATCCGAACGGGTACCGGCCAGTTGGGAATCGAGATTGATATACGAAGGATTATCCGGCTTGGCTTCCGGGACATCCCGACCGGCAGAGCGCAACTGCTTGGAGAGTTCGGCCAACTCTGCCCTGGTCTTGATAACATCGGGATGCTTATCGGAAAAGCGGCTCTTCAAGTCCACCAGCCGTATCCGCAGTTCGTTCAGCCTGGTCTTGTCCTGATTGGCGGCATCGGTGGGAATGACACTGATCTGCGACTGCAGGTAGCTCTCCTTCTCACGCAGTGAGCGAAGCTGTTCATTCTGTTGCCTGAGGTCCCGGTCGACGTTGTCAAACATCTGCAGGTTCAGTTGCGAGAGCTCCGGGAGGGCATTCAGGTTCCGTTGCTTGTATTCGGCAATCCTGGCGTCAACCTTGGCCAGTTCCGCCTGAACGCTCTTCATCTCCTCTTCCATGAAGCGCGTGGTGCCAAGGGATTGCTTTTCCCGGACCTTGATATTCTCGCCCAGATAGAGCGAGGCCAACTCGTTTGCCACCTGCTGGACCACAGTTGGATTTTTCCCTTCGTAGGAAACGGTGAAGGCGATGGTGGCCTGGGCGGGCCGACCGGTGCGCGGATCGATGACATCGGCGCTGATGGTGTTGAACTTGATGTCCTTGCGCAACTTGGCAATAATCTCTTCCGTTGTCTTGGTCGCCTTCAGGTCGGCATAGAGGTTGAAACGGTTGATGATCTCCAGCAGCCTGGTCGACCCCATGATCTGCTGATTGATGGACTGCAGCCGCTGGTCCGCAAAGGTGGTGATGTTGGCCGAAACATACTCACGCGGCACCTCCTGCTCCTCGATCAGGATTGTGGAGGATGAGCGGTACTTCGGCGGCAAGAGAACCACGATCAAAACGGCCAGCAGAAAGACGGCCAGCAGAGGGACCGCGAGACTCAACTTCCGTCGCTTGACGATGGTGACGATGTCCTGAAAATTCTTGATTTCCTGCTCCATGAATCGGCCTCACTTGTTTTCTATGAATACGAACCTGTCAACCGGGTATTTCCAATTGGCCTGCATAAGCACCATGTTCTGCACCGCGCTCTGGTTGCTCGGACTGTAGTCGATGCGATAGAAGGAGTAGCGCAGTCCCACACTTAAATGCCGGGAAATCTCGTAATCCAGATCGGCGCTGCAACGAATTGCCTTGTCCTCAGCCCCCTGGGCCGAAAACTGGCCGCCCGGCGAACTGTTGATGGTGTAAGTAATGGCAGCCTGGCCCGCAAACTTCTCCAGAAACTGTCTCCCCAACGTGAGTCCCACCTGGGTTCGCTCCGTGGCCCCGATCTGGCCGGAGGCAGCCGTAAAGTCCCGGACGAAGGAGAGCGTTGCGCGGTTTTTTTCGCCCGTATAGGCAAGGGAGAGGAGGCCCGTAATCCCCCAGTTGTCGTTGGTCGCCTGGGCTGTCGTAGCCGTCGCCTGTTGCTGCACCAGAAAAGACGAATGGGTGAATCTCCCCCCGACCGAGGCATTCCAGGAGAAATGCTCGCTCTGCTGCCAGCTGGAGCCGATGCCGAGCGAATAGTCATCGCTCTGCGAATCGCGATAGATATTTCGGCTGTAACCGGCACTGGCCGCACCGGTAAGCAGATTTCCGAAGTTCCTGTTGACCGCCATGCCGGCGGTGTGCACCTTGTTCCCCAAAAGTGTCGGGTTATCGTATGTTGCACTGGAATAGGAGTAGGAAAGTGTCCCGCTAGTCAGCTCGTCCAATTTCCGGCTGGCGCTGAACGCGTAATTGTAACGATCGCTCCCGGAACTGGACGAAAGCATGGTCACTTGGTTGATCGAATCAGGCCGCGAATTCCTGACATAGGCCCCCGAGGCGCTGAGTTCTGTCAGCGATGAAAGCCGGTATCCTGCCTGGCCGCGGTACTGGTAATCAAGGGAGTCGAGATTGGCCGTCTTCGCATACGTCAGCCAGTTGATGCCGCCAAGAATGCTCAGGTTGTGCCGTGCCGAGTTATCGGCCAGCTCCAGTGACGGTGAAAGCGTTGTGACAACATCGCTCTTTTGGGTGATGGTCGAGAAGAGGATATTGTCGTTGAACTCTTCGCTGACAGCAACCGCAGGCGTCACCTTGATCTCGTCGGCCCTGGCAACGGACATACCCGCTGCCAGGTGCACGATGCCGGCAATCAACAACAGCCGTACCGCTCCACCACCCGGGACGGCACCATCCCTTGTCCTGCTTCCTTTTCTGAAGAATATCATTGGCTTTCCGTTACGGAACAACGATCACGTCGCCCCGCTTGAGCCAGATATTCTCCTCGAGATTGTTTCCCGCCGAGACCAGGGTATATCTGAACGGAAAGATCAAGGTTTTGCCATCTTCCTGACGAAAGATCCGGATATCGTCCTTGTCCGCGAATGGATTGAGCCCGCCGGCCATGGCCAGTGCCTGCAGCACGTTGGTGTTCGCCAGGAGCATCTGCCGCCCGGGGGCATTGATCTTCCCGATCAGGTACACGAACAGGCTGTTCGACTGCCGGACCTCCACCGTCAAACCGGCATCCACCACGTAACCGGTCAGTTTTTCTTCCAGTTCCTTCTTCAGCTTGGCAACGGTCTTGCCCGCAGCAACCATCTCCCCGATCAGCGGAAACTGAATCTTGCCGTCGGGCAGGACCAGAACGGTCTTGGTCAGCGTATCGTCCCGCCAGACCGTAATGCCGAGCTGGTCACCAGGACCGATGACGTAGTCCTGGTCGGGTCCTGATGGTGCGCCTCCCACCTGGTCTGGTTTGAACGGTTTTTCTTCGTGAAGGCCCACGACGGACAGGACCTTGTCCCAGAACAACGCTCCCTTCCGCGCTGCGGGAGCAGTTTCGATCTCCTCTTTTGCTGCGGGAGCGGCTGCCTCAGCCTCCGGCGAAACGTTATCGGCAGCGGCCTGATCGACGTTCTGCTCGGCAGCTTGCCCGTTTTCTTCCGCCTCTACAGCCGGCTTGTCATTGGCCAACGCTACATCGCGGTAGGACCCGGCTGCCGTAAGCAGTGCCAGTGCCAGGATAAGAACGGTCTGAAAACCTTTGCTGAACATAACTTTCACCTGCTGATTTAGGTTAAGGCCCTGTTACGGGCCGGACAACTATGCATCATACCAGCGAAATGTTACATTCCGGTGGCAGTTGGCTTAATATTTCATTACCGGGGAAATAGCGTCGTTAGTCGGCCGTTTCCTGACTGGCACAGAAGCAAAAAGGCGTGTCGTAACCTTCACACGTGTTACAAACTCTTCAGGGTACGTTCGGCTTCATCCCTGCCGGGGAATGGTTCTTTCCCGGCCAGAGCCAGGGTCAGACTTTCCTTTGCCTTGGCGCGATCACCGGCCTTGTACCGCACCATGCCGAGATGGAAGTTGATGACCGGATTCTTCGGTGCGCTCGCCTGCACCTTGCCGATCAGTTCCATTGCCTGCTTGAAGTCCCCTTTCTTGTAGTAGATCCATCCAAGTGTGTCGGAGACGGTCAAACCCTCGGGTTTCAGCAGCTGGGCCTTCTTTGCAAGCGACTCTGCCCGGTCCAGTTCCTTGGCCGACCGCGACGTTTCGCACAACAGGTATGCCAGGTCGTTGGCCACGCGCCAGGACTCGGGATTACGCCTGTAGGCCTGTTCCAGTTCCGCTTGGGCTCTGTCCATCTTTCCCTGCACGATGTACAGCTCGCTGAATTTAACGTAACCGATCGGCAGCTGGGGCGCCTTTCGCTTCAGTTCGCCAAAACGGGTCTCGGCTTTTTTCAGGTCACCGGTCCGCAGGTAAAAATCACCCAGGTCGGACAGGACTTCCAGGTCCGCCGGATTCCTTGCAAGTATCCTGGTCAACGTCTCCTCTGCCGATTTCGGGTCCTTCTGCGACAGATATGCCCTGGCTATGGCCCGCTGCAGGTCGCGTGCATCCGGCGTCGCCTTGAGGGCCGTCTTCAGTCCGTCCAGGGCCAGTGCCGGCTCCTTGTTGAGCAGGTGGGCCTCGGCCAGCCGGACATGGGCCTGGGTGAATTTTTCGTTTTCGGTGACAACGCTCCTGAATTCGGTGACCGCATTGGCCCCTTCCCCTTTGAGCATGTGAATCTCGCCCTTGGTGAAGTGTGCCTCTACATTCTTGGGACTTTCTTTGATCACCTCATCCACGTACTTCGTGGCAGTGGTCAGATCGCGCCGTACGAGATAGATCTTCGCCAGGGTGCTCCTGGTCGTGATGAGGTCCGGCTTGGTAAAATCCTTTTCCCGGGCAAGGACCTGCTTCAGCACCTCAATCGCCTGGTCGGGCTTGTTCTGGTTGGCATACAGCTCGCTCAAGGCGAAACGGACCTGGAAACCCTTCGGAATCTGGCCGGCCCCTTCTTTGAGCACCTGCTCCACGTCCTCCGGCTTGTTCCTGGCGAGGTAGAAACCGGCAACCTGCAGACGCCGCTCCTCGTCCTGCGGTGCGGCGGCAACATAGGCCTTGACCGTTTCAACGGCTTTCGCCTCCTGTTTCGACCCCCAGTAGAGGTTCGCCAGGGTGATGGTGTGCCGCGCCTCGGCCGGTTCCAGGGCGATAAGCTGTTTTACCAGGGTAACCGCCTCGTCAACCTTGCCGGTGTTCGCCTTTAATTCCGCCAGCAAGAGGAGGCAACCGGCCGATTTCGGGTTGGCAGCCACTCCCTTTGCAAGGGTTGCTTCGGCGCTCTTCAGGTCTTTATTCAACAGATAGCTGGAAGCCAGCAACTGAAAGGCATCGGGCTTCTGTATACCTTTGGCGATCAGCCCCTCCAGAAAGGGGATAGCCTTGGTATGTTCCTTTCGTGCCACATAGACCGCCCCTTTCAGCAACTGCCCATCAACGTGACCCTGGTCCTTCTTCAGGATCAACTCCGCCTTTTCAAGCGCCTTGTCAGGATCTCCCGCGCCGAGAAAGATCTTCCCGACCTGATAATGGGCATCGAGATCGGCCGGGTTCAGTTCCGCCGCCTTGCTGAAACTGGCGTACGCCCCCTTGAGATCTCCTTCCTTGAGCGCGACGTAGCCGAGCATCCGATAGGCGTCAGCATATTTGGGGTCGATCTGCACGGCATTCTTGAACTCAAGTCTGGCCTTGGTGTACTCCCCCTTTTCATACAGACTCTTCCCCTTGGCGAGGAACTTGGCCTTCTTCGCTTCCGGCCCGCTACATGCCACCAGCGACACGCTTACCAACAGCACAAGGCCCAACCGGGCAATTCGTTTCCGCATGCAATCTCTCCTTATCGTTTCTATTGCTATTGTCAGCGGCACGCCAGAACCACGAGCGAAGCCACCGTTGTTGCCGCAATCAGGCTGAATCTGCCGCGCAACTCAGCCAGCAGGACTTCATAGCTGAAATAAAGCATGATGATCTTTGCCGCGATCAGGCCAATCCGGTATTCCTGAATCATCTGATCCGGCATATTGGGAACAGCCACGGCGAGAATCAGGATGAGGAAATCCATGGGGGAACTTCTGAATCCGTTTTTCCGCCGGGAGAACTTGGAAATGAGGATGATGAGCACGGCAAAGATGCCGAAAGACATGTTGTAGAATGCACGCCCCGCACCTTCCAGCCACTTGACGTGTTGAAGATCGCTCAGGTAGATGGCAAAAGGGATCAGCAGGTACAGGGAGATGCGGAGCGCCGCCTCAAGCCGCATTTTCCAGAACAGCCAGGACAGCACGATCAGAAGGGCCATGCCCCATGCGACCAGCGAGACATACAGCGGAATCTTGATGGCGGTCCAGCAGGTAAAAAGCAGGAGCAGAGGGATACCGAACTCGAAGATCGGGAACGAGGCCTTGATGAGGTGCCCTTCCCGCTTCAGCATCCTCAGCCGGCCGGCAATCCTGATATCGAAGAAATCGATGCGCCGTGGCCGCCAATCGGCCTGGCGGGCACGATGAAACACCATTAGCACGACGGCGGAAAAGCAGAGGTAGCCGATAAGGAGCAGCCAGTCGTAATGATAGCGGCAGAGGACCGCAGTGACGACCAGCAGGGTCTGCAGGACGTAGATGACCACCACGGACTCCGACTGATGGAGGCCGAGTCGTAGCAGGTGGTGGTGAAAATGATTCTTATCGGCCGAGAACGGAGACCGCCCTTGTGCTATGCGGGTAACCATCACGGTCAGGGTGTCCAGAACAGGCACGCCCAGGAGCAGCAGCGGGAGTACCGGACTCAGCGTGGTCTGTTGCTGGGTCAGGGCAATGGCCAGAGTAGCAGCCGAGTACCCCAGGAACTGGCTTCCTGCATCCCCCATGAATATGGAGGCAGGATGGGTATTGAAACGGAGGAATCCGAAGATGACTCCGGCCAGGGCCAGGGAGATGAGACCGACCATCTGGTTCCCTTCCACATAGGAAAGATAGCCGATGCCGGTAAAGACAAGCAGACTGATACCACCGGCGAGACCATCCAGGCCGTCGGCCAGATTGATGGCATTGGTGGCGCCGACAATGGCCACGAGCGTCAAGGGTATGGAGATGAGAGAGGGAAGTTGCCAGGCGTCGGGCAGCAGGGTGCCGAGAGAACGGATCTCTACCCCCCCGGCCAGGATAACGATCAGTGCAGCCACGATCTGTCCGAGAAACTTGATCTTGGGAGACAGGTCCCGCAGGTCGTCCAGCAGGCCGAAAAAAACCAGCACCGCCGCACCGCACAGGTAGGATATGACGAAGCGATCAGCATAGTTCCAGAACAGAAGGGGCACGAACGCACCGCAGGCCATGGCAATACCGCCGATGCGGGGAATGGGCAGGGTATGCACCTTGCGCTCGCCGGGGAGATCGACCACATTGAACCGAATCGCCAGCGCCGAAAGGAGCGGGGTCGTGGCGATGGTAATCAGGACGGCGAGGAGCAGGGTCGACAGAAAGATCATCGGGAGACCTTCCCGTGGAGAAATGTGTCAAGCAAAGTCGGGAACGTCTCCCGATTACTCGAAATTCCAGTCAGTGATTGAAAGGTGCTGACCGTCGCCACCTTGGCCTGGCTGGCACCATAGACAAGGTGATTGAGCCAGCTTTCCGAACTGATCTGCGGTGCCGAGGTCATGACAGCGGCCTCCTTATCTGCTTTCATGAATAAAATCCGGTTCCAGAGGGTGTCTGCAGAGACATACGTTTCGAAAGCGTCGAAAACGTAGCCTCTGCGAAGACATTGGCAGATGAACATTGTGGCTGACATGCATTAATAAGGCGGAGTATACCGGCAGAGTATTTATTCCGTGTTACAGGGAGGTGAAGGTTTGGCTACTCTTGTTTTTCATCAGTGTGCCGGGCTGCTCTGCCCTGCAGCTTCCAACCTGGCCTGGGCCAACCGTTCCATTTCTGCGATCTTGTCGCCGAGCCACTGGTGGATGTCTCTCGCATTCTGGTAATTGAGAACCACTCCGTTGGAAACGAAGCGGACAATGCTGGTGTTGAGGTCTTCAGGATCGACGGCCACCACATTGCCGATGCCGCCGTCCGGGTTGATGCCGTGGGTGAGTTCGTTGGGAAGTGGCTGCCGCTCCAGATAGAAATTGACCACCAAGTCGCCACGGGGCGAAACACCGCCATGGGCACCGTTCACATAGACGGGGTTGTAGTCGTACCGGAAGACGTACTTGAATGCTACTGAAGTGGGAGTATTGCTCATGGCATTAATATCCTCTCATTGTGTTATAGCAGCAAAAGTATAGCGTTAGAACGACGGTCACCGGCAGCAGCAACGTCGACAGCAGAAGCATCAGACATCTTTTCCAGGTAGGAACCGATCGAGAACCGGCATGAATTCCTGGACGAACCGCTGCAAACGGCGATCAACGTCCTGAATGGTTTCATTCTGTTCAACCGGGGTCATGATCCTGACGAGTGCGCCGTCAGTCCTCCGCTTAGTCAACGCATCCCAAAAATTGTAAAATTTCAGTTCTACGAGGTTATGCAATACACGGCCTCGCTGCGGGAACCAGTAGTAGGTTAGCAGTCGTTGCGCATTCTTTTCGATCAGCGCCCGATTGACAATCAGTGACGATCCGTTTTGCAGGGGAATCGAGGCATCGCCCGAATTCTTGAATTCCCAGCCATTTCCCGGGAGGCAGCTTGACGGCGAGTGGGACGATTTCCCTTTAATTTGGCTTGCGTTATAGGCCGTGTACAGATTGATCTGGCGTCCGGAACCGTTACGGTAATCCATAATCACATAGTCGGAGAGACCGAGTTCATCGAGGTAGATCTTCTCCATGACCTGTCGGGACCCGCGCCATTCGCCAACCTGTTCAGGGAAAGAGGCAAACGATGTCTTGAGTGGGATTTTCTCTCGAAAATCAACATTTGCCGAAACGGCGATGGTGCTCCCCAGAATCAGTACCGGCACCATGAGTACAAACGAAAAGCCTCTGACGGGCGGTCTGTCCGGTATGCCTTCTACCACCGCTCTGTCTGCCGCCTGACTTGAAGAGGGGACACTATTCACTCGCCCGCCGGGAATCCGCTTGAGGATGATCATTAACAGCAACAACATCGCCAGACTGGCCATGAAGATAAGCCACCCGGAGAAGTCATGGAAAAATCCTTCAGCAGCACTGGCGCCCATGAATTGATAAAACACCCCCACCGAGGCGATCCGCAGACTGTTGGTAATGATCGACACGGGAACCGCCGCCAGCACCAGGAGCATCCTTTTCCACCAAGGGGCCTTGAAAAAATAGGCCAGCAAAATACCGAGAATGATCAGCGGAAGGAAATACCGAAGCCCACTGCAAGCATCCACCACCTGCAATTGGGTAAAACCGAGATCAATGACATTCCCTTCGCGATAGGCGCTCAAACCGTACGCGTGCAACATGAGTACACCGAGTTGCGAAGAGATGAGCTTGAGCTTTAACGTCAGGTTATTGTTGATGAAATTCGGAAACGGGAACATGGCGATCAGGAACGCGAGCGGAAACGTGATAATCTTCAGTTTGCGCCACCCCAGATAGATCCAGACCGCACCGAACATGACCAGCCAGGAAGAGAGGTCGATGATGTAGAACTCTCCGCCCAACTCTCCGAGCCAGTAACAGGCAATCCCGACCAGTAGTGGCACCAGCCCCAACCATGAACGATACGACGCGGTCCGGCCAAGTTCAGACCTTTTCTCCCAGATGAGATAGAGAACGATCAACGGCACGAAATAGCAGTGGTTATAATCTTCCCCTCCCCACCAAGTCACCATCACCTGATACACGGGTTGGTAGAGAATGGCGAACAGTACGGCACAGAGTGTAACGTAGACAATGGCTTGGGGAGACAGTCCCCCTTGTCGTAACCTGCTGCTGCACATTACTGCTGTTCGACTGGTATCCATTACTGGTTTATCTCCTTAAGGCACAGAACTCTTCTCGCTCAATCAGTGAAAGACTCTGAAGAGCCTTCTTCTATGGCTGAGCATAACAGGCAGCATCCCTTTGAATCTTGGCAGCAGATGTGGCAAGCAGCCTGCTTTCAAGCAACGACTTGTATTCATCAATAATGATTTCACGGGAGAACCGCTTCGTCGCCACCTGTGCGGCCCTGGCCCCCATCGTTGCCAGACGGTCTGGGTCTGAGCAGGCGTTGAGCACAGTCGTGGCCAGTTCACCGGCATTATCCGGCGGGACAACCCAGCCGATACTTTCGTCCTGGACCAGCAGGGACACTTCGGAGTCTCGCCCGGTAAGTGCAATAATCGGTTTTCCAGCCGCCATGATGTTATAGGTTCTGCTGGGAACGCCGGCACCGGTCATGCCCGGTAGCAGCGAGATGATCGAAATGTCGCAGGCATTCAGGAAAATGGCTTGTTCGGTTCGGGGACGATGGTTCAGGACGGTTATGTTTTCCAGCTTGCGTGTCGCCACTTCCTTTTCCAACCACCCCTTTTTGGCACCGGAGCCGATGAACAGAAAATGAATCTGAGGGTGTTCCCGCAGCATGGTGACCGCCTCAAGCATCAGCTCGACAGCCTGGGCGCGGCCCATGTTGCCCACACAGGAAACCACGAACTTGTCGGTCAAGCCGAGTTCCCGCAGCAGCGGGTTCGCGGCTTTTGGTTGCGGCGACACGATGTCCGTATCCGCCCAACTCCGGATAATGTGGATATGATCACTGTGCGAGCGTATTTTTTTCTCTGCCAGCGCCTTCATATCCCGGCCCAGCACGGTTATCAGCTCGACGTTTCGATACAGCATTCTCGTCAGCAAAGCGAGCAGGCGGGTCACCATGCTGCTCTTTCTGAGCAGACCAGTGGCAACGAGGGTCTCTGGATAAACGTCCTCAAGACGCAGCACACATTTTGCCCCGCGCAACCAGCAGATACATTTCGCAATAAACGGCACTGATGGTGGGCTGGTGACCGCTATGACGATGTCATTTTTCCTGACCAGAACCAGCCCTCTGATAATCAGAGCCAGACTGTAGGTAAGGATATTGACCGCCCGCAACAGCAGATTGTCCTTGTTGAACGTGGTCCCCTTGCAGCGCTTGATCCGGACCCCGTTCCGCACCTCGGCACGCGGCACCCTGGTGCCACGTGCCGTCACCGTCGGATCACTGCAGAGAACTACCACGCGGTAATGGCGGGCAAGTCCTTCGGCAAGTCCGGTTGTGTAAAATGCAGTACCCTGTTCGTCGGGAAAGTAAACTTCGGAGACAAACCAGATGGTTTCAGTGGATTTCATGACATACTCGCGCATCCTGGCGGTTGTGTAACCAGTCATGCCCTAGTGCTGCCTGACTGCTGGTACCGCATACTACGCGCTCAATTTTAAGTCTGGAACACGGGCAGGTGCCAATCATGTGAATTTTCAACAGTGTTTACGCCAGATGGTGCGATTTACATATTCCGTATAGCTCAGGATGATACGGATGATTTTGTCAGACACGTTCGGCACGCTGTAATCCTCCACCAGTTGCAGAGTCCGCTCGTTACCCCGCCCCTGAGTCTTCAGAATCTCCAGTGCCTGATGGACTGTTTGCCAATCGAGGCCGGTCATCATTACTGCCCCTTCTTCCATCCCTTCCGGCCGCTCGTGAGCCTCACGGATGTTCACTGCCGGAAAATTGAGAATCGACGATTCTTCGTTGATGGTGCCGCTGTCCGACAACACCGCGTACGCATGCATCTGCAGTTTTACATAGTCCGTCAGGCCGAACGGTTTGTGCAGTTCGATCCGCCGGTCAAGCTGCGCGCCGCGTGTTTCCAGCCGTTTCCTCATGCGCGGATGGGTCGTGACGATTACGCGTTTGCCATACTCGGCAACAAGGTTCTCCAGAACTGCGAGAAAACGATCAAGATTCCGTTCGGAATCAACGTTTTCCTCCCGATGGCAACTGACGACAAAGTAGTTCCGGGGCTGCAATCCGTGTTGCTCAAGAACAGCAGAGTGCTCGATCTTGGGAAGGTAGTAGTGCAACACCTCGTACATCGGGCTGCCGGTCTTGATCACCCTGTCCGGGGAAAGTCCCTCGCGCAGCAGATACTCCCGCGAAATGACGCTGTAGGGTAGGTTGATGTCGCTGATATGGTCAACGATCTTCCGGTTGATCTCCTCCGGCACACGCTGATCGAAACAACGGTTACCCGCCTCCATGTGGAAGATGGGGATTTTTCGCCGCTTGGCCGGGATGGCCGCCAGGCAGCTGTTGGTATCCCCTAGGATCAGCAGGGCATCGGGGCACTCCTTCTCCAGCACCGGGTCCAGTTTGATGATGGTCTGGCCGATGGTTTCGGCGGCATTCGTCCCGGCCGCTTCCAGAAAATAGTCGGGTTTCCTGATCTCCAGGTCAGCAAAGAAAATTTCGTTCAGTTCATAGTCATAATTCTGGCCGGTATGCACCAGCAGATGATCAGCGTGCTTGTCCAGTTTGGCCAGCACTCTCGACAGGCGAATGATCTCCGGTCGAGTGCCGACCACGGTCATAACCTTAATTCTGTCCACCTTTCACCTCGCAATAAGTGGTATCCGGCTGCAGCGGGTCGAAAATCCGATTGGCCCAGAAGAGAACAATCATCTCCTGGTCCGAGAGGTTCTCAATGTGGTGTGTGTAGCCCGGGGGGATATCCACCACCTCCCACGTGGTCCCGGAAACCCGATATTCGATGATATCTTCCGTGAAAACGTGGCGAAACCGAATGGCCGCCTCCCCCTGCAGGACGCAGAATTTTTCGATCTTGGTGTCGTGATAGTGATTGCCGCGGGTAATCCCCCCGTGTGTCCGGGAGACAAACATCTGACCAAAATGTGCCGACTTGATCAATTCGGCCAGGTCACCGCGATTGTCGGTCTTTATGTCCAGCGGATAGGAAAAATCGGTCGGTTCCAGATATGAGAGATACGTGGCGTGCAGCTTTCTCGTCAGGTCATCGGCAAGGTCCGGTATTTCAAGGGTGGTGCGGATCTCCCGGAACCGGTGGATCCTCTCCGCCAGTTCCGCCAGAGTGACCCGGTAGGTGGGTCCCACACCGAGGCGCGTGGCAGAAGCATCTCTTCTTCCATCAAGGACGGCGACGAACTCCGCGACCACATCGTCAATATAGATCAGTTCCACCTCGTTGGCCGGATTGGACATGGTAATGTCAAGCCCATGGGAAATATTGTAGCAGAACGTGGAAACCACCGAGTTGTAGTTGGGCCGCGACCATTTGCCGAACACGTTGGTCAGCCGATAGACGTACACCGGAGCCCCGGTCCTGGCGCCATATTCGAACAGGCTCTCTTCGGCCGCTTTCTTGCTCGCTCCGTACGGATTGTCCAGCGCAGCCTGGGTGGATGACGTCATGACAATGGCAGGAGTCCGTCCCTGCTGCTCCAACAGGGAGACCATCGTCTGCGTAAGTCCTGCATTCCCGGTGGTGAATTCCTCCACGTGCTGCGGCCGGTTCACGCCGGCGAGATGGAACACGACGTCCGCATCCTGCAGGTGACTGGCTAGTACCTGCTGATCATCCTCCAGGTCAAAACAGAGGATTCTGACATCGGCAAGGCGGGATAACGCCACTCGCAGATTGCGACCGACAAAACCGTTGCTGCCTGTCACGAGCACCGTGGTCTCAGCTGGCATACCGGTACACCCTCTCCTCTTTCATGGCATCCCTGATGATATCCAGCTTCAGCAGCAGAGCCATCATCCCATCGACATCGAGGCGCTGGGTATTGTGCGAATTGTAATCCTCGATGTGCGACACATCCTCCTGACCTTCCACGAAATAACAATTGTAATTCAGATCCCGGACGTCGGCCGGCACTCGGTAGTAGCCTCCCATATCCTCGGCCTTGGCCATCTCTTCCCGGTTGAGGAGCGTCTCATAAAGCTTCTCGCCGTGTCTGGTACCGATAACCCTGACTTCGTTACTGACGTGGAAAAGCCGCAGCATCGCCTCGGCCAGGGTATGGATGGTGGCCGCCGGGGCTTTCTGTACAAAGATATCGCCTGGGTTGCCGTTCTCGAAGGCGTAGAGCACCAAGTCCACCGCATCATCGATGGTCATCATGAAGCGGGTCATGTTCGGATCGGTTATCGTCAGGGGCGTCCCCTCCTGAATCTGTTTGAGAAACAACGGGATTACCGACCCGCGAGAGGCCATCACATTGCCGTAGCGGGTGCCGCAAAAGACAGTGGACGTATTCCCGTACATGCGGGCCTTGGCCACCATCAGCTTCTCCATCATTGCCTTGCTGATTCCCATGGCGTTGATCGGATAGACTGCCTTGTCGGTGCTGAGAACAATAAGATTGCGCACCTGACAGGCCAGCGCCGCGTTCATCACGTTCTCGGCCCCCAGGTCATTGGTCCGCACCGCCTCCATGGGGAAGAACTCGCACGACGGCACCTGCTTCAGCGCCGCGGCATGGAACACATAGTCCACCCCCTGCATGGCCGGCAGGATACTGTCGTAATTGCGGATGTCCCCGATGTAGAACTTCACCTTCGGATTGGCCAGTTCGATCCGCAGATCTTCCTGCTTCTTTTCGTCACGGCTGAAAATGCGGATCTCTTTGATCTCCGTATCGAGAAACCGGCGCAATACAGCATTGCCGAAGGTGCCAGTGCCGCCAGTGATCAGTAACGTCTTTCCTGCGAACATAACATACCCTCCAAATCTCCAACTGTTCAGGAGAACATTGGCGAACATACCTGACCTACATGTATATGATGTTACAGGGGGGCAATAGTTAGGTTAAAAACGATAAGGAGATGATGGACTTTTGAATGAATTTAATGATTTGAAATCGAGGAAAGCAAGGCCGGTTCTGCTGCGACTGCACGGTCAGTCAATCGCCTGATTGGTCACGAGGCCTGTCACAATACCGCGACTCCAACGTTTAGCCAACCTCCCGCCAAGATCAATACCCGGTTTTTCGATCCAATGGTAGGCAAGATACGAAAGCGTTGCGGTTGCGGCTATAAAGCTTCCCCACTGCAGTAAGGGTGGCATACCTCCGAGGTAATTGAACGCGAAGTCGATACACGGTCCATGAACAAGATAGATGCCGTACGAGTAGCGGGCGACGACTTTCCCCGTACTTCGCAGCCAACTCACATCGATCTCCCGGCACCAGGGAATGATGAGACCCAGTGCCAAGCAAACAGGCCATGCTAACATATTCTCCTTTACCCCGTAAGCGACCGCCCAAGGGTATATGACCGCGACCGAACCGACATAGAGGAACAGTGCCCAAGGTGCAACTTTACGCGGGGTCTTTCGTAGCGTAAATGCCATGACCCCCGGCAAGAAGCATGGAAGGTATTTTAAGAGATGGTAATTCAAACCAAGACGATAGAGCGTGAATATTACCCCTATTGAACCAAGCCAAAGCAAGCATACACGCCACAGAGCAGTCTTGCCGGCACGAACGACCAGCAAATAGAGCATGGGCAGGACGAGATACATTTGAACCTCGAAAGGTAGGCTCCATAGAGCTCCAGGGATCGAGGGTTCCCCGTTGAGGTTTTGAATCAGCAGCAGATTGCTGAGTATTGTTGAATAAGTCGGTTCCGCACCGGAACCCTTTGCAAACACAGAGACCACGAGAACTACGACAACGCTCAGAGGATAGATCCTGAATGCCCGGCGTACGAAAAACAGGGAGGCCCTCCGCTGCTCGCCAAGAGTATCGGTCTGGCGCTCGAGTGACAGCATGAGCACAAGACAAGTATGAACAAAGAAGATGATGACACCCAAAAGCCCTAGCGATTGGAGGTGATAGTGATACATCTCCATAATCAAACCCAATGGCGGCAAGTGGCTTAGTACTACGAAGATCACCGCTAAGGAACGAAGCAGATCAAGATTGGGCGAATCACCTCGCATGGAATCAGGCTGTTTCACGATAAACGAAGCATTAGCAAGCACTTCCCCTCCTCAAAATAAGGACGAAGCTGAACTATTTCGCCATTATTGAGTTAGTCAAACTTACCTGTCGGGCAAGAGAATAAAGTGGATTACTTTGATATGGGAAACATACTTGACCTACATGTCTCTGATGTTACAGAAGGGCAATAGTTGCGTTAAAAACGATAAGGAATTATATTTTTATTGAGTACATATCGCCCAAGGCTTGTCGTATACCTTCTGGTTCATTGCCACCAGCGCGGCGGATCTCGTAAATTTTTGCATCCACCAGGAACCGGTACCAGAAGCCCTGGAGAAAATG
Source organism: Deltaproteobacteria bacterium (assembly GCA_021849045.1). Taxonomy (GTDB): domain Bacteria; phylum Desulfobacterota; class Desulfuromonadia; order Geobacterales; family DSM-12255; genus Geomobilibacter. The sequence goes on along the minus strand of JAJZTK010000012.1, from coordinate 28,946 downwards.
ACAGACCAGACCTTCCTTTCCATCCAGAAATCCCAGTTTCAAAAAGTACCGGTAACTGAAATACAGAATCGGCCGCAGGAACAGAGGCATGTTGATATATACCATTTTGAGCCATCTCTTCCTCTGTTCCTGTGTACCGAAGAAGTCAGGGGCAACCGTATTCGATACAAACAAGTTGTATTTCAGATTAAGAGTCTCGATCGCCTCGCGCGTTGCATAGCCATTGTGTTTTTCCGTCCACCACCCCAGACTCCGCTTGTTATCATCAACAAAATCGTACTCAAATTTTACTGTATCCCCGTCAGTCAACTTGATATGCTCATCCATCCAGCGCTCTTCACACCTGCCGTGCCTGTGCTTCCAGATTCTCAAGAAAGAGATCGGGTAATAACTTCCATGCCGGATCCATCGATCCATGAAAAACACTTTGCGGGTCAGATAAATACCTGTCACCGATTCATGAAGTATGGAAATCCGTTCGCTTATCTCCTTGCTTAAATCATCTGTTACAAATTCGTCCGCATCGAGTCTGAAAATCCATTTTGTAGTGATGGGCAGATTGTCGAGCGCCCAATTCACCTGAATTGCATGGTTCGTCCACTTATTCTGGTAAACTAGAGCACCCAGGCCTTTCGCTAGCTCAACAGTTCTGTCCGATGAATATGAGTCGACAACATAGATATGTTTCGCAATAGATTTGACACTATCAATGCATCTTTCAATATGCATATCTTCATTGAATGTCAGTATTATTACGGATAAGTCCTGAATGCTCATAATTATCCTTTAAATATTATGCTATGGAGAAAGCACACTCTCAGGCTTTGGCCCCTTGCCAAGAACCCACGAATAGACTTCGGCCATGTCTTGTCCTACTTTTGCCCACGAATATCCATTTTCGACCAACGTTCGGCCGCGCTGTCCCATAACTGATCGCTCCTTATCCGACAAGGCGATAGCCTCCCGCAGTGCCTCGACCAATGGCGTTACACCGATGTCGATCCACCAACCGCATTTATGGGTAACCAGCTCTTGCCAAGGAGTTCCCGTGGTGGTTATTACCGGCACGCCACAGGCAAGCGCTTCAGCGACGGCAATGCCGAAATTTTCGGTAAATGAAGGCAATACAAACAGATCGGCATTAAAGAACCACTGCCACTTTACGGTGTCGTCCACAGGACCGACGAATTCGAAACAGTCCTGCAGTCCAGCGGCTGTTATTGCAGTCATTACTTCCTTTTTGTGGCCTGCCTCGTCGGGTCCGGCGACAACAATCCGCCAATTGGGTTCTTTGATACTTTGCCAGGCTTCGACAAGATTAAGTAGTCCCTTCACCGGGTGGATTCGTGACAGAAACAGTATAGTCTTCCGGTCGGCCGGCGACACTGTCCGTTGCCGCCAAGCCGGGACGTCAACTCCGTTGGGAATCATCGCCACCGGTTTCTGAAATCCGCTTTCGAGTATGTGCTGCGCCTCCTGCGGTGATGTGGCATGGAAAAGGTCCACGGCATCGAGATCACTTTTCTGATACAGATGCCAGGCGACTTTCTTCTTGAAAGCCTTGTGATTAAACGCCCAGGGTTCGAGCATCCCTCTGGTGCTCACGATCAGCGGGGTCTTGGTCTTCCTGGCAACCCCGACCGCAACATGGTTATTCATCAGCCAGATGCCTTGATCGTGAATGATCGCCCCGTTGGCATGTTCCCGCACCTGGATCAACAGGTCACGGCGCATGCTGACAATCGCTTTCAGCTTGCTGAACGCAGTCCCTGTATGCGAATACAGTTCGAGAGCATAGCCGTCATTGCCAGCACTTACGGCCGAGTTCCCGATCGACTGCAATCGGACGGAAATACCCAACCGTGCGAGCTGGCGTGCAAGGTTGGGGACAGAACGGGACGGCCCACCCGCAGCCGGATCGATACTAGCTATGGTAATAAATATGTGCATGCTCTCTTCACGTCCTACGTTGACTTCAGACATTCCAAGGTGGAACGGGGCGTTTGTTGTCAGTCCCATCGATAAATTTCAGAATGTCGAGAAAATACCGGGCAACAGTTGGGCCTTCAATACCCTTGGACCATGTTCTTATCTGGTCCCGCTTAGCCAATGGCAGCGGACCACGCTCAATAAACTTATTTATAATCGTTGCAAGGGAATCGACATTGCCACTTTCAAAAATCTCTCCATTGAAATCAGCTCTGACCAGGTCCGCAGCTCCGCAGAAATCGCTGCACACAACCGGAACTCCGCCCATAAGAGCCTCATTGACAACCGCTCCCCACCCATCCCAATGGCTGTTAAGAAAAAAGACGTCAGTTTGTGCCAGTACGGTTCTGACCTGCACATTATTCAAAACGCCGGTAAACACGACTCTATCGCTTAGGCCTAAGTCGGCCGCCATTTTTTCAAGTTGATACCTGAGCTCACCGTCACCGACGATTTTCAGCTCCCAACCCTGTGCAGGCACCTTAGTGAGCGCCTTAAGCAACAGGTCAAACCGTTTTCGCTTGATAAGCTGACCAACAGAGATCATCTGTATGGTCGATTTGGAATCGTCACAACCCATAACCTGACTGTCGGGTGCCTCCACGACATAACAGAACGGAAATAATTTGTCCTTGTCAAACCCACAGCGCTCGAACCACTGAATGCCCACCTGTCCCATCGCCAATACGAAATCAACCGATTCACGAAATCTGTGTTCTCGCCGGGCCTTGTATGCCTGTCGTAAAAATCCTTTCCAACCGCGCCAATCCCGGCCCTCGGAAAGCACCCCTACTCGAGCTTTTGATGAAAGGGCAAGCTGAAACCGTTCGTATATTTCCGAATCTTCAAGCATGCTGGAAAAAATGTGTGTCGTATTAAAGTCATTTCTTTGAATAAGTTGATCAACCTCTGATTTGTCCGGTGAAATCAGAATGCGCGTGTTCCCATAGTGTGGCGGCTGCCATCCGAGAGCAATTCTGTCTTGAGGAAGACCGCTCTGCTGGAATACACTAACGATATCCGCATCAGGAACCAGTCCGGCCAAAGCCCGTATCCATGGGGCCTGGTGAGGGCTGGGAATATCCTGCCAGAACACTATTCGCTCATTTTTCATTTGCTTCACTCCAGCCTTTACAAGTGGTAAACCCAAGAATAAGCCATAGATAGCCGCCAATCTGCCCGGGAGAAAAAAACACCGCTTCACCGATGTTGACGAAAAGGCAGGAAAAAAACATCGCCATTAGCCTGACATCACATGTATGGGTCGCTCCATAGAGCAAAGCCAAAAAAAAAGGCAGAAAAAGGAGCATCCCAATGATTCCCACTTCCTCCAAGAAAGCTGCGGGCAAAAAACCTTTTTCAACAGTGGCAGAAATTGGAATTCCTAGAAATGTCGTGACATTTTTCTCAGTCAAAATACCCTCTTCGACACCAAACCCCTGGCCTGTCAACGGCTTGTCAAGAAAGCGGTTCCAGAAATAATCTATTCCCTTGCCGCGCGACTCGCTAAAAGCCTTTCCAACTGTGGCAGACTTATTCGACCCTTTTAACCAGAATTTGGACATCGATTCGGAAAATGCCGGCGACAATAGCGTCAAAGTCGCCAGCAGAAGAGCAAACATCCCTATTTTCATGATGGAACCGACTGGTGCCAAATCCAGTTTTTCTTTTCGCGAACTTATGGAAGCAAAAACAAATGCCGAACCGAGACTCAGGAAAAGCGTCACCATTGCAGTTCGCGCCCGCGACATATAAAGCAGGAAAGAGAAGAGAGCTCCAATTGCCCACAGCCAGCTGCTGCTACGTTCCTTCTTAAGTAGCAGGTCGGCTATCAGATATGTTGCAATCGGCACTACGAACAATGCAAAGGCTTGGGGATGGTTTAAAATGCCTTGAAAACCTGATCCGTTGACAGCAAAACCAATTCTGGGAATGAGTAGTGTTGGCAGGGATAAGATCATTAATGCCGCTACTAAACAAAAAAACCATCTTCTGAAATCATCCAGTTCAGATTTATCGAGACAGGAAAATGCAATCAAGAAAACACCGGCACCGAAAGTAAACATCGTAATTTTAAGAATTGATATTAAAAAACTGGGGCTTTCCATCCACGCAAGCACAACCACGACCAGATAGAATAATAAAAGGGAGATTAACGAGTAAAGCACCCTCCTGGAAACTAAGGGCATGACCCGAAGTCCGGCGATAAAAAGAACAAGCCAGCGTAGTCCGCTGACTTCTCCAGGCAGTTTGAATACAACTGGGTTAAGGAGAAGTATTACATAATTGATTGTGAGCCCTTTAATAGCCTGCTTTGCACCGAACAAAGCCCAGATACATATAAGTATATACACGAAACTGACAACATGTTTTTCAAGTGCAAGAATGCATAGTAACAGTAAAAATGAAAAGATCAGTTTTGCACTAGATTTATAATTACTATAACTATACATGTACCTCGACCTGATTGTTATAATTAATAAATATATTATTTAGGTACTAAATTTGAATATATGTGTTTGGCCCAGCTTCGTGATCCATTCTCAGCCTTTAGTTTGTCTTCATTCATTATCCATTCTTTTACTGGAATAGAAAATCCTGTTTTTCTCCTGTAAAGTACTGCGTCAGGTAGGGCCTGTACTGGTGATTTGGCCATAGCCAATTTGTAGCTTTTATTGTCGGATTTCATAATAGGTGCTAACGATTTTAATAACTGGACATCAACAAACGGCACTCTGACTTCCAGAGAATGCGCCATACTCGCCCAATCTACATCACGGAGCAGTTGGTTCCGCATATACCAATTCATCTCCATGGCCGAAACTTTAAAGCGGTCATTCTTTATGCCATCAATTGACACTTTTATGGCAGCAATTGTCTGTAGTTCTTTCCAGCCTTGTTTTACCATTTCAGCATCGATCATTTCTGGTAACTCCCAAGGCATATACATTCCCCGCCGAAGGAGATATGCCCCTTCAAAGTTGCTTCCATACTCGAAGATACCGGCGTATTTGGGCGAAACAAACTGTCTGAGGATGGGAGCTGAAACAATACGAAAGCCTTTGCCAATGCCGGGTAAATAATTTAACGGTGAGCACCACGACACCACCTTGGGAATCTCCGTAAAATTTGAGTAGCCGCCAAAAAGTTCATCTGCGCCAAGCCCTGATATGGCTACTTTCAAACCTGCCAGTGCCGCTGCCTTGCAGACAAAGAAACTGTTCACACCATCGACGGTGGGCTGGTCCATAGCGTCAATCAAAGATGTAAAATCTGCTTGAAAATCGTTCTGTTCGACCCGGATTGTCCGGTGAATGGTGTTATAATTCTGTGCTACCAGCTCTGCGAGAGGGACTTCATCATTTTCGGTCCCGATGAACTCCTTAAATCCTAGAGTGACCGTATTGAGTCGACTACTCGTCAACTCACTCGCCAGGGCGGTAAGCGCTGTAGAATCAAGACCAGCGGAAAGAAACAGCCCAACGGGAACATCCGCAATAAGATGATGGCGCACGCTGTCCAGGAGCGCCTCGCGAAAAGCCTGCTGAACATCAGCAGCCGTCACGCTGGCTGAACATTGTTCGGCATTCCTGAATTCATTGGATAGGGAAAAGTATAGGTTCTGTCTTCTGCCGTTCCTATCAATCCACAGCCAAGAACCTGCAGGCAGCGCACGAATCCCCTTATAAAGCGTATAAGGCTCTGGAACGTGCCCCCACAAGAAAAAACCGACGTGACCGGCTGGTTCCGGTGAGGTGTCTATATGCCCGCCGGCCAGTAGAGCCTTGACCTGGGAGGCAACGCGCAGAGTACTGCCGTCATCGGCAATATAGAGTGGTTTGATGCCAAAAGGATCACGCGCAATAAACACACCCTGTTTTTTCTGATCCCATATGGCAAAGGCATACATACCACGCAGGGCAGTCACCATGTCCGGTCCTTTAAGATCATAAAGATGCAGAAGTACTTCAGTGTCGCTGTTAGAACGAAAGCGGTAATTCCTTTTTTCCAGATCAGCCCGTAATTGTTTGTAATTATAAATTTCGCCGTTAAACGTTATGACATACCTTCCATCTTCACTCTGCATGGGTTGGGCGCCCGATTCAGTAAGATCGATAATGGAAAGGCGCCGGTGGCCAAAGCCAACCCGCCCGTCCGCTGAAATCCAGTCACCAGAACCATCCGGCCCACGTGTTGTCATGTGGTCGCGTATCTGAAGCAATTCGGTTCTATCGATATTGGCACTTGAATCGTTGTATGCATACAAAGCTACTATTCCGCACATCTCATAAGTCCTTACAATTTAGTGGAATCAAACACTACGCACTTGGTTACTGAATGGCTCATCTATCGATGGCTTGCCAACCTTTATCAACATCCCAATGTTTTACTGGACGACAGGGATTGCCTACAGCAATGACATAAGGCGGTATTGATCGGGTGACTACGCTCCCTGAACCAATAATAGACTTTCTGCCGATTGTAACTCCTCCAATGATCGTGGTATTAGCTCCAATCCATACGCCATCCTCAATCGTTACATCCTTAGAATAACCTGTTCCAGCTGATCTTGAACCTGTCATATCAACTTCATGGGTTCCCGTGACAATCAATACCCTAGGAGCTATATCAACATGGGAACCTATTAAAACCCTACTCTTACCGCCAACGATAAAAACCTCATGTCCGACAAATGTCTCCTTACCGATTTCTAAAGTAAGATTGCCCCAAAACTGTGCAGAAGAAACAATTCTGCATGTGCGGTCCACCTGCATGCCAGCAAACCTGTATAGTAACGCCTTAAATCGATAAAAGCTTGTAGGCGGCAATACTCTTGTAAGGTGATTGACAACGTACGCAATCAGTGTTCTAAGCATGTTTCCTCACTATTGACTTCGTTCATCACCTGATTCTTAAGTCGATCAATCAGTTTTAAAGCAAATCTGATGGACCACAGGGAATAAACCAGATAGGCCACGCTTCGTGCGGTGCCCAAACCTAAACTCCCCCATGACAACAATAGTTTCGACAAAATGATAAAAGACAAAGCCCAACTCACATTCATGATCGCTGCCTTCCACATATTCCCTGACGAAGTTAAAACTTGAGCCGCTGGTGATTGCACGGCAGTAATCGCGGCGGCAATCAGAGTAACAACCAGGGTCGGCCATGCCGCCTCAAAATCTTTTCCGTACAGCGTCATTATCCACGGACTACAGAGAGAACCAATGATTGCAACAGGAAAGATGATCACCATATTCAATTTGATCGAGTTAACCAGGACCTTCTTTGAACGATCATGATCCCTATTGCCAATTTGTTCTGAAAGCACAGGAATGGCAGCCTGCCCAATCACTCCCGGCAAAAAAAGTAGCGCGCTGAACCATTGATTGGCCGCATTGTAAAAACCCATCTCTCCGTAACCACCAGGGCGATTAACAAGCATTACCGTACCAATCCAGGTAGCTCCGTTCAGAGCTGTTCCTCCCAATATCGTCGGCAAGCCGAACTCCCAGAGAAGAGCCCGTTCCTGCCAGCACCCCTTTCGCGACATCAGAACGCCTGCCCTAAAGGCCTCTGCTCTTAGGCACCTGTAATTCAGTACCCAGTTGACAAGATTTGCCGCAATCAAGCCCCAAACAGCACCTTCCACCCCAGCAATCCAAGCACCGCCAACTATTAACGGCAGACTGACGATGCCACTCACAACGCCTATTCTCGCCAGCAGCCGGAATGACTCGAACCCGGCAAGAATGCCGTTTTGCGTTCCGACTAAGGTACCAAACAATAGAATGAGGCTGCTAATTTGCAATGGAATGCTCAGTTGGGGAGCAGAGAGAGAGTTTGCAGCCAACCAAGGGGCGGCCAGGAAGAAGATAAGCGCCATCAGGCCGCCCGTCCCTATCGCCGCGAGGTTTGAAAAAGAAATAATTCTACCGGCCTTTGCCGGGTCGCTATTACGAAACTCTGCCACGTACTTGGTTGCCGCCCACCCCAGTCCGAACCCGGCAAGCGTCTGCACCATCCCCATGGTGCTTTGGATGACGCCGATTTCGCCAAACTCATTCTTTCCCAGGATGCGGGCCAAAATCATCATGGCAGCCATATTCAGCCCACGCGAGGCAAGCGCGCCCAATAAGCTCCAGAATGCACCCTTCGCCAGTCGTTTGCCCAAAGGAGATGATTCAACCCGGGCAATTCTCGATCGCAGAAAAGGTGGCATCGTATTTATAATGGTGGAAATTAACATCGTGGCCACCTAATAAGGCTAATTTACAATCTTTGTTATTACTTTATTCTTTTCCATTACAGAATAAAATGAACCGCTTGGTGAAACACTAATATCGACTGGAGCGTAATCAGGGATGGTAACCCTGACATTGCCAAAACTTTTCAGTGGAGAATGCGCGTAAACAAGCCATTCACGCTCCGGTGCAGTACCAATGACCAAGGCAATGGAAAATACGGGAATGTACGTAGTTAATGCCCATGGGCGTTTCGGATCAAGGTTGGTATCCAGAAAAAACCATCTATCAACAGCGTTGTACTCGCTTGGTATCTTTGTTTGATATGGATGCCTATTATTATAATTCGCAACCAGTTTCCCTTTTCTCCAAAACTTTCTTAAGATCGGGTTGTCATGCACCCGGTCGACTGAGTTGACTACTGAAATAAAATATGATTCATCCTTGGTTACTTTTGACAGATGATTCCTGAATTCACGAACCACCCGTGGCCTTAACAGCCACATGCCGAACTGCACATAGCCTTCGTATCGTGCCGGGCTGAATTCTGTCCCAGACTTTCTGTAGTATTCTCTTTTGTCATTGGCTGAGCCTGGTTCGTGTCCATCCCAGGTGGACATCTCAACCCAGAAACCCGGGTTCAAACGCCAGGCCTCATCCCGCATGAATATCCAGTTCATGGCCTCGATCTGGGGGCTCATCACGGTGTGATCAGTGTCCGGACTCCAATTGTTTACGTAATAAGACAATGAGACGCCGTCCCATGCCAATGGCCAGGGTTCCATTCGACCTGGTGAGATAAGCGAATACTTAATCCAGTCAGGCCATCTGCCGTACGCTCTTGTCCCCAACGCATCATAGGCGACAAAATTTGCATGTTTTTGCCATCCGGGAGCAATCAACCCTGACCGCATGCCGCCTTGTAAGGCACGGTAACGCTTGATCCAGCCATCGCCCACAACTTTTCGCTTGAAGTTGTCATCGTGTCCGGGTCCATATGCCTCAAGGTATCTGGCGGATTGCCCAACTTCGTGCCATGCAAGCTTGTCGTGTTCATTGTTTGAGACAAAAAGCACCAGAGGGGGGTCTGGATACCATTCCTGAACTCTTCGAACAATCGTGGAGGATGTCCACTTCTCTCCCACCTCACGCCACAAAGCCTCTGGGCCGAAGGGCGAAACTTTCTTATGGATAGTGCCGTGTTCATCCACGACATTTGGATTTTCTTGCCTCGGCAGATGCCGGTATTTCGGTGAATCCGTAAGATACCGCTCCCACTGGCTGCTTATAAATGATAGGGGAATTTTCAGTTCTGCAAATTTTTTAATGGTTTTTTCGTAGTATCCGTTACGTGAGATCCAATCCGTATCCCATGGAGATGGCAGGTAAAACCAGGGAAGTAAATAATGTCCCCTCTCAATCATCTGGAGCTGATAATCAGGGCTGAATCCTCCCTCTCTCCAGCCAGTATTCCAATGGGCGGCCAACGGTAGGGGAAAGCCTGACTCACTGTCATTTGGAAGCATGGCTTCACGGCGAATTTCTTCTGCAGTTGTACCTATTTTTTCACTGGCAAATCCGATTCCAGCCTCAGAAATCAGGATGGTCAAAAGTCCGCAAATCAGACATAAGATCCTTGTCACAATGAGCACTTGATCTCATTCCCCGGTAGGCGCAGGGAGGTCACCGCAAAGTCGTTAAAGGGAGAAATGCCATACTTGAACCAGTAGCCAATAATCTTCACATATTCCATCAGCACACGCTCTCGTAGCCATCTGTTCTTGATCACTTCCGCAACGGGGACATTATCCGCTGGAACAGAAAAAAATTCGATTGTGCCGGTGTTGGATCTGAAGACCGCAGTCGCTCGCCGCGAGTGGAAACATGATGTCACGAGGAGAACAGTCTTCACCTTCCATTGCTTAAGAATCGGCACGCTGAACAAAGCATTCTCAAAGGTGCTAGTTGCAGCCGGTTCAACCCAAACAGCTTCCTTTGGCACCCCAGCAGCGACCAGACTCTTCACAATCAACTTATCTTCGTTTTTACCAGTGACCAAAATCCTCGTGGCATATCCCCGTTTGTAAAGGGCAGCTGACTGCTCCGCCCGACTCGTATTCTCGCCGCCAAGCACGACGATTGCATCGGCTTTGTGTGGCTTCTGTCGCGTCACCAACAGTGTGTTGGCAAGACTGAGCCCCATTAATGGCAGCACCACGAAAAGAAATAAAACCACTGAGACAAGTCTGCTAGCAACAACCCAGCCGCTCCTGCAGAAATTTCCGGAACTCACCATTAAACTCCTCACGTTTCAGGGCCAGATCAACTGTGGCCTTCAGAAACCCCATCTTGTCACCACAATCATGACGGATGCCGTCGAACAGGCAGCCATAAATGGCCTCATTACTGGAAAGCTGGAGAATGGCATCGGTGAGCTGGATCTCTCCACCCTTGCCCGGCTTTTGCCGCTCCAGGATCGGAAAGATATCCGGTGTGAGCACATAGCGGCCAATGATGGCCATATCGGACGGAGCCTCTTCAGGTTTAGGCTTCTCAACAAGGTCGGTCACTTCGAATACCTTCTTGTAGATCGGGTTTGCCTGAACGCACCCATAGGAAGAGATGTTCTCCATTGGTACCCTTTCGAGGGCAAGGACCGTTCCCCGGTATTTCCTGTATACATCCAGCAGTTGCCCCAGACAGGGAGCGGGCGAGTCGATGATATCGTCGCCGAGTAGCACGGCAAACGGCTCGTTGCCGACGAAATCGCGGGCACAGAGGACTGCATGACCAAGCCCCATGGCCTGTTTCTGCCGTACGTAAAAAATGTCCACCATCTCGGCGATGTCCCGCACCTGGGAGAGTTCAGCGTCCTTTCCTTTGTTGGAGAGCAGCGATTCCAGCTCGAAGGCGATGTCGAAATGGTCCTCGATGGCCCGCTTGCTCCGGCCGGTGACAAAAAGAATCTGCTCGATGCCGGAAGCGACCGCCTCCTCGACCACGTACTGAACCAGCGGCTTATCGATGAGCGGAAGCATCTCCTTGGGGGATGCCTTGGTGGCCGGCAGAAAGCGGGTGCCGAGACCGGCGACAGGGAACACGGCTTTTTTTATCTGCACGGACTCAATCTCCTCATACCATTATTCAACGGTAACCGATTTCGCCAGGTTCCGCGGCTGGTCAACGTCATTCCCCTTGAGCACGGAGACATGATAGGCCAAGAGCTGGAGCGGGATGGAGAGCAGGATCGGCGTCATATCACCGGCCCCGGCCGAGATATCCAGGACCGCCTCGGCCTTGGCGGCCGACTCCTCGTCCTCTTGCGAACAGACCACGATGACCCGCCCACCACGCGCCTTCACCTCTTCCAGGTTGGAGACCACCTTCTCGTAATGCCGGTCACGCGGCGCCAGTACCACCACCGGCATCTCCTCGTCGATCAGGGCAATGGGACCGTGCTTCATCTCGCCGGCCGGATACCCCTCGGCGTGGATGTAGGAAATCTCCTTCAGCTTCAGGGCACCCTCCAGGGCAATGGGGTAACTCATCCCCCGTCCCAGGTAGAGGAAATCCCCGGCATGCAGGTAGCTGCGGGCAATGCCCTCCACCCGCGACGCCTGGCCAAGGGCCTCCTCCATCATGGCCGGCAGGTGCAGGAGCGCCGCCAGCATCCCTTTTCCTCCCTCCGGGGAAATGGAGCCGGTGGCCCGGCCCAGTCGGATGGTGAGGAGATAGAGGGCAACCAGTTGGGTGACAAAGGCCTTGGTGGACGCGACCCCGATCTCGGGTCCGGCGTGGGTGTAGATGACCCCGTCCGCCTCGCGGGCGATGGAAGAATCGAGCGCATTACAGATGGCAATGACCCGCCCGCCCCGGCTGCGCGCTTCCCTGAGCGCGGCAAGGGTGTCGGCGGTCTCGCCGGATTGGGAGATGGCGATGAGCAGGGTGTCCGAACCGACCACCGGGTTCCGGTAACGGTACTCCGAGGCGATGTCCACCTCCACCGGGATGCGGCAATACTCCTCAAGATAGAACTTCCCGACCAGTCCGGAATGCCAGGAGGTGCCGCAGGCAACGATGCAGATCCGCGACATCCCGCGCAGCTCGACATCGGTAAGCCCCAGGTCTTCCAGGTAGACATCGCCCTCTTCCTCCAGCAGCCGGCCGGCCAGCGTATCCTGTACCGCCCGCGGCTGTTCGAAGATCTCCTTGAGCATGAAGTGGCGAAAGCCCCCCTTCTCCGCCATGACCGGGGACCAGTCGATACGTCGCGGCCGCTTGACCACGACCTCTGCGGCCAGGGTGGAAAATTGCACCTCACCGTGACTGAACTTGGCCATTTCTCCGTCATCGAGAAAGATCATTTCCCGGGTGTGGCAAAGGATGGCCGGGATGTCGGAGGCGACGAAGAACTCATCAACCCCGATGCCGACCACCAGCGGCGAGCCCTTCTTTGCCGCGATCAGCAGGCCCGGCTCGTCGGTACAGACAACGCAGAGCGCATACGCCCCCTTCAGCTGTTGGAGCGTCCGCCGCACCGCCGTCTCGAAGGATGCCCCATCCTTCATCCGCTGTTCGATGAGGTGGGCGATCACCTCGGTATCGGTTTCGCTCCTGAAGGTGTGGCCGATCTCCCGCAGCATCCCCTTGAGGGCGACATGGTTCTCGATGATCCCGTTGTGCACCAGCACCACCGGTCCGGCCTGGTGGGGATGGGCGTTGGTTTCCGAAGGTCTCCCATGGGTCGCCCAACGGGTGTGGCCGATACCGACCCGTCCGGGGAGCGGCAGTTCCTCCACCAGCCTGATCAGATTGGCCAGCTTACCCTCGCTCCGCCGGATCACGGCCCGATCACCCTCAATGGTGCAGATGCCGGCCGAGTCGTACCCCCGGTATTCCAGCTTCTGCAACCCATCGAGAATGAACGGCTGGGCCTCTTTGCCGCCTATATAGCCTACGATGCCGCACATGAACGCACTCTACTCCTTTGCCGCCAGCCGGCCGTGCAGGACAGCCCGGGCATGCCCCGTCGACAGGTTGTCGTACACCACGATATCGTGGCCCGCCTCCCCCAGTGCCTTAACGACGTGGCTACCGATATAGCCGGCGCCGCCGGTGACAAGAACCTTCATACCGACTCCTCTCCCTGTCCGGCTACAGTCGCCAGACGGTAACGCCGGCCTGCTGCAGCTCGTCCCTTGAAAACAGGCTCTTCACATCGATAAGGCAACCGCCCTTGACGAATTTCTCCAGGTACGACTCCAGGGGAAGCCTTACGTAGTGCTGGTGCGCTACGGCCACAACCAGGGCGTCAGCGATGGGAAGCTCATCCCAATCGCACAGGGTGAGGCCGTACTCCCGTGTCGCTTCGGCCGGTTCGGCCACCGGATCGTGCACGAATACTTCCACACCGTAGCTGCGCAGTTCATCAATTATGTCGATGACCCGGGAGTTACGCAGGTCGGGACAGTTCTCCTTGAAGGCCAGCCCGAGGAGGTTGACCTTCCCCCCCTTGACCGGCCGGCCGGCCCGGATCATCAGCTTCACCGTCTGTTCGGCCACATGCTTGCCCATGCCGTCGTTGATCCGCCGGCCTGCCAGGATTACCTGGGGGTGATAGCCGATGCTCTCGGCCTTATGGGTCAGATAGTAGGGATCGACGCCGATACAGTGCCCACCCACCAGGCCGGGCCTGAACGGCAGGAAGTTCCACTTGGTGCCGGCCGCCTCCAGCACGTCGAGGGTGTCGATGCCGAGATGACCGAAGATGATGGAGAGTTCGTTCATCAGGGCGATGTTCAGGTCGCGCTGGGTGTTCTCGATCACCTTGGCAGCCTCCGCCACCTTGATGCTCGGCGCACAGTGGATACCGGCAGTGATGATGGAGGAATAGAGCATGGCAATCTTGACCAGGGTTTCACTATCGTCTCCGGACACCACCTTGACGATCGAGGTGACCGTATGTTCACGGTCCCCGGGATTGATCCGCTCCGGCGAATACCCCACGTGAAAATCTTTTGGCCACGTGAGCCCGGAGTACGTCTCCAGGACCGGCACACAGACATCTTCGGTGGCACCGGGATAGACCGTGGACTCGTAGATGACCACCGTTCCTTCGTCCATATGCTTGCCGATCAGGCGGGACGATTCGATGAGCGGCTGCAGGTCCGGCTGATGAGCCGTATCGATCGGCGTCGGGACGGCAACCACGATATATTCTGCACCGCTGAGCAGCGACGGATCGGTGGTGAAGGTGAGAAAAGATGCCTCGTTGAACTCTGCTGCTGAAACCTCTCCGGTAGGATCGATCCCTTTCCGGTAGCTTTCGACCTTGGCAGCGGAGAGGTCGAAGCCGATGGTCTGATGCTTCTTGCCAAATGCTACAGCCAGAGGCAGACCGACATACCCGAGGCCAACGACTGCTACAATACTCATGACGAAACCTTGTCATTCAGTGGAATGTTACGACAGAGGGCACAGTAGCAGACGAATGTTACAGCTGTTCGGCAGGTGTATGAAAGTTGGCAAAACTTTTGGGGAGAGAAGGTGTATGAGATGTTGTGCGCCGGCTACAACCGCGTCTTGGAGATACGCAGGGGCTTGCGTTTATGGCCGATTCCTTCCGGGTGCAGTCGGCTCCGGACAAACTCCCGTACCACCATCAGGACGAACAGGGGGGCCGAGATGAAGCTCCTTTGCCAGAGGCGTGTCGGCTCGCGGCAGAGACGGTGAAGCCATTCGAGCCCCAGCCGCTGCCAGAAGACCGGGGAACGTCGGGCTATGCCGGAGTAAAAATCGAACACCGCTCCTATCGCCCCGATGCACGACACCTGCAGACTGCCGCGATGATCGATGATCCACTTCTCCTGCTTCGGTGCCGTCATCCCGACCCAGAGCACGTCAGGCTCGGCCCGGTTGATGGCCGCCACGATCTTCTCGTTCTCCTCGGCGGAAAAGGTGTCCGTGAACGGTGGTGCATACGAGCCGCAGACGATAATCGATGGGAACTCGCGGGCGAGGCGCTGTCGAATCAGCCTCAGCGCAGCGGGAGTAGCACCGAGAAAATAGTAGCGTACCCCCTTGAGACGGGCAGCCTCGGCGGTGAACCGAAGGAAAAAGTCGTACCCCGCCACTCTTGTCATGGGAGGAACTCCCAGCAATTTGGTGGAATGAACAATACCTATACCGTCCGGAAGCAGGAGATCGGCAGACTGCAAAGCTGTCCGAAAATGGGAATCACGTGATGCCACCACCAGGGAATGCGGATTGGCGCAGGCAACATAGCGCGCTGTGTCCCTGGAGCCGAGCCAGCCAAGGGCGGTCAGCACATCTGCCGTAAGACCGCTCCGGCTGACCTTGTAGCCCAAAAGGCTTATCGTTTCCATTATTGTACCCATTCCGCAGCATAACTGTCGGCGTAGACGCGGACAAATGGGGTGAATAATAACGGACTATTGTTACGGTTGGTTGGCAATTGGCTGACGATTGTCAGAACTTTGCATTTATCAAGGGATGTGCCGGAGTTGCTCAGCGCGGGGGATTACCCAGCCTGACGTCCCGGCAGACCGAGACGTAGATGTCCAGCAGGGCTGTCAGGGCATGTTCTTCCGAGTAGTGCTGATCAAAATGGAGTCGGCACCGGTAGCGCATCGCGGCCAGTCGCTGGCGGTCTTTCCCGAGCTCGACGATCACCGACGCCAGGTCCGCCGGGTCTCTCGGAGAAAAGGTGACGCCGTTAATTCCGTTCATCACCACTTCGGCCAGACTGCCGAGTCGCGAGGCCACCACCGGCGTCCCGCAGGCCATCGCCTCCAGCACGACCATGGGAAAGCCTTCGTAGCACTCGGAGGGGACCACGACAAACTCGGCCCTCCTCATTGCTTCGCAGAGTCGCTGCCGGTCGCAAAAACCGTGAAACTCCACCGGCAGCCTTTCCACGGCCACCAGCCGTTTCAGTTCCACCTCCAGGGGACCGGCGCCGAAAACCTTCAGGGGAAGTCCGAGGTTACGACGCCAGGCGGCGAGGAGGGTCACCAGCCCCTTTTCGGGGCTCAACCGGCCGGCAAACAGGGCATAACCGCCGTCACCTTCACCTGGCATTGGCGGATCGGGAAGAAAATTGGGTTTGACGGTCAGTCTTCCTGCCGGAAGCCCGCCATCGGCGAGCCTGTCGGCAGCGAACCGGGTCAGGGCCAGGTATCGGTTCACCTGAGAGCGGTAGGACCCCAGCCTCCGGTTCAGGAAGATGGTCCAAACCTGGGCCAGCGTGGCAGGGAATGAGCCGCGGTAGCATCTGTGGCGGAGTGCAGGCAGTAGTGATGTGCCGAGGCACTCGCCGCAGGGGTGGCCGTTACGCATCAGCATCGCCTGGGGGCAGACGAAACGGAAGTTGTGCAGGGTCTGCACCACCGGCACGCCGTTCTCCCGGCAGGCGGCGTAGGCACTGGGTGTGATCAGGGGGAAGGTATTGTGGAAATGGGCCACGTCCGGCTTTTCGCGCCGAATGACAGCATTAAGGTCCCGGTAGGTTTCCCGCGACCAGGCACCGTCAAGGGCCAGGCGGACCCGCTTCGCCAGGGTAGACTCGTCGATATCGTCGTTGAAGCGCTCGTAGGGGATAACCTCGACGCCGTTTCGCTCCAGAAGCTCCCGTTCGTTGCGATAGACCATGTCCTCGCCGCTGGGAGCCGAGGAACGGTAGAAGTTGTGGGCGAGAAGGATCTTCATCGGACCTGACGGTCTGCGTCCGTCATCGCGGGAGGTGTGGCCAGGTGGTCCTGCTTCCCGAAGATGGGTGTTCCTTATAGCCGGCATCAGCAAAGCTCTGAAACCTGCGCAACGGGGCCTTGCCCAGCCTATAGAGGGCTACGCGGGTTAGGACAACAATATTCCCGATGACATCTGCAACCCGTCCGGGGGCGCGGGGATTGACGGCAGGTCCGTTCATGCGTTCCTCCACAAGGTCAACGAGTGACTGCGGAAAGATTATGGCTGCATCGGGTCAATGTCTCAAGTTAAGATTCGGTTACATTTCGATTGATTGACTATCAGGACGATTGTGGCGATTTCCCCTTCGCAAGGCCAAGAGAGAAAGTATGCCGCCGACAGCGCGATGATCTTCCCATCCATTGCTTCAGTAAACAAAACCGAACAGCCATAGTGGAATCCGGTTGCCGAGGCCGGTTTCGATGCTGTCCAAAGCAAGCAACTACGTGGTTCGAAAACATGGTTGCCGCAACCCACCAGGCATGGTATAAAAGACCATGGCTGAGACAAAGATTGTCGATCAATCAATCATGGTTTCGCGCAAGCGGGGGAATGGCACTGTCAGATACGAAGTCTGGGAGGATAACGGCGTTGTCACCCGCTACAACCTGGCGTACATCAACCACCTGATTTTCAGTGGTGATAATGGCCGGGTTATCGGATATGACAACAAACACGGACACCATCGGCATTTCAAAGGGGCAATCGAGCCGGTGGCTACGACGAGCTTCGAAGAAATCGAAGAGCGTTTCAGGCAGGAATGGACAGTGGTTCTGGAGGAATACAATGCGCAACGTAATCGTTAAAACAGGAACAACCGAAGAATACTTCGCACGTGTACGCGAGATTGCCAAACAGATTGATCGCGGCGAGGTTCCAAAGCCGGAGTTTACTCTAACCTTCGAAGACCCTGCGGATATGTTCGCCGTCATGACTCCGGCAAGACTCGAACTGTTCCGAGCAGCAAAGGCTGATCCAGCCTCCATCACCACTATTGCGCATCGTCTGCATCGCGACAGAAGCACGGTCAAGAAGGACGTAGATGTTCTGGTTGCCGCCGGTCTGCTCGATATCGAGGAAGTACCCCTTCCCGGTCATGGCCGGCAGAAATTTGTCAGGGCAACAGCGGACATGATTCAGTTACAGGCTGTGGTAGCCTGATGCTTTTGTTGCGTAGGGAATGAGCATGTTCACGGAGCCGGCAACGCAAGAATATCTGCCCGCAGCAGAAATATTCCCTTGCTTACTTATCCGTCAGATCCTGAATAAGTCGCCTGATCGCGTTGACCGTAACGTTGAAATTGCAGTTTTCGATCACCTCACGGGCGCGGGTTCGCATCGTACTCAGGTCGGCGGAACACCATCGCTCCAAAGCCTTGCTGAAGGCTTCTCCGTCAAGAGGATCGATCACCTCGCCGGCGCCGGTGCCGTCGATCAGCTCCTGACTTGCCCCGGCATACCGCGAAGCCAGAACGGGAACGCCGCAGGCCATGGCCTCGTTTACCACCATCCCCCAGACATCGACCAATGAAGGGAAGACCAGGACATCCGCTGCCGCGTACATGCCGGCCAATTCTGCCAGTGATTTATGGCCGGCAAATATCACTCGGGCGATATGCAACCGGTTAGCCTGTGCCTCGAGGCGTTCACGCTCAGCGCCCTCACCGATGATAAGAAGCGTATGCCGCTTCTGTAAGTCCTTCGGGATACCGGCCCAGGCATTGAGCAGGAGGTCGAAACCCTTTAGTTCCACCAGCCGCCCCACGGCCACAAAAGTCGTGCCGGTCAGACCCATCTCCTGGCGAATCCTTGCACGATCGGACTTTCCCGACTCTTCCAGCCAAAATCCGTTGTCAACTGCTTGAGCACCCACGTAAATTTTTGATATCGGTACACCCCAGGATTGAAGGTAGTCGGCTGCCGGCCGGCCCAGTACCAGAAAAGCCTTCGCCCGCGGGATCAGGAAGCGACGGACCAAGAGTCGAAGTCCGCCCTTAGCCCGGGCTGCCGCGGAGGTTTCCTCAGACCAGAGGACAAGCGGAACCCGGAGCAGCCGAGCAGTAAACCATGCCGACAGCGATCGAAGGCCGAACTCTCCGGAAATGATCAGGTCGGGCTTGTAGCTGGCTAATTCAAAATGTTGCAGCAGTGGGATAGCGAGATATTCCTGCTGGCGAGTTGCAACACTTGCGTGTTTGGTAGTCCATGGCAAATTGATGGCCCGTGCATGATGGATCGACAGAGCATCTTTACCCGTCGAAACGCATCCCTCCCCCTTCTGGGAAAGAAATATTCTCAATGAGATGGACGGATCTTTGTGCAGGGCCTCAAAAACCGGACGGCGGTAGTCGGGAATCCTGTTTGTCAGAACGGCAATGAATCTTTTGCGCTTTCTCATGTTTTTTCAGCGTGTCAGCACATAGTAAATGCTCGACGGCCCAAGTTTTTGCAGAAAGCTTTGCCGGTGGTAGAGAAGATTTCTACGTGTGAGTAGTGAGAAAAATCGGTCTAGGCGGGTTAATAATTTATTGTTATAGGGGAGTATGCCGCTTTTCAGGAAGACTCGGGCCAGGGCCGGAAACATGCATTCGGTTCGTTGAACCACACGAAATCCTGCCTTAACAATCAGTTCGTCAAGTAAAAGCGCAGGTATTCCCCGTTCTCTTTTGGTTAGTGCGGGTCGGGGCTTTCGCCAGTCACCCAACGAAACTATCGGCTCGCGCACCAAAGCATACCCCCCTGACTTCAAGCAGCGGAACAACTCAGACATAACCAATGAAACATTAGGGATATGATGAAGTACACCCAGGCAGGTGATGAGATCGAACGTCTGGTCAGGAAACGGCATCATCCCGCTGGACGACGGTTTCACATAACGCACCGGCACACCATGGATACGCTCACGAACATAGTGGTCTGAAGGATCAAGGATTGAAAGCGATTTAATACGCGGAAGCAATGGCGTAAATTCCTCGCCAAAAGCACTTCCGACCCCCAGCACATCTGCAAAATCATGACCGGGAAGATGGCGGAATCCATGCAACCAGTTAAGGTAGTGATAAACATAGACCGGTGTTCGAGCATCGTTATGAGAGAGGCTTGCGTACCCTTCCTGCTCGTCCCGATACCACGCTTCAATTTCTTGCGGCGTAAAGTCATCGCCATAGAGTTTTCGGCCGGAAAAAAATTCGTCCATAGGACGTATCACTTGACAGAACTGCCGCCAGTGCACTCTGGCGGCAGTTCTGTCACGTCGGTCGGCGGTTTTTGGGCCAATACCAGATACATCAGTGTGAAGATAAGCCAGAGGAGTGTCGGTGTCCGCCCCAAAGATGCCTCCGCCAGGTTGTGCAGCAATATAAGCATCAATAGCACCGCCATTGCCGCAGCCAAACGGGGCAGGACTCGCTGGAGAATAATGATTCGCCAGACAACTATCCCGACCAAGGTGAGTATTAGCGACAAACCGACAGACCCACCGGTGACCAACAGTTCCAGATAACCGTTATGGAAATGTGAAGCCCTGACAATAAACCGATCCCCCACGGAATATAAGGCATCGAAGCTCCAACCCAGCAAAGGCCGCTCACTTATGGCCTGGAGGGCAACCGTCCAGAGAGAAGTCCGGCCTGTAAAGGTTGCGCTACGCCCAATAAGTGTTAGATTTCCAAGCACACTTTTTGCTACAAACAGTTCCGGCAAGGCCACATACAGTATCAGCACCGCCACAGTTGTCAGGAGCAAGAACCCGCCAAAAAGTCCGGCCGCCCGACTAGGGGAAAGCGCGCAAATACTCATAAGCACCGGCACCAACAGAACGACCAGAACCGCAAGAATTGCGGAGGTCATGCTGTCCGAGCCATAGATACAAAAAAACACTGGCAACAAAAGTAATCCGACCAGCAATTTCACTAACCAAGCCCGGCAAGCGCTGATCCAGATCATACAGACCCAGACTGTCACCAGCATCATGACCCCAAGAGAGTTTGGCGAATTGGTGAACCCGAGCCAACGCAACTTGCCGCCCACATCCACAATGCCCCGGTCCGGGAAAAAAACCACGATCACCAGCGTGGCTACGACGGCAATCGTCCCATAGGCGAAGAACAGGTTGTAGAAGCTCCACTCCCTCCATTCAAGCGCAACAACGGCCGAAAGACAGATCAGATAAAACCCCAGGTAATGTCCCCAGGTGATGAGCACCTTCTCAGGGTGGGCGGACCAAGTGACAGACCAGACAACAAAGACGAGAAATAAAAGGTATGGCACATGGCGAGCGACCTGACGCATGGCAGTGGTAAACCGGGTGAGCACCAGGAGTGCCGCCAGCAGATAAATTCCGCCAAACATCCAGGTTCGATAACCTTCAGCCTGAAGAATGGTGTTTGCGACAACGTTCTGCAGCGGCTTGTGCGGCGAAAATACGGTGGCGAAAAGAGCCAGGAATAACGGCAGGACATATATGGCATCCCGCCAACCAAGACACTTATCCAATTCTGTGGGCATGGGAGCTATCATTTTACTCTGCATATTGTCGATACCTGCAGCCAAAGAGCGCCGAGAGTTGTCCCAGGTTGGCACAGGCCTTCATAAGAGACCTGACACCCCAGTGGTAACGCAGCAGCCAGCCAACCGGCATGGCCGTAACTGCCAGCAGAAAGAGCAACAGACGGCACACGAACCAGTTTATCCTGGCTGGCGGAGATAGCCGTTTAAGGGTGACAGCGGCAAATGCCTGCCCGCTCCGTAGTGCGCGTCGAGCGAGGTAGGAAACCCGAACGCGCTCTGCTCCCACCTGTTCCCAGACAACCGCTTCATCACACCAGACTAAACGTGCACCATGAAGACGAAGTCTGGTAAAGAGTTCATGGTCCTCGCCTCCGGAAAGCCCGAACGACTGATTGCAGGGACCAGGGGTAGCCCGCAGCAGAGCGCCCCGAATCAGGACATTTCCAAAACCTCCTGTTGACACAACGGTTCCGGAATTGTGCCTAGGCCCGGCGAAAAACCTCCCACGCCTGATCCAGGGTGCCGCTTGGGGAGGAAGTCGATACTCGACCGCCCCGAATACCACATCTGCCTCAAAACGCTGCCTGGCGGCCAGGAGCTGGATTAGCCAGTCGGGGGCCGCCTGTTCATCGTCATCGATGAAGGCAAGATAGTCGCCTTCTGCAAAAGCCACCCCACGGTTGCGGGCCAAGGCGATGTTCTGCACCGGCTCCACGGCATACAAAACTTTGAAACGAGAGCTTTGGCTATGGTTTGTTACCACCGGTCTGGCCGTTTCACCAGCGTCGTTGTCCACTACGATCACCCGGACCTCCAACTCCACCGGTAGTACCTGTGCCTCCAAGCTCGCCAGCAATGCCGCCAGCAGTTCAGGCCGGCGAAAGGTGGCGATGCAAATGTCAATCGATAGCATCGCCATCACCACTCCTGCGCTCCACCCTCCAAAGAAGCCCGGTAAGAACGAGTTCGCCAACGATCAAAGCAGCAACCCCACCGGCCGGACCGTACCTGCTGATTAACAGCGCTCCGCTCAGCAAAGTCACCACGCTACTTAGGGCGTTAGCCATCGTTATCGGCCGAAAGCAGCGGCTGGCCTGTAGAAGCCAGGAAAAATGGCCACGAAATACCTGGACGAGCGTACATGCTCCCCAGAGCAGTACCATCCACCGCAGACCACCATAACTGGCCGGCAAAAAGGCGGCCGCCAGATGGTCCGCCGTTGCGGCAATCACCAGCACATAACAGCCAACCGTTGTGGCAACAACCAGAAGGCCTTTACCGGCAACCCGACGAAACCGAAGACTCTGCCGTTCGTGGTGCAGCCTGGCCAAAGTCGGCAGGAGAACTCGACCAAAACTGGCGATCACCAACGAGGCCGGTGCCAGGAACAGACGAGCAGCACTCGCGTCAGCCGTCCCGGCCGCCCCCAGCAGAAAGGTCAGCAGATAGATATAGCTTTGATCCTGCAACCAGGTGATCACCACTCCACTCAAGGCCCAGCGGCCGTGCTGCCAGGCCTCGGACAGGGCAGCCGTAATCTCGCCCCAGCGGCTGCAGATCAGAGTTCCGGCTGGAACAGCAAACAGGACACCGGCCACCAACGCTGCCCCACCGGTAACAAACAGCGCCCCCAGATGGAGTTGGTCCGGCAGGATCTTCCCCACTACCTGGAGACCACCCGCCAGCAGCAGCGTCGCCATCAGGTCACCTAGCAGTGCCGTACCAACCCGCAAACGTTGAAAGAGCATCCCCCGCACCAACTCCCGCAACAGGAATCCCGGCGCGACAATTCCGGCCACCAGCAGAATTGTTGCCATCCCCTTACTGAAAAGGTCAAAATGCCCCCCACCCCAGCCAATGAGCAGAAGAATAAACGAAAAAGGCAGGAGCAATAATAACTGCCCAGTGGCCAACGCCGAACGAAACTCCGCTTCACTTTTCCCCTTGTCGGGCGCCAGAACAGTCAACGGGGTAATGGCCACGGCGTTTTGCACCCCGGCGAGAAAAAGAAGCACGGCACCGGCGAAGATGTACTCGCCATAAGCACTTTTCGGGACATGCCGCAGGACAAAAAGGCCAACCAGAAAGTTGGTTGCACTGAGCAGAGCTTGATCGGTAAAACTGAGAAACACGCCTCGTTTGAGGCTCAAAGTGCCTCCGCAATGGAGCTGTGACGTTTAGGCCAAGCTGGGCGGCACGATTCAGGAAAGACCGTCGATCGCAGCTCCCGGCTCTGCTCGTTGGTAAGGCGTGGCAGGTGGTAGAAGGCTATGCCACCTCCCGGCCACAGCTTTCGACCCTGCCGGACAAACTCGACAAGATCCAACGGATTCCGGGCAACGATCGCTTTACCGTTGAAGGAGCCAGTATTTCGACTTTGCTCTTCCGGCGTCACAGCCGCCTGATCTACCAGATCGTAGATGGCAACCAACATGGTCAACGCCTGTGGCTCGCCCAGGGCCGTAACCGCTCGCCGGATGTAGGCAGGATCGAGTTTCTTGCGGTAGTCCATTGCATAAACCACGTCGACCCAGCCATTTCGGTGCCAGTATGGGCTGTCCTGTCCCTGCCCCAGCCAATCGTCCGTTCCGGGGTGGGCGTCAACACTGATAACGAGACCGGGACGGGCCTGCCGAGCCGCCACGGCAAAGTCCCGGACAATAGAGGATACTGCCTCGCCGTTCCAGTGTTCCAT
Organism: Deltaproteobacteria bacterium; assembly: GCA_021849045.1. Taxonomy (GTDB): domain Bacteria; phylum Desulfobacterota; class Desulfuromonadia; order Geobacterales; family DSM-12255; genus Geomobilibacter. Next base: position 4,742 of record JAJZTK010000012.1, on the reverse strand, counting down.
GCTTGGCAACCGAGTACCGGGGACCTTGAGTAGATTCCTGTCCACTATCAGATTGCGACCGGTTTTTGATGCATATGTCGTGCTGCAGGAGTTGCAAACACAAATCCCCATGCTGCGGATGTAATCGAGATTGACCCCATCCACAGGATAGCGGCGGACCAAATCGACCATAAGCTGGACAACGAAACTTCTAAACTCGCCATTATGAACGTCGTAGGATTCAGGCGGTGTCTCAGGAGAAAAGAACGCCGGATAGCGGTTGTCTTCCCTGCGCATTACCGTAAACCAAGGGTGGACTTCGATACCGACACGGTGGGCACGCTCCAGTAGATAGGTGAGCGGATCATCACCCGTTGCAAGGCGGCTGGCAATGCGCTCATCCTGGTGGGTTAGCCGGGTCGGATAGTAGCTCCCACGGCCGTGCCAGACACATGGGACATAGACGTTCAGACCGGTCGCCTGCAGTTGCGATACGATACGATCAGTGGCACCACGGGAAAGAGCCCAGGCAATATCCTCATCGAACATCACCCGACGCTCGCAAACGGCCGGCATAGCTGCACCGTTCTTTTTTCTAGGACTTCCACCCCACGCTATCCTAGTTGCACACGGCAACAACGTTGCTGCCACAACACCGATAAACTGCCTGCGGCTGACCTGCTTATCCACAAACGAGAGCCTGCTGTCACTCACATCCGTCCCCCACCAGCCGCAACTCCACCCGCGCCCCGTCCCGCAGCTTCCTCACCAGCGGCTGCAGCTCCTTCAGCCCCTTCTCCTGCTTCACGAGCCCCTTCACCTTCACCTTGACCTCATCCAGCGGCTGAACAACGGCCGCCTTGCGCTCCAGCAAAAAATAGACTGCCCACCCAATTCATCAGCCCAGCTCTAAGGTCTACCAGAACGCAAACTTCAGCATGAGCGGTACATCCTCACTATTTTCTTGCACTGCCTGCAATCATTGATTACATTGCAATCAATGATTGCAGTAGAGGAGACACACATGGCATCTCTGACCATCCGCAACCTAGACAACAACCTGAAAGCACAACTCCGTCAGCGGGCCGCCCGGCATGGCCGTTCCATGGAGGCAGAGGCAAGAACTATCCTGGCTCAAACCCTGAATGCCCCGGTGATCGAGCAAAACCTTGCTGCCAGCATACACCAACGTTTTGAGTCGCTAGACATTGAATCCCTGCCGATCCCCCCGCGACAGCCGGTCCGTAATCCGCCAGATTTTGGTGAATAGACAATGGAATCCATCCTCCTTGACACCAATGTGCTCTCCGAACTGATGCGTTCCCAACCGGAACAGCCGGTGATGGACTGGTTTGCGGGACGTACCGGCAACCTTTTCTACATCAGCGCGATCACCCAGGCGGAGATTATGCTCGGCATCTCGCTGTTGCCTGCCGGAAAACGTCGGGATGCCCTGGCTGTGGCGGCTGATGGAATGTTCGCTCAGGATTTTGCCGGGAGATGTCTTCCCTTTGACGCGGCAGGTGCGGTCAGCTATGCTGCCGTTGTTTCCGGGAGACGCAGAGTCGGCCAAGCCATCTCCACGGAAGATGCTATGATCGCTGCCATTGCCCTGGCGCATGGTTATCCTCTTGCCACCCGCAATACCAGGGACTTTTTGCATATCAACGGTCTCACTCTGTACAATCCCTGGCAATCATGATCCACAACGCCGACAGAACAGTGACACCGATTAGAGTAACTCTGCCCATTGCACTGCTTCAGCTCACTCATCCCCCACCAGCCGTAACTCCACCTTCGCCCCGTCCCGCAGCTTGGTCACCAGCGGCTGCAGCTCCTTCAGCCCCTTCTCCTGCTTCACGAGCCCCTTCACCTTCCCCTTGACCTCTTCCAGCGGCTGGACGACCGCTGACTTGCGCTCCAGCACCTTCAACACGTGGAAACCGAAACGGTCTTCCACGATCGGCGACAGTTTCCCTACCGGCAGCGCGGCAACCTGTTTTTCCAACTGGGGGGTCAACTGTCCCGGAGTAAACCAGCCAAGGTCTCCCCCCTTGCTCTTGCTCTGACAGTCGGAATGCTCTGCTGCCAGGCTGGCAAACGCTTCGCCGGTCATCAGCCGTTTCCGCAGGCCCGCGATCCGGTCTTTGGCCGCCTGCTTCTTTTCTTTGGGCCACGTGGGTTCAACCGCTGTCAGAATATGACTCAGGTGAACCTGCGGGGGATTGGTGAATGTCTCCCGGTGCTGGTCGTAGTACGTCAGAAGCTCATCGTCCGAGACCGTTATCTTCGTGCCGATGGTCGCGTCGATCAGGGCACGGATCGCCAACCCGCGGGCGATCTGCTCGCGCACCTTGACCTTGCTCGTCCCGATCTTCTCCAGCGTTTTTGTAAACTGGCCCTCGTCGCTAAACTGTCCGGCTAGTTGCTCCATCTGCCGGTCCACGGCACCTGTATCAACCGTGACCTTCTGCCGGCGGCTCTCCTGATACAGGAGTTCCCGCGTGATCAGATTCTCCAGCGCCTCCCGCTGCAGTTCCGCCAGCCTGGATTCGTCGGCAAGCTTCCCTTTGGTCCCCTGCTGCCGCTGCACTCTCTCCAGTTCACTCTTGAACTCATCCCGGCCTATTTCCACGCCGTTCACCAGTGCGGCGACACCGCCGGTCGACCGGACATCTTTTGCCCATGCCACACTGCCCCCGGGCGTTATCGCTCCCGGAATGAGCCCCAACAGCAGCACTAAAGAACATAACCAGCGCCACGATCTGGCATTCATTTCCATATCCTCGATATCCGGACAGCCGTCTTCCAGACGGGTATGTCGTTGATTGACCGGCAACAGACAACGTTCCGGCACAGGAGGCTCGTTCGCCGCCGACGGTTGAATACCGCTCGCCGCGCAGAATCCGAACATGCCGCAGCGATTCTCCTCGCAGTGCCAGTCGTTGAAGGACGAGGCCATCAGAATCTTGCGTTTACGTTGAACTGAAAGACATCGATCCCCAGCGGCGGGCCGGAAATCTCGTTGGCAGTCAGCCAGCGCGTCGACAGCCAGGTGTTCTTGGCAACCCCGAAGTCTGCACCGGTGATCCACCCCTTGGCGTTGGTCCCGCCCAGGTGGAAATCCGAGTCGGTAAAGGCATCCATCACCGCATCGGCCTCCAGGTACTTGTACAGGAGCAGGGCCTTCCATTTGCCGAACGCACCGGTATCCGAATGACCAACGGTAATGCCGAACTGGTACCCCTCGGTCTCCTTTTTCACATTATTGCCGGTTCTGGCGTCCACATCGGTCTTGTTGAAACCCAGGTTGTTCACATAATCGGCCAACAACACCACCCGCACCGGGTTCCAGAAACCGAGATCCAGAGAACCGGTAATATTCAGCTCGCGAAAATCGGAAGCATAGGCAGTCTTGATCGCCGTGCCCGGATCGATGTCCATCAAGGTGTTCCCCTTCTGCTGGAACAGTGGCGCGGTCCAGTCATTCGCGCCCGGCCGGGCAGGATCGTTGACCACACCGGTGGTATGCTCGAAATCGTAGAACGCCGCTGCCAGCCTGACTGACAGTTTTTCCTCATTGCTGTACCGGACCCCGACCTGTCCGCCGAAGAGCCACTTGTCCCTGCTGGACAGCTCCACTTCCTGGATAGGGAAGGCGCCGGCGGTCATGAACAGGCTGGTCCGCGAAGTCAACCGTGGCCGGTAAGTGACCGCCACCCCATCGAAGTTGATATCCGGGTCCCAGACCAGGTCGGTGCTGAACCACGGGCTCGGAAAGCGGCCACCCCACAGGGTCACAGCCGGGGTTGGACTCCACTTCAGGTAGGCCAGGTCCAGGAGAAAGTTTTTCTTGTTGAGCGAATCACCAAGTGTTTGATTGGTCGATACCGGATCGGTGGTGTTACCGGTGGCCAGGCCGATTCCCGCTTCCATCTCGTCGTTCACCTTGGCGGTCATGCCCAGACGGGCACGGAGGCGGATGCGGTGACGGTCCTCGGAAGTATTGAGCAGCACCGTGGTGTTGTCCGGCTTGATAAAAAGGGCATTCAGCCCGTCAAAAAAATCCGCTTCATAGCGCAGTCGCAGATCGCCATTGAACTTGATCCGCCGGGTCCATTCGGGAAGTTCCGGCACCCGGGACTCCACCTGGTTTTTGATCTCCCGCCGCGCTTCCTCACCGATGTCCGCAGTCACCCGCTCAAGCGAAAGCTTCTGTATGAAGCGTTTTTTGATCCGTTCCGCCTCGTCCCTGTCAATAAGCCCCTGGCGCCGAAGCTGGGCAATATCGCTCAGAAGCCCCTCCTTCGGCAGAGTGGTGCGGCTGTACTCGATCTCCCGGTCCGTCAGGGCCAACGGCTCGTCCTCGTCGGCGGTCGACCATTTCTTGCCTATCCGCTCACCGATCTGGGCAACCTCGTCCACGCCCAGAACACCTTGCTCGCGCAGCACCTCCAGGGTCGGCTTGAGCTCGTCGTTCGGGATCGGCACAGCCCCCTTGGCATCGGTATCAGGCACTGACGGCACTATGTCCGCAGCCTTTTCCGCTTCCTTTTGAGGCTGGGCAGCCAAACGCTGCAGAAAGGCAGCGGCCTCGTCGCTGCTGATGGTCCCCTTGGTCCGCAGGAGATCGATCACCGCCTTCAGGTCGGTGCGCGACGCCGAACCGCTCTTATCGGCAAAGGCCTTACTCTCTTCGCCGGAAATCACCCCTTTATTCTGCAGCAACTCCAGCAGCGCTTCGATCCCGACGGATAGATCGG
>JAJZTK010000148.1 GCA_021849045.1 Deltaproteobacteria bacterium | reverse complement strand
GATAGTTACGAAGACCGCCCGCGCCGCTTCTTACTGAATGTCAAGCAAAAAATGCAGCAATTAGCTGATTATTTTAAGTTTTTAAAGAACAAACCGGTTAATGCAACTTTCTAACCGGACACTGCTGTAGAATTTTATGAAATGCTGCTGCGATGTGGGCGGGTCGGGTTGAAGGGTCGGAGGATGTGGGGGGGATGCGAATGCCGCAATTGCCGTTGATTGCCACTGTCGTGGCAAGGGATCAGTTGCTTTATCAGGGGATTAAAAGGGTGTGGGTCACTTTTTCTGCTTGTATGAGATTTGTGATGTTGTTATATAATTCTAGTTCTCGGCAACCGTAAACGATTAAAACGCTTCGGACTTGTAACGTTCAGTCCTTTAAATTTCCATGTGTTTTCAATATTTGGTTTGATAAACTATATTTTGATTTTGTGTTTTTGTGTCGGTAAGCAACCATAATGGGCCTGACAAGGGGCGACCACAGCCATGCAACAAAGCGCAAAAAGAACAGCCAACCAGGAGAACGATTCTTATCTGCACTCACTGGTGCATTTCTGTGCAGGGACTGGTCAGATTTGGCTGCACGAGCACCGCATGCTCTTGGTTCATGCGGATGCACAGGCAGCTCTCCGCGAGGAGTTGATCGAGACCCTCGGCATAGACCGCGCAAAAGGAATTCTCATCCGCATGGGCTACGCGTCGGGCGTGCGCGATGTCGAGGTCATTCGCACCTGCGGCCAGAGCGCGAACAGCATCGAAGATTTCACAAAGGGCCCTCAGTTCCACACGCTGGAAGGGATCGTCAAGAGCACCCCCCTCAAGCTGGATTACGACCCCGTCACTAACAAGTTCTATGCGGAGGACCTTTGGGAAAACTCCTGGGAAGGCCAATGGCATCAACGACATTACGGAACCCAGTCTGAACCGGTTTGCTGGAGTCAAGTCGGTTATGCCTGCGGTTACGCATCGGCCTTTTTCGGGCGCCCCATTCTGTACAAGGAGGTTGAATGTGTCGGGAAGGGAGACAACTGCTGTCGCATCATCGGCAAGCCGATAGAGGAATGGGAAGACGCGGCCGAATACACGCGCCTCTTCAACCGGGTGTCCATTGCCGAGCAGCTCATCGACCTGCAGACTCAGGTCATCCAACTCCGTTCGGCCATCACCGAAAACGAAAAGCTTCCCTCTCACCTTGTAAGCGTTTCCAAAGGATTCCGTGCAGCCTACGGGCTCCTGACGCAGGCAGCGGAGGATAGCACGATCTCGGTATTGCTCCTGGGTGAGACCGGCGTCGGCAAGGAAGTCTTTGCCCGCTCTTTGCATGACATGAGCGTCCGCTGCGATGCACCGTTCGTCGCCATCAACTGCGCCGCCATCCCCCACGATCTGGTGGAATCCGAGCTTTTCGGCGTAGAGAAGGGCGCTTACACCGGAGCCGTTTCCTCCCGACCCGGACGCTTTGAGCGGGCAAACGGCGGCACGCTGTTTCTCGACGAGATCGGCGACCTCCCGCTTCCGGCCCAGGCGAAGCTGTTGCGTGTGCTGCAGGAAGGGGAAATCGAACGACTCGGAGACCACAAGACCCGCAAGGTAAATGTGCGGCTGGTGGCAGCGACCAACATCGACCTGCGTCTTTTGGTCAAGGAGGGGAAATTCCGATCGGATCTCTACTACCGGCTCAACGCCTTCCAGATCAACATTCCCTCGCTCAGGGAACGGAAAGAGGACGTGTTGCCCCTGGCTGAGCACTTCATGGAGAAATACTCCGCGGTGCGCGGCAAGAAGCTGCGCGGCTTCACCGACAAGGCAAAACGGGCGCTGCTTGCCTATCAATGGCCCGGTAACGTCCGTGAACTGCAGAACATGATTGAACGCGCCGTTATTCTCGCCCAAAGCGGCACGCGCATTGAAGTGGACCAGGTCTTTTCGTCCTATAACGACGACCAGGCCATGGAACTTGGCTTGGATCGAGATGGCAGTCTTGGCACCAAAAGCCTCGATCCGGGTAAAGAGGTCTGTGAGGCTATTTTGTCCGGTGCCATATCGCTGGACCAGATTGAAGCAAGGGTGGTCGTAGCCGCAGTGGAAAAAGCCAAGGGCAACCTTTCGGCTGCGGCCAGGGCACTTGGTCTGACACGGTCGCAGATTGCCTACCGTATGGAACGATTGCAGCAAAACCAGGCAGATCGCCCCTGAACTCCACCGCGTTTCCGATGGGTCATTGCTTATTGCACCCACCAGGCCGTCTCACAAACCCCGGCCACCTATGGTAGGTACGGTTCCCATTTTGAGTTTTTATAGCTAGCTACCGGTGAATCTCGCTCTGCGCTTTTCCTTAAAAGCAGCCATCCCTTCCTTCTGATCGCCTGTGGAGTAGAGAATTCCGAGCAGAGAGGCCTCATAACGCAGGCCGTCTTCCTTGACCATATTCAGGCCATTGGCGATGGCGTCCTTGGCATAGGCAACTCCCAGGGGACCTACCTTGGCGATGGCGGCCCCCACCTCTTTTGCCCTGGCCAATAGTTCCTCGGGAGCATAAATCTCATTTACGATCCCCCAGGCGCAGGCCTTTTCCGCGCCAATGATCTTGCCGGTAAAGATAAGTTCGTTAGCCTTGTTCTTACCGATCACCCGCGTCAGATTTTGGGTCCCGCCGAATCCGGGGATAACCCCGAGTGTAACTTCGGGCAGGCCGAGCTTCGCCGTGGTCGAGGCATAGATGAAGTCGCATGCCAGAGCCAGTTCCAATCCGCCGCCAAGGGCATATCCGTTGACCGCGGCGATCACCGGTTTTTTCATTTTCTCGATCGACAGTAGAACCCTCTGCCCCATCAGCATGAATCGGTGCGCCTCATGGGAGTTCATGGTCGCCATCTCCTTAACGTCGCCGCCAGCCACGAAGGCCTTTTCCCCGGCTCCGGTAAGGATGACCGCCTTGACGCTGCCGTCTTCGTCCAACTGCTGGAGGAGAGACTCCAACTCCGAGAGGAGTTCGGTGTTCAGGGCATTGAGGGCGTGCGGGCGGTTCACGGTTATGACCGCAACACCATCTTCCACTGTGCTCAGCAGATTTTTCAACTCCATAGTCATTTCCCCCTATTTACTTCATGTAAATGTGCCCGCTGCTGCAGTTCCGATCTTCCGACTTTGTCCAATGCTGCCCGAAGGGGTGAGACCCTTCGGGCCTGGAAAGCTGTTAATGTTCGGCTGCGTCCGCTATCCCCAGCCCCGTGTTCTGTCTGACATAGATCTCGGCAAACATCTCCTCCTCGCGGCGGTTGCGAGACAACAGGGTGCCCATGACTGCAGCCAGAATGCCGACCGGGACCGAGACAATTCCCGGATTCTTCAGGGGGAAGAGCGGTGCGTCCAGCCCCAACATGGATGTCTCGTCCTTATTCTGAAGAAAATCGGCGCGCGCCTTGGTGAGGGTATTTTGATCCTTCTCTCCAAGTACCCCCTCCTCGGCCTGTTTCTTCTCCAGAGCGACTACGATCTTTCGGGCATCGGCGGCAATCTTTTTGGGATAGGTCATATTGGGAGAGACCAGCACCAGCGCAATCGTGACCGATGCCCCTAGTGCCAGACCCGACACGATGCCGGCGGTGTTGAACTTTTTCCAGAAGAGGGAGAAGAAAATCACCGGAAAATTACTGGAGGCGGCAACGGCAAAGGCCAGCGTGATCAGAACCACCACATTCTGCTTTTCGCAGGCGATTGCCAAAATGATGGAGATGCATCCCACCGCTACTGAGGCGAGCTTGGCGACCTTCACCTGCTCGCGTTGGTCCGCCTTGCCGTCCTTGAGAATGTTCACGTATAGGTCGTGGGCGATTGCAGCGGAAGATGCCAGAACCAGTCCTGAGATCACCGCGATTATCGTGGCGAAGGCAACCGCGCAGACAAAGGCCATGAGCAGATCGCCTCCCACGCTACCGGGTCCTCCTCCGATCAGTTGCGCCATCATGAGCACTGCCATGTTCCCCCCCTTGTCCACCGCCATGATCTGCTGCGGCGTGACGTACATAGCGGCGCCCAAACCCAGGAAGGTGACCAGGATCAGGAAGGTAGCAATGATGCATATGGCAACGACAATGCTTTTCCGCGCCTGCTGCGCGTTGGGGACCGTGAAAAAACGCATTATGATGTGGGGCAGCCCAGCGACTCCGAGGAGCATGGCGATGCCGAGGGATATCTGGTCCAGGGGATCCTTGAGAAATAGCCCCACCTCCAGAAAACGCTGCCCGTAGTCGAACCCCGGTTGGGCAACCGGTTGTTTCAACAGCATCCGAACGTGATCCTGAATCGCGCTACTGGAAGCCACTTGCTCCAAAAGCCGCAGCGGGTTCATGCTGGCCTTGAAAAGCACGACCCCACCGAGAATAATCGTGGTGGCGATCAGGAGGGCAGCCTTGATGATCTGCACCCAGGTCGTTGCCTTCATGCCGCCGTAGCTTACGTAGACGACGATCATGATCCCGACGCCGATGACGGCCCAGTTGTAGGGTATCCCCAGAAGGAGCTGGATCAGTTTGCCGGCGCCCACCATCTGGACGATCATGACGAAGGAGGATATTACCACGGCGGATATGGCCGACGTCGCACGCACCATCTTGGAACCGGAGCGAAAAGACAGGATGTCTCCCAGCGTGTACTTTCCCGCGTTGCGGCACGGCTCCGCAATGATGAGCAGAATGGTGATGAAGCAGACGATGGGGCCCGTCGCGTACATGAAGCCGTCCAAACCAAAGAGAGAGATGAGTCCGGTGGTCCCCATGAAAGTGGCCGCCGAGAGGGTGTCGCCGGCAATGGCCCAGCCGTTCTGGAGGCCGGAGATTCCCCCACCGGCTGCGTAGTAGTCGGCGGCGGTTTTGTTTTTGCTCGAGGCCCAGACCAGGATCGCCAACGCCGAGGCGATGATCACCAGAAACATGCCGATGGTAAGGACCCTGTTGGTTTTGAGCGCCTTAGCCGGCAGGACCGGAGCCTTCGGGCTTGCCGCAGCAGAAGCGGGTTGTGTCTGAAGGACCGTACCCGGTCCTGCCGCGCCGACCGCAGCCGTGGTGCCTTTGGCAACGCTATCAGCGGCCGATGCTGTGCCGAACAGAGTCAATCCTAGAATCACAAGGAGCAATATGCGTGTCATAGCGCCTCCCGGGAATGGATTTTTTCCAAGAAATCCTTGATGATAGGGTCGAAATCGCGGCTGGTTCTGTGGTTGTAGTAGATGCTGATGCCGATCATGGAGAAGAACTGGAACATGCAGAAGAGATACCCGATATTCATTCTCCCCAGCACCCTTTCCCTGAGAAGCTCCGGTGCATAAGCTGCGGCAAGGATGAGCAGTAGATAGGGGAGTGCGCCGATCACCCAGAGGCTGAAAAGGAAGATGCTTTTTTTCCTCTGCAGTCTTATGAAAGTGGGTGTTTTGCTTATGGCCAACCATTCGTACTCTTGCTCTTTCATTGAACCTTCTCCTTTTCGCTGGGGTTGATGCACAAACCGCTACTTCGTGTAGTCGTAGAATCCCTTGCCGCTCTTTCGGCCCAGCCAGCCGGCGGTGACCATCTTCCTGAGCAGCAGTGGAGGCGCGTATTTCGGATCCTTGGTCTCCTCGTACAGCGTCTCGGCGATGGAGAGTTCCGTGTCGAGACCGATGAAGTCCACAACCTCCAGCGGCCCCATGGGATGGTTGACCGCCATGCGCATGGAAACGTCGATCTCCTCCTTGGTCGCGATCCCCTCCTCCAGCATACTGACCGCCCCGAGAAGAAATGGGGTGAAGAGCCTGGTCACGATGAACCCGCCGACGTCCGGCGCCACGACAACCGTTTTTCCGAGGGTCACCCCGAACGCCTTCATCGCATCGATGGTCTCCTCGCTGGTCACGATGGTCCGGACCAGTTCCAAAAGCTTCATGACCGGTGCCGGGTTGTGGAAGTGCATCCCCAGCAGCCGGTCGCCGCGCTTGACGGCCGCGGCCATGTCGGTGACGCTCAGTCCCGAGGTGTTCGTCCCAAAGATGGTCTCCGACTTGCAGATTCGGTCCAGCTTCGCGAAGAGGTCCTTTTTGAGCTCCAGGTCCTCGGGGATCGCCTCCTCGATGAGATCGCACTCCGCCAACTCCTCGAGCTTGCTCGTGGTCCGGATGCGACCCATAATGTTCTCCTTCTGCTCAGCCGCCAGCGTTCCCTTCTCGACCCGGCTTGCAAGCCTTTTGTCGATGGATTCGACCGCCTTTTGCAGGGTTGGCTCGGACGCGTCCACAACCACGACGTCGTATTCGGCCTCCGCGAAAACCTGAACGATTCCTGCCCCCATCTGTCCTGCCCCTACCACCCCGACTTTCCGTATGATCGCCATGTTGGGACCCCTTTTCTGAATTGGTCATTAGTGCATCTATTACCACGGTGGGAATTCCCTCCCATACGTGGTGAGGGTGTGCTCAGGCTCCCTCGGCGTGCGTGTTCGGATCCGACTGGCCGCGCAGCCATGGCGCAGGTGCGTTCAGCGCTCCTTTGGGCCACCTGACGCAGTTCACCTTCTCCATCCTCGTGTCCGCCCCCAGGCACCAGTTGCAGGCGCTACAGGTCACAATCTCCTGCGCCTGGTCATTCCTTGCCTTCGCCGGCCAATCCGGATCGCACAACAGTGCCCGGCACAGGCCGATCACGTCAGCTTTTCCATCATCAAGCGCCTTCTCGGCCTGGTTCGGGTTCCGGATCTTCCCGGCCGTGATGATTGGGACATCGAATCCGGCCTTTCGAACCTCGTCCCTGATGGCCTCGGCCAGGTAGACGTTGGTCAGGTCAGGAAACCACGACGCCGGGCTCATTCTGTGCCCGCTGTAGCCAGTCATCGGGTCGGGGGGATTGCCGGGGGCCGGGGGCGGAGAGTCCTCGAATCGGCTGCCGCCGGAAACGCTTATGTAATCGGCACCGAGTTCGGCCAACCGCTTCGCGATTTGCGTGCTTTGCAAAAGCGTCGTCCCCTTGACGGTGAAGTCCTCTCCGTTGATCCGGATACCCAAAGGATAGGCGTCGCCAACCTGTCGTCGAACGGCGCGGTACACCTTCACGGGGAGATGCATCCGGTTGGTCAGGGAGCCGCCGAACTCGTCGGTGCGATCGTTGGAGAGGGAGAGGAAGGAGGAGAGCGTGTAGGCGTGGGCCATGTGGAGCTCGATGAAGTCGAATCCCGCCTCGACCGCCCGGCGGGCGCCCTGGACATGCAGGTCCACGATGACCGGGATCTCTTCGGCAGGGAAGTCGCTCACCCGCTGCCGCCACCCGCTCTTCGAGATCTTGAGGAAGTGCATGATCTGAAGCCCGATCCTGGTGTGTGGATTGCGCTGCCGGATGGCAGCGACCATTCCTTTCAGTTCGGGGACGAAGCTGTCGTCGCTGATGCGCAGATTGTAGGAACTCCTGGAGGGATTCACCACCGCCGCCTCCACGACCAGGGAGCCGACCCCTCCCTGCGCCTCGCGCTGGTATCTCTGGGTGAGCTCAGGTGTGATGTGCCCGTCTTCGGTGGCAAGTCCGGAAACCTGGGAGGTCCGTTGGAGCCGGTTGGGGACGGTAAGGGTGCCGAATTGCACCGGTGAAAAGAGTTTCGGGTAGGGCATGGTCATCTCTCCTTCTGTTTGTTTAGGCGTTTGCCTGGAACTCCCTGATGGTTGAGGAGTGCTTCATCTTGGCTTCGATGTCGGCGCGCAGCGCCTTCTTGTCCGCCTTTCCCGCGGCGGTGAGTGGAATCTGCCCCATCAATTCGATGCGGGCGGGGAGAAGGGCCTTTGCACAACCCAGGCGCAGCATGTGATCGACGAGTTCCGCATGGGACAGGGAAGAGCCCCTCGTGGTGGTCAGATAGGCGCAGACCTGTTCTCCGAGCTCCGGGTCCGGCATCCCCACGACCGCTACGTACTCAACGACTGGGTGAGAGGAGATCAGGTCTTCAACGTCGCGGGCGGCGATGTTCTCTCCTCCGCGGATGATAATGTCCTTGATGCGGCCGGTGATACGGATGCGCCCGCTCTCGTCGATGACTGCCAGATCACCGGTGCGGAAGTACCCGTCCGGCGTGAAGGCGGACAGGTTGGCCTGAGGGTTGCGGTAGTAGCCGGTGAAGATGCCCGGTCCTTTCGCCGCCAGTTCCCCCTCCTGTCCTGCAGGGGTGGGGTTTCCGTCGCGGTCCAGAGTCCGAAAGTCGTCGTAGGGGCAGACCGGGTGCCCGATTGTTTGGCAGCGAACCTCCAGCGAATCGTCGGAGCGGGTCTGGGAGCAGGGACCCTCCACCATGCCGAAGGCGTTGTAGTACCTGCACCCGAGGTTCTCCTCGACCTTGCGGATCAGCTCCGGCGGGCTATTCGCCGCCCCGACATACACCTTGTTGAGGGAGGTGAGGTCGTACTCGTGCAGCCGATCAAAGGTAGCCAGTCGGCTTATCAAGGTGGGCACGAAACCGGCGCACGTGATCCTCTCGTCTTGGATCGCCTGGCAAAAGTCCGCGGGAAAGCTTGAGTCGACGATGACTGACGTCCCACCGTGGAAGATCATCGCGGTGAGACAGACCAAAAGCGCAAGATTGTGGCCGACGGTGGTTGAGACCAGACAGGTGTCGGTCGCGTTGAGCTCCCAGGCGCGGGACTTGTACTCGATATTGCAAATGTAATCGTCGTGGGTCCGGGGTGCGCACTTGGGAAGCCCCGTGGTGCCTCCGGAAGGGAGGAGTTGACAGACCGCGCCGGGATCCGGCCGGACCTGCTCCAGGGCGGCCCTGACCTCCGCCTCGGGTGTCCGGGGAACTAGAAGCTCATGGAGGCTGAGCCCCGACATCTTCGGTTCCCGACCCACGAAGATCGCCTTTCCAACGCTCGCGGTTTCCTTCCGGATCTCCTGCACCACCGCTTCGTAGTCCGGGACGCTCCGGTAACCGGTCGGGAGAATCCAGCCAGCGGGTTCGGTAAGTCTCAGCAGGTGGGAGACTTCGCGTGCAGTGTGGTTGACGGTGAGCAGGACCGGGATGAGCCCTGCCTTTTGCAGCGCGAAGTAGGCGATGGCAAACTCTGGCCAGTTGGGGAGCTGCAGGAGCACCCGATCCTCCGGCTTGAATCCTTCGGCCAGAAGATTGAACGCCAGAGTGTCCACAACCTGTCGTAACTCGGCAAAAGTGTACCGTACCCCACTGCCGACCACGGCGACCTTGCCGGGGTAAAGATCGCAGGCCTTGTCGAACATGTCCCCCATGGTCATGCCGAGCCACCAGCGACGGCTCCGATAGAGCGCCGCCGCGTCTGGATGATAAGGTTGGAACCCTTCTAAACCCATTATTGGCCTTCCTCCTCCCTTTGGTGTTTGAATCGCCTGTTCTTTCCGCTCGCGAGATGATTTACGTTATCTCTGTCGCTTCATTAAGTCGATCCAGGATTTTTGTTGACTTGCCATAAGAAAAAGTTATAGCGTTGTCCATGGAACTTCGGCATATCAGATACTTCGTGGCAGCGGCCGACGAACTGAACCTGACACGGGCATCGACCAGGCTGAACATCACACAGCCTGCCATCAGCCGCATCATTCGTGAGCTGGAATTAGAGGTTCAAGCAAAACTCTTTACCCGTCATTGGGACGGTCTAAAGTTGACTCCGGCCGGTGAAGCGTTTCTGCGCCATTCCCGCCAGATCCTGAATGAGTGTCGAAACGCCCTGGATTCAGTAAGGCGTGCCTCCGCCGGGCCGACTACACTCAACGTCGGCTTCATACTCCCCTCACTCAGTTCCTTTCTCGGCAGTTCCCTCTCCAAACTTTCCGAAGAGCACCCTGAACTCGAAGTTCGGGTACATGAACTGAGTCCGGCGGATCAGATTGATGCACTTCGAACCAGGGAGATAGATGTCGCGTTCTTTGGCAATCAGCGTGAACAGATAGACGATGAATTTGAGACGATTCCGATAAAGAAATTTGAGTTTGAAGTGGTGCTGCCGGGAAAACATCGACTTGCTCAACGGGCAGCACTGGACCTCAAAGAATTAGTGGATGAAGATTTCATTGGGTATGCTGAAAAGAAATTTCCGAGTAGGAACAAGAAAATTGCTAAAGTCTGCATGCAAGCCGGGTTTGCCCCCAAATTTTCCTACATAGCCAGCTCAATCATAGAAATCCTGGGGATGATCGGTTTAGGAAAAGGGATTTCTTTGCTGCCGACCGACGTTGCCAATCTGCCCCATCCGAATGTTGTTTTTATCCCCTGACTCCGTGACGCTACATACATAAAATTGCTCCAATCAGCTTCTAACATATCGAAGTTCTTTGATAATTATGCTATTCTGCCAGCCAGCAAAATCTCACCCGGCAGGTGAAATCCATGAAGCGT
>JAJZTK010000147.1 GCA_021849045.1 Deltaproteobacteria bacterium | reverse complement strand
GAGAACACCATGATCATCGTAACCGGGGGCGCCGGCCTGATCGGCAGCGCTGTTGTACATGGCCTGAACCAGCGCGGAATTGAAAATATTATGGTGGTTGACCACCTGGGTCTGAACCAACGGGATACGGGGTCGGACCAAGCTAACCACCTGGATTATCATCTAATTTGTCCCAAAATAACTCATTTTCTACGCTTAGAGCCTCTCTTTTACCGGTAAAACCGGCAGTGTACTCAGCGGTCTCATCCATAATCCTTACTCATCCGGCACGCAAGCCGGTACGATTCAATCACCGGCACATCGGCCTCAGCCCAATCGAGTGCGTTTAGTTCTTCCGGGGAGAGCCAGGTTACGGCAGCATGTTCGTGGAGGACGATTTCACCAGATTGGATGGAGCAGACAAATGGATGGAGCGTGACGGTGAAGGTTGGATAATGGTGGGTGCTGAGGGGGAGGTGTTTACCGACGGACACGTGGATTCCCATCTCTTCCACAAGCTCCCGTCGGAGGCATTCTTCGGGCGATTCACCGGGGTCGATCTTGCCACCGGGAAACTCCCACTTGAGAGGCAAGCTCATTGCGGTGCTCCGCTGGGCGGCAAGAACGAGGCCGTCACGTTCGATGATGGCGCAGGTAACATGGAGATGCTTCAACGAGGGCAACACCTGAAATTGCCTCCAATCACATTACTGGCCACAGGCGTCAGGAGAGCCTCAGCCACAATAAAAAGCCCTGACCACCAACTTCAATAATCGCCAAGCGTATACACACTTAATAAGCCAATTCAGACTCAAGGTCAACCGGGAGAAATTCTTAAAGGTTATTTCATCCGCCTAAGGGAGGACACCAGGACGTAAATTCGGGACAGATTTATCTTTTTCACACTTTTCTATGCCTGAATAACAAGAACCTGTCATCCCCCTCCCCTCGTTCGGCAACTTTCTTCTTTTACATGATCAGCCGATTGGCCGGTGCGCCGGTTGCCGCATCTTCACCCCCGCCGGTCGCGATAAAGTAACTCCCTCCAATTGACAACGTAACCTTATGGAGTATCGTTAAAAACCATACATTTCAACTTCACGACACCAAGGAGGAAACCCATGAAACGCACCGCACTGCTCACCGCCGCCCTGATGCTCGCCTCGTCCCTGGCTTTTGCCGGCACCAAGACCTATCAGGCCACGGGGCCCGTCCTTGAAGTGAAGGACAACATGATCGTCATCCAAAAGGGGAAAGAAAAGTGGGAAATCGCCAAGGACAAGGACACCAAGGTTACCGGCGATCTGAAAGTAGGCTCGAAGGCAACGGTGCAGTACACCATGAAAGCCGCTACCATTGATGCGAAGGCCGACAAGAAGAAAAAATAGGAAAATACCGTTCAAGGCACAAGAAAGGCCAGTCCGCAGGGGCTGGCCTTTTTTCGTATATAAACGGACAAACCGAAGCGTTGTTCCAAGAATTTAAGGATGCACCTCGAATTACGGGAGATAGCCAGCGGCCACGGCATTGAAAGCCGCAACCTCTTCCGCCTGCCACTGTTCGTCGCGCCCCAGTTCGTCCGCCATCAGGGCGGCCACCGCCGGTGCCGCTTCTTTAGCGGCGCGGGCATCGAGTATCAACGCCCTGGTACGGCGGCTTAACAGATCCTCGAGACTTCTCGCCCACTCGTGGCGTACCCCCCACACCACCTCGGCCAGACGGTACGGCAGGCGGGGATGAATCAGCCTATGCAGCTCCGGCCTTGCAGCGCACAACTCCCCAAGACCGGCCCCGTCGGTTCCGTACATGAACCACTCGCCGGCAGCGTCAGGCCCGGGGAGCCAGCCATGGATGGGAAGCTCGGCAGTTCTCGATGGCCGCTCTTCCAGGCCGGCCAGCCTGGCGGCACTGGTCACCGTATCTTCGGCCATCTTTCGGTACGTGGTCCACTTGCCGCCCGTAATGGTGAGCAGTCCGCCGGCAGAGACCAGCAGGGTGTGATCGCGGGACAGTGCCGCGGTATTGGCCGCATCTCCACCTTTCACCAGGGGGCGCAGACCGGCAAAGACGCTCAGGATGTCTGCCGTGCCGGGATCACGGGAAAGGTAGCGCCCCGCGTGCTCCAGCAGGAACTCCACCTCCTGCGCCAGAGGACGCGGCTCGGCCATGACCCGGTCCACAGGTGTATCGGTGGTGCCGACTATGACGCGGTCATGCCAGGGTACGGCAAAGAGCACCCGCCCGTCATCGGTGTGGGGAACCATGATGGCGCTGTCGCCGGGGAGGAAATCCTGGGGGAGGACCAGATGCACACCCTGGCTCGGGGCGATGATCGGGTGCGCGCCGGGTTCGTCCAATTGCCGCAGGGCATCGCAGAACGGACCGGTGGCATTAACCACCGCCCGCGCCTCGATCTCGTATTCACGGCCGCTCTCCCGATCAATGGCCGCCACGCCTCGAATCAGGCCCCCGCTCTTGAGCAGGCCGGATACTTCGAAACGGTTCAGGGGAACGCCATCCAGATCGGCACAGGTGCGGGCAAGCGCCACGGCCAGCCGGGCATCGTCGAACTGACCGTCGTGGTAGATCACCCCGCCCCGCAACCCGGACGGTTCAACCGTTGGGATGCGCTGCAGAGTTTCGTCCCGGGAGAGAAGCTGGGAAGGCCCCAAGCCGAGCTTGCCGGCCAGCATATCGTACAGTTTCAGCCCGATGCCGTAGAAGGGCCCCTCCCACCAGTCGTAAAGCGGCACCACGAAAGAGAGGTTATGGACAAGGTGCGGGGCGTTCCGGATCAGCACCCCCCGTTCGTGGAGGGCTTCGAGCACCAGGGAGATGTTCCCCTGCTGGAGGTAGCGGACCCCGCCGTGAATCAGTTTGGTGCTCCGGCTGGACGTGCCGCTGCCGAAGTCGTCACGCTCCAGAAGCAGCGTCCGGTAACCGCGGCTTGCCCCCTCAACCGCAACGCCAAGGCCGGTGGCGCCACCGCCGATTACCAGCAGGTCCCAGTTTTTCTCGCTCTCCAGCCGCTGCAAAAGCTCCGCTCGCGTCATGGCGCCTCCCAGCCCCGGGCCCGCTCCACCGCCCGCTCCCACCTCCCCCTCAGATCTGCCGCCTCCGACCGTCCCATGGCGGGAGTAAATATCCGATCCACCTGCCAGTGGCCGGCAATCTCCTGCCGGTCGCGCCACATGCCGACCGCCAGGCCTGCCAGGTAGGCAGCCCCCAAAGCCGTGGTCTCGCTGATCCTGGGCCTCACCACGGGCACCCCCAGGAGGTCGGCCTGGAACTGCATCAGGAGGCCATTGGCGGTGGCGCCGCCGTCAACCCGAAGCTCTGCCAGGCTGATGCCGGAATCCCCCTCCATGGCGGTGAGGAGGTCGGCGCTCTGGAAGGCGATGCTCTCCAGGGTGGCCCGGGCGATATGGGCGGCGGTGGTGCCGCGGGTGATGCCGACGATGGTCCCCCGGGCGTATGGGTCCCAGTGTGGAGCGCCGAGACCGGTGAAGGCCGGCACCAGGCAGACGCCGCCGCTGTCCGGGACACTGGCCGCCAGGGCCTCCACCTCGCCGGAGGAGCGGATGATGCCAAGGCCGTCCCGCAGCCACTGCACCGCGGCGCCCGCAACGAACACGCTCCCCTCCAGGGCGTATTCAGCACGTCCGCCAAGTTGCCAAGCCACAGTGGTAAGGAGGTTGCGCCGGGACACCACCGGGCGCTCACCGCAGTGCATCAGCAGGAAACAGCCGGTGCCGTAGGTGTTTTTCGCCATGCCGGCAGTGCCGCAGGCCTGGCCGAAGAGGGCCGACTGCTGATCGCCGGCCATGCCGGCAATAGGGATAGCCGCCGCGAAGAGATCCCCGGCAGTCTCTCCGTAAATTGCGCTGGAATCCACCACCCTGGGCAAAACGGCCCGGGGAATGCCGAGGACCGTCAGCAGTTCGTCGTCCCAGTCAAGGGTGGTGATGTTGAAGAGAAGCGTTCGGGAGGCGTTGCTTGCATCGCTTATGTGAAGCCTTCCCCCAGACAGGTTCCAGACCAGCCAGGAGTCCACCGTCCCGAAGGCCAGCTCCCCCGCTTCGGCCCGCTGGCGGGCGCCGGGCACGTTGTCCAGCAGCCAGGCCAGCTTCGTGCCGGAAAAGTAGGCATCCAGAACAAGGCCGGTCTTTTCCCGGAACAGCGGCTCCAGGCCGTCCGCCTTGAGCCGGTCGCAGAGTTCGGCGGTGCGGCGGTCCTGCCAGACGATGGCATTGTGGAGCGGCTCGCCGCTCCGGCGGTCCCACAGGAGCGTCGTCTCCCGCTGGTTGGTGATGCCGATGGCCTTCACCTCCCGGGGGGTTATGCCGGCCAGGGAAAGGGCCTCGGCCGCCACCCCAACCTGGGTGGCCCAGATCTCGCGGCCATCGTGCTCCACCCAGCCGGGCCTGGGAAATATCTGGCGGAATTCCCGCTGGGCGATGGCACGGATAGAAGCGGTGCTGTCAAAGACAATGGCACGGGAACTGGTAGTGCCCTGGTCAAGGGCAAGGACGTAGCTCATGGGGACCTCTCGGAAATGGGCTTACCTATTTAGGCAATTGTCCCGTGAATAAGCTGTTTGTGCAAGCATTCACACCGCACCTTCGTCCACATTGCCATGATTTACTGGACACACCGGTGCTGGAATGGGAAAATAATACGAATTTGGTTTTCACACCCGAAAGGAGTTGGTCTGATATGAGACTTCGACTTATTGCCCTGACCCTGGTTCCAGGCCTTGTAATGGCGCCGTTCATATTCACCAGTCGGGCTGAAGCCGCCCTCGGCGAAAGGGCCACTCCGGTTTCAGCCGCTCGCAAGGCATCCGCAGCATCCCAGACGACAACCGCCGCCCGCAGTGGTTATACGGTTCAGGAGATCAAAACCGGCGCGACCAACGTACGGGAATACATAACCCCTTCTGGCATTGTGTTTGCCGTTGCCTGGAACGGGGTTTCCCACCCCGACCTTACGCCGATTCTGGGGTCCTATACGTCCGGGTACAGGCAGGCGTTGGGCCAGGCAAAGCGTCAGCGGGGCCAACGGCGTTCCAGGGTAAGTTCCGACAAGGTGGTTGTCGAAAGATGGGGGCACATGCGCAACCTGCAAGGGAAGGCTTACGTACCCTCATTGATCCCCAATGGAGTTAATATCGATGAAATCAAATAAGCTCGTTACTTTCGTTCTGCTCGTTGGTCTGATAGCAGGTTGCGGCGGCGGTGGCGGGTCGAGCGACTCGGCGGCTCCGGTTGACATCGACACTTCGCCAAACGTCGTTGCCATTACCGTTCCCAATGACCAGTATTACATAAACAAACCGACAGTCAGCGTCACGGTCTGCAACCCCGACACGGGAATATGCCAGGTTGTCGGCAACGTTCTCCTGGACACCGGCAGTTATGGCCTCCGACTATTCAACACGAGCCAGGTCGCCGGACTTTCTCTAAATCAGGTAACAGTTGGTTCGGCACCCATTGCCGAATGCGTGCCATATCTGGACGGCTCCGCAACCTGGGGGCCCGTAAAGTGGGCTGATGTCAAACTCGGAGGCGAAACCGCAAGCAACATCCCCATTCAAGTTATCGATCCTACCTACGCTTCATCATCTATCCCAGGCGTTTGCAACCCATCGAACGTAATTTTGGATGCAAGCCCAACGGTGGCTGGATATAACGGAATACTCGGTGTCGGCCTCTTTGCCGAAGACTGCGGATCGGGATGCGAATCAAGCGATAATAACGGCAACGATGACGTTCCGTACTTCACCTGCAACGGCTCAAACTGCACCGGTATTGCCGTTCCCATAGCGAGCCAGGTGCAAAACCCCGTAGCCCATCTCAGCTCGGATTACAACAACGGTATTATTGTTCAGATGCAAAGTCTTCCAACCGGCAAAGCAAAGACAGCTACCGGCAAGCTGATCCTCGGCATCGGCACCCAGACAAACAACACGCCGGCATCTACTGTGACTGCCTTGCAAACCAGCGCCAGTGGCTATATCCTGAATCCGTGACGTAGCTTTGCCTGTACTTGTAGTTCATGGGAGCGGGGGGGTGTTTGGGATTCCCGCCTCCCCGGTTTCCAAGAAATTGGCCGCCTAAATTAGCCTGTAACCCTTGCTCTCTGACAATCGAGCCGTTTTGCTACCCCTTTTGCTGGTTTCAGGGCGTGCCGAACCACGGGCGCCCTTGCGGTTGCCCCCGTGATCTGCCGCTCCTGTCTCGGTCTTTCCGTTAACCAAAAGCCAGCCTCTCGTACATCCTGGCAAATGTCTCGGCATGGGCGCGCACATGGCGGCTGAACCGCAGCTTCAGCCGTCTGCCGGTGGCGATCAGTCTGCCGGCGAAGTAGATCAATTCCTGAATGACGGTCTTGAGTCTTCTCCGTTTGGCTTCATGGCGGATAATCCCCTGGTTGGTCACCAGGCCGATCTGGCCGATGAAGCGCAGGATGTTGTACACCAGAGCGCCGCAGGCCATGACCAACTGGTTGGTGGCAAATTTGCCCGATGGCAGGCGTTCCAGATCCATGTCGGTCTTGATCTCGGCATGGTACTGCTCGCAGACGGCATGGCCCCTGTAGAGCTCGATAACCTCTTCCTCGGCAACAGTCAGGCTGGTCCACCACCCTTCAAGCTCGATGTCTGGAACAAGAAGCGGCTGCCCCTTTTTGTCTATGGTCCGCTCAGTGACTCTCATGACCCGGCGTAACGGGAGTGTTTGCTGTTTGCCGTTCTCATCGGTGATGCCGTGCTTCTCTTTCACGCTGAAGATGGCTACCCGCTTGCCGGGACGCGGCGACGTAACGGTTCCCTCGGCAAATGCCCGTTTCGTCCATGCGCCACAGTCCTGTTTTCGGGGGTTCCACTTAATGATCCAGTCCACCTTCCGGTGACGGGAGAGCTCCACCAAGTTGTCCATGGCATCATGTGCCGAGTCGGCACGCACAAGGAGCTTCTTGGAGCAGAACTGGCGGACTCGGGCGAGCGTCTCGCGGATGTAAGGGATGAACTCCTTCTGTGGGTGCTGCGAACCGCTCAGAAGGTGGAGATTGACCAACCACCCCTCGGCACCGAGATACGCCGGCAGGGCCAGATATCCGTCAACTTTTCGGTAGGTCGGGGCGACCTTCTCCTTCTTGCTGCCGGAGTTGTCCATGACGAATCCATCGATATCCAAAGAGATGTGACCGGTGGCAAGTGGAGTCAGGGGAGCCTTCGTGTTCTCCAGAAATTCGACGGAAGCCCAGGAGACAATAGGGAGGAAGCTGGCGGCATGCTCATCCATGCGCTGGCGCATGGTGCCTTCGGAAGAGACATGGCGGTTTCCCAGGGATTCGCGAAAGAAATCGTCGCCACGATACTGCTCCACGGCGACGAAGTCGCTCTTGGCCTGAGCCAGAATCCCGCAGTAGCTCTTGATGACGTCCCCGTGGGATATGACATCGTCAGAAGGAACTGCCTTGGCAAGGGCAGACACCAACGTGGTGAAACGGTTTACCCCAAGCCCGACAAGAGCGAGGCCGGAATGGGACGTGTAGAACTCTTCGTCGGACTGCTCAATCTGGAAACGCTTCATGGATTCACCTGCCGGGTGAGTTTTGTTGCGTAGCAAAATAGCTCAATTGTCAAAGAACTTCAAATGGTTACGACTGGTAAAATCAAATTACTGAACTTGCGATCACGGAGTCAGGTATATCTCAACGGACTACGCAGGAAGCACCTACACCAGCTTCATCGACAGCGGGTCAAACGGGCTTTTTTTCGACTCGCCAACCTATATTCCTCTCACTTCCAATCAGGATTGGTACAGCCCGACATCACCATTGTCGCTTACGGCGGTCAATTACAATAAAAACAGGTCGAAAAGCTCTACGGTCTCATTCACAATAGATAATGCAAATACTTTGTTCAGCACCTCAAATAGTGCATTTTCTCAAATCGGCGGACCGGGTTTTGGCAGCTACTTTGATTGGGGCCTTCCCTTCTTCTATGGCCGCTCTGTCTTTGTGGGGATCGAGGGAAAAAGCTCCAGCCTGGGCACCGGCCCCTATTGGGCTTACTGAGTGTACGAAAATCAAAACGCCTTCGAACTCTGGCGCCAGGACGACAACGGCAACCGGTTCATGATCGGCACCTTTGCCTGCCGCGCCGCCGCTGAAAGCCGGCTGGCGGAACTGACCCGCGCCCAGCACAAGCAGACCTACTGGATTACAGAGAGCAACATCAACAAACTACAGGAGACCCAATTGCAGGTAAACGACGACAACCACTGCTTCATCTGCGGCGATCACAACCCCATCGGGCTTCACGCCGTTTTCACTACCGACCCGGAGAAAGGCCGGGCCGAGACCCGCGTCCGGATTCCGGAGCATTTCCAGGGATGGCAGGGGATAGTCCATGGCGGCATCCTCTCGGCCCTGCTGGACGAGATATGCGCCCAGGCCTGCATGGCCAGGGGACTACAGGTGGTAACCAGCGAAATGCGCCTGCGCTACCGCAAACCGGTCCCAACCGGTACCGAGATAACGGTAATCGGCGAGATCGTCCGCGACCGGCGCCGGCTTATTGATGTGCGGGGGATAATTGAACTGGAAGGTGAGACAGTGACGGAGGCCGAAGTCATTATGTTCAGAACGGCGGGATAACGGCACGCAGGCGCAACTCGGGATGCATCTGTCCCTCACTCGCCATAACGGACTTCAACTGCCTGCAGATAGGCATCAAGGGCATCAATCTGTTTCAATACATCGTCGAGATTGCCCTTGCCGGCGGCAATCTCCATATCCCTGCCAATTTCCGATATCTTCGGGAAACCATAGCTGCCACCCGACCCCTTCATGCCGTGTGCGGTTGTACGAACCATCCCGAAATCTCCATTAACCGCAAGATTTTTGACGGATTGGCATTCAACCTTCCGGTCCTCCAGGTAACCGGGTATGAGGTCTTCAAGGTCAGCGTCGCAGACTACCGTTATTTTCCCTGCCGAGCTCCCCGCACCCATTGCTGGTTCACTCTTCGTATCGCCCGGAGCCTCGCTGTCCTGATACCGCCCGTATTCCGCCACAATTTCCAGGAACCTTTTCTTCTTGATTGGCTTGGTCAGGTGAACCGTGCAGCCGGCATCAAGGCTTCTCAACCGATCCTCTTTGAGGGCATTGGCGGTTAGCGCTATCACCGGCAACGGATCGCGGCCGGTTTCCTCCTCCCATTCCCGAACTAGGCGTGTCGCAGTGTAGCCATCCATGACCGGCATCTCCATATCCATGAAAACCAGGTCAAATCCGCCCCCCTTGATCTTTTCGAGAGCCTTTTCGCCATTCTCGACACACTCAACCGTATGCTCGGTGCGACGGAAATATGCGGTCAGTACGGCACGATTCGCCTGGTTGTCGTCAACGATCAGAATGGAGAGTGGCCTGCCATGCATATCTTCCGTGGGGGGTCTCTGCTGATGCTCTCCAGCCGCCTCGCTCGAAATGGCGAACTGCACCGTAAAGTGGAAACAGCTCCCCTTCCCGGGGATGCTTTCCACTGCGACCTCACCACCCATCATCCCCACGAGATGCCTGGAAATGGCCAGCCCGAGACCTGTCCCGCCATAGCGCCGGGTCGTCGATGAATCGGCCTGGCTGAAATTATCGAATATTGTGCCGAGCTTTTCCGGTGCGATGCCGATGCCGGTATCAGTCACGGTAAATTTAATGAGCACGTCAGTATCAGAGCTCCGGACCGGCTCCAACACAAGAGAAACGCTTCCTCCTCTGTCGGTGAATTTCACGGCATTCCCAACCAGGTTAATCAGCACTTGACGCAACCGCAGGGAGTCGCCCATGAGCCAATCAGGAATATCGGAGTTTACAGCGGAGGAAAACGTTACCCCCTTCATGGACGCTTTCAATGAGATAATGTCTGTCAGCTGCCTTACTGACTCTCGCAGATCAAAGGGGGTAGAATCCAGCCGCAGCATGCCGGCTTCGATCTTGGACAGGTCGAGGATGTCATCGATCAGCCCCTGCAACGTCTCGCCCGCTGAATTGATAACCGAGAGATACCCCGACTGTTCAGCATCAAGACTGGTCTCCGCCAGAAGGTCGCTCATGCCGATAACCGCATTGAGGGGAGTGCGGATCTCATGGCTCATACTGGCCAGAAACTCGCTCTTGGCACTGTTCGCCTGTTCGGCTCGATCCCGGGCGACTTTCTCAAGTTGCGCGATATTGGCTAGCTCCTCCTGGAGCTGCTTCTGCTTTTGGATTTCCTCCCTAACCCCCACGAAATGGGTAATGACCCCTTTTTCATCGAAGATCGGCGAAATGGAGGCCATTACCCACACAAGGCTGCCGTCTTTGCGGCGATTGTGAAACTCCCCGTACCACTCGCACCCTGAAAGGATGGTCTCCCAAAGTTTTTTGTAAAACTCCGGCGGATGGGTCGGGCCTTAGATCGGAA
>JAJZTK010000146.1 GCA_021849045.1 Deltaproteobacteria bacterium | reverse complement strand
TCTAAAAAGGGAGACGGAGGGGAAAGCGATGGGCGAATGGAAAAAGACCGGCTGCGTGCTCTGCGCCCAGAACTGCGGCCTGGAGGTGATGGTTGAAAACAACCGCATCGTCAAGGTGCGGGGGGACAGGTCCAACGGCAAGAGCCAGGGGTATCTCTGCCGCAAAGGGATGAATATCGCCAATTTCCAGCATAACGCCGATCGGCTCAAATACCCACTGAAACGGGTCGGAAGCGGCTTTGCGCGGATCTCCTGGGAGCAGGCCATAGATGAGATCGCCGAAAAGCTCAAAACGGTGGTGGATAGCCATGGCCCGCGCTCCTTCGCCTTCATGGGGGGCGGCGGCCAGGGGAGCCATTTCGAGGCCGCCTTTGCCCTGCGCCTGCTCCGGGGGCTGGGGTCCCAGTACCACTACAGCGCCTTGGCCCAGGAGTTTTCCGGCTATTTCTGGGTGAACGGCCGCACCTTCGGCCGGCAGAGCTTCCACGATGTCCCGGACGTGGCGGAGACGGAGCTCCTTCTCGTTATCGGCTGGAACGGCATGCAGAGCCACCAAATCCCCCAGGCGCCGAAGGAGCTGCAGCGTCTTGCCCGTGATCCGGACAAGCTCCTCATCGTGGTTGACCCTAGGAAATCGGAGACGGCGAAGATCGCCGATCTCCACCTCCCGATCCGTCCCGGCACCGACGCCCTGCTCTTGAGGGTAATGATCGCCATTATCCTGCGGAACGGCTGGGAAAACAGGGAATACCTGGCAGCGCACACCTCGGCATTCGACCGGGTCAGGTCGCTGTTCCTGGATTTCGACGCAGAGGCGGCGGTCAAGGTCTGCGAGCTGGACTTTGGACGGGTGACGGAGGTGAGCAGGCTCTTCGCCACCCGCAAATCCTCGCTCCGGTATGACCTGGGGATATTCATGAACCGCCACAGCGCGGTTTCCTCCTACCTCGCAACGATCCTCCTCGCCATCTGCGGCAGGATCGGCACCAGAGGCGGAAATGTCTTCCCCGGCCATCTCATGCCGCTGGGAGGGCATTCCGACGAGTCCAATCCCAAGACCTGGCACGCCGTGGCCAGCGGCCTGGCACCGGTACTCGGTACCTTCTCCCCCAATATCATGCCGGAAGAGATCATGACGGATCACCCCGACCGGCTCCGAGCGGTCATCGTGTCCGGCTCCAATCCGCTCCGTTCCTATGCCGACACCCAGGCCTATGAAGAGGCGTTCAAGCGGCTCGACCTGCTGGTGACCGTGGAGGTCGCCATGACGGAGACGGCGGCCATGTCAGATTATGTCCTGCCGATCAGATCGGGCTACGAATCCCATGACGGAACGTTCTTCGCCGTAACCTATCCCGAGGTCTACTTTCAGATGCGCCAGCCGGTGGTTGAACCCGAAGGGGAGCCGCTGGAGTCCGGCGAAATCTATCTTCGCCTCGCGGACCGCCTGGGGATCGTCCCGCCGATTCCGGAGAGTCTCCACCAGGCCGCGGCAGCCGGGACTGCTCCCTTCGGCAAGGCCTTGATGCAATACGCCATGACAGAGCCTGCCGCGCTCAAGAACATACCATTTGTGCTCGGCAAGACGCTGGGCAAGGCCATGGGGTCGGTACACAAGTCGCTTCTCTGGGGGCTTCTCCAGAACACGCCGAAATCGTTCCGGGAAAATGCGGCAAGGGCAGGCTTTCCAGCGGACTTTACCCTTGCAGAAACGATTTTCCGCACCTTGACCGACCACCCGGAAGGGATTGCAATCGGCCGCCTGGACCCGGACCGAAACATGGAGGAGCTGCGCACGGAAGATGGCAGGATCAACATGCACATCCCCGAACTCATCGATGAACTGGCAGCCATAGACGCAGCCCGGGAAGAGCTGGCCCTTGCGCCGGACCCCGCATTTCCGCTGGTGCTCATGGCCGGCCGCCACACCTCCATGAATGCCAACACCCTGATGAGGAATCCGGAGTGGAACAAGGGGATGCGCCCCTGCACCCTGGCCATGCACCCGGCCGACGCCGAAGCGTTGCATCTTTTGGATGGCCAGCGGGTGAGGATCACGACGGAGGCGGGATCGGAGGAGATCGAGCTGGAGATTACGGATACGGCCCGCCAGGGGCATGTCGCCATCCCCCACGGTTTCGGGCTCGTCTACGACAGGAAGGCCCACGGCGTCAACGTGAACCGGCTGACCAGAAACACCCACCGGGACCGGTTCGGCACGCCGATGCACCGTTATGTCCCGTGCCGGGTGGAAGCGCTCTGACTATTTTTTATACAATAATCCCCAAGGAGAAAACGACATGAAGACCCTGTTCGACGAAATCGAAATCGCCGGGATGAAGCTGAAAAACCGCTTTGTCCGCTCCGCCACCTACGACGGATGTGCCGACGGAAACGGGCACCCGACGCCGCGGCTCTACAAGATTTACGAAGATCTTGCCAGGGGTGGAGTCGGCACGATCATCACCGGCCTCACCTCGGTCAGCGACGCGGAGCAGCTCATGGGCCGCCAGATGGCCATTCACGATGATTCCTTCATCCCCGAATACCGGATCATGACCGACACGGCTCATCGCCATGGGGCTGCCATAATCCTCCAACTCGCGTGCATGGGCACGCAGCACCATGCCCATGCCGGCGTGAAATCGGCCTGGGGGCCCAGTGTCGTGGAGGACCTAGCCTACAAGATAACAGCTCAGGAGATGAGCAGGGCGGATATCGACCGGATAAGGGAGGATTTTGCCCGGGGTGCGCTCAGGGCAAAGCGGGCCGGCTTCGACGGAGTGCAGCTACACGCGGCGCACGGCTACCTGCTGAGCAAATTCCTCACCCCTTACTACAACCGGCGCAGCGACGAGTATGGCGGCTCCATCGAGAACCGTGGACGGCTTCTCTTCGAGACCTGCCAGGCAATCAGGGAAAAGGTTGGGCCTGATTACCCGGTGCTGATCAAGATCAACTGCGAAGACTTCATGGAACAGGGGATGACTTTCGAGGAGTGCCGCTTTGTATGCGCAAGACTGGCCGAGCTGGGGATCGACGCCATCGAGGTCAGCGGCGGAAGCTTCTCTTCGAGGCCGAATGAGAGCCCGGCTCGCAAGGAAGAGGGATATTTCCGGCGGTATGCGGAACAGCTCGCCCGGGAACTACCGATCCCGGTTATCGTTGTGGGGGGAAACCGCGATTTCGAAACCATGTCCGAACTGGTCAGGGAGAGCAGTATCATGGCGGTGTCGCTCAGCAGGCCGCTGATACGCGAAAGCGCCCTGATAGAGCGCTGGAGGGGTGGAGACCGCAGCCGGGCACTTTGCATTTCCTGCAACAAATGCTTCAACCCGAAGGGGACCTCGTGCGTGTTCAACCAGGGGGTCTAGCAGGTTGTTGAAAAACAGCCATCTCGCCGCCGTCCTCGAAAGCCCCCTTGTGCGGCGTAGCGCTGCTACGCCTCCGCGGGGATTTCTGCTTTCTGATATCCCTTCGGCAGCCGCACATCGGGGATGTGTCGCTGCGCCCATTGCAGCATGGAGCTGAGCACCGGTTTCAGCTCGGTTCCCATGGGGGTAAGAAAATACTCCGAACGCTGCGGATTCGACTGGTAAAGCTGTCGGCTGACGAGGCCGGCAGCTTCGAGCCGCTTGAGCCTGTCCGCCAGGATATTCGTCGGTATCCCCTCGGGAGATTCGATAAACTCGCTGTAGCGATGCTTGTTAAGGAAAAGGTCCCGGATTACGAGCAGGGTCCATTTGTCCCCCAGGATGTCGAGGACACAGGCTATGGGACATGGTGAACGGAATTCTTTTGGGAAGGAGCTGGCTTTGTTTTCCATGCAAATCAATGTACGCTTTTCACTTGCAAATTGCAAGCGGCCAGCACACCGATCGACACTGGTCTTACAAAGACTGTTCAAAAATAGTCAGATCGTCGCACCCGCACAAGATGGCTTTCGAGGACGGCGGCGAGATGGCTGTTTTTCAATAGACGTCAGGCAAATTTTGTAAAATCCGGCTTCCTTTTCTCCATAAACGCCCGCAGCGCTTCGGCCGCTTCCGGTGATTTCAGACGGGCCATGAAGTGTGCCCCCTCGTCGGCAATTGTCTTTTGCAAGTCAGCGGCATAATCCCGCTTAAGCAGTTCCTTGGTCAGGCGTACGGCAGCGGCGGGCTGGGCCGCCAGCTGCAGGGCCTTTTGGCGCGCGATGGCCAGCAGTTCAGTGTCCGGGCAGACCCCGTTCACCAGGCCGGCATGGCACGCCTGCTCGGCGGAAAACGGCTCCCCAAGCAATAGCAGCTCCGCCGCCCGCTGGTGCCCCATCAACCGTGGAATCAGCAGCGAGGAGCCAGCCTCGGGGCAGAGTCCCAGGTTGACGAACGGAAGCTGGAAAACAGCGCCGGCAGCGGCATAGACCAGGTCGCAGTGAAGCAGCATGGTGACGCCGATCCCCACCGCGCTGCCGGTCACCGCCGCTACGATCGGCTTCCTGAAAGTGCTGATGGCATGGAGAAACGCCATGACCGGGCTGTCGGCACCGGTGGGGGGCGCGGTCATGAAATCGGTCAGGTCGTTGCCGCTGGTGAAGCAGCCGTCGCTGCCGGCGATCAGCACCGCCCGCACGGCATCATTGCCATCGGCCAGGCGCAACCCTTCGCAAAGGGCGCTGTACATGGCCAGGTTCAGGGCGTTCCTCTTCTCCGGCCGGTTGAAGCGGATGGTCAGGACACCGTCGCTCAGATCGCTTTTGATCAGTTGCAGTTCATCTAACTCAGGCATACGCTCACCCCTTTCGCCTCAGACTTGTGTCACTTCCCCAGCATCCCGTTTTTAAGCGCATCATCGGCAGGCTTGTCGCCAAGGTAGATAGCCAGCACCGCCTTGGCCAGTCGTACCGAGGCGATGTTCCCCAGGGCCTTGCCGTTGTGCCGGGCCGACACCATGCCGTCGCCGCCAAGGGTCAGGTCCACCACATCGCCACGGTTGAAATCAGCCGAGAACAGGGAGAGGAATTTCTTCGCTTCCCCAGAGGTGACCATGTCAGGCGCATTGTTGGCAAACCCTTCGCTGAAGGCATCAATAATCTTCTCCTTCTCAACCTTTGAGTGGAGGAAATTCATCCGGATCAACTTGCCGCCTGAGTCTTTCAGCGCCTCGGTTGCGCTGGGCAGCCTGTTTTCAGAGTAGAGCGAGCCGATATACACCTTGACGAAGAATTTCTTGCGGATGCCGTAGCCATTCAGTTTCAGCGTATGGTTGTTGACGGTCACCGTCTTGTCCAGCTTGACGCCGGCCACTTCCTGGGCCTGGACCGGCAAAGCCAGCATGATTGCGATCATCACTGTAAAGAGTGCTTTCATGTTCGGTTCTCCTTGAAA
This sequence comes from Deltaproteobacteria bacterium, assembly GCA_021849045.1. Classification (GTDB taxonomy): domain Bacteria; phylum Desulfobacterota; class Desulfuromonadia; order Geobacterales; family DSM-12255; genus Geomobilibacter. Next base: position 5,131 of record JAJZTK010000146.1, on the reverse strand, counting down.
TAGTCGATAATTGAAATAAATGCTCAGTTCATGCCGATTGCGCGGCCGGCGGCAAAGCCGTCATGCACGGCATCGAACACCATGGCCGGCCGCAGCGCATCCCCCACCACAGCCACGGGTATCCCCAGGGCATTGGCTGCCGACCGTAGCGGATCGTGACTGCGGGTGCCCACCGCCAGCACCACGCTGTCCGCCGGGATAGCCTCCACCCGGCCGTCAACCTCGACCCTCACCGCATCGGCGGTGATATCGATCACCTTGGCCTGGGCCAGAGTCTTGACGCCATAGCGTTCCACATCCTGCATCATCCCCCAGCGGGTGCTTCTGCCAAAATTTTTCCCGAACTGATCGAGCACCTCGATGACCGTAACCTCCCTGCTGCCGCGGGTCGCCAGGCCGTACAGATCCTCGATCGACTCCGCCCCGTGGACCAGGAGGAATTTCAGGGCATCACCGGACAGGGTTCCCTTCTCGGCCAACAGCAGGGCTGTTTCGACGCCGACCGCGCCCCCGCCGATCACCACCACCCGCCTGCCGGTAACGACCTTGTCCGCCAGCACATCCCAGGCCTGCACCACATGGGGCAGATCGCTGCCGGGAATAGGCGGTGCAATCGGCTCTCCTCCGGTGGCCAGGATGACGGTATCCGGGGCGTGGGCTTCCAGCAAGGTCTCGTCAACTATTGAATTGAGCACGACCTTAACGCCGGCCAGCTCCACCTGCCGCGACAGGTCAGCGGAAAATTCGATAAACTCTTCCCTTCCCGGCGGCGCCCCGGCCAGGAGCAGCTGCCCACCCAGCCGGTTCCCCTTTTCATGCAGGGTTACCCGGTGGCCACGCTCGGCGGCGGCAACGGCGGCGCTCATGCCGGCCGCCCCTCCACCGACCACCAGCACGTTGCGGGGCTGTTCGGCCCGGACAATCTCCCTGGCTTTTTCGTAGCCAGCCTTAGGGTTGCAGAGGCACTCCACCGGCTTCATCTTGAACAGGTTGTCGAAGCATCCCTGGGCACAGGCCACGCAATGGACGATGTCAGCCTCGCGCCCTTCACGGGCCTTTTCCGGGAAGAGTGGGTCGGCAATCAGGGCCCGGCCGATGGCAACCATGTCGCAGTAACCGTCAGCCAAAAGCTCCCTGGCCACGGCCGGGTCGTTGATGCGATGGCTGGCAATGACCGGTATAGGGACCCGCTCCTTTATCCCCCTGGCCAGATAGGCGAAGACGCCGCGCGGCACCTCGGTCACGATCTGCGGCACCTGCCCCTCGTGCCAGCCGACATTGATGCAGAGGGCGTCAACACCAGCAGCAGCGAGCCTGACGGCATACTCTTGGAGCTCCTGGCGGCTGGTCCCCCCCTTCATGAATTCGTTGCCGTTCATCCTGACCAGCAGGGGAAAATCGCTCCCGACAGCGGCCCGGACCGCAGCGATGACCTCCAGGCCGAAGCGGACCCGGTTGTCGAAAGAGCCGCCGTACTCATCGGTGCGGTGGTTGGTGAGCGGAGAAAGAAATTCGCTGATCAGGTATCCGGTGCCGGAGAGGACCTCCACCGCATCGAAGCCGGCCTCCTTGACCCTCCTGGCCGCCTGTGCAAAGTTCTCCACAATCTCCCTGATCTCTTCGATGCCCAGCTCATGCGGTGTTTCCCTGGTCAGACGCGACGCGATGGCTGAAGGTGCCACCGGCTGTTTTCCCCCCATGAGCATGGAATGATTGTAGCGGCCGGCATGGTTTAGTTGCACTGACGAGCGCGCCCCGTTGTCACGGATGGCCGTGGCCAGCCGGGCCAGGCCAGGGATGTAGGCATCACGGTGGGCGCCGATATTGCCGGGGTTGCCGGAGCGCTCGTCAATGGTGGCATAGCCGACCGTGATCATGCCGGCTCCGCCCCGGGCCCGCTCGGCGTAGAATTCCACCAGCCGGTCGGTTACCGCGTAGTTGGCGGCCATGTTCATGTGCATGGCCGGCATGAAAATCCGGTTCTTTACCGTCATTCTGTTGATGGTTATCGGTTGAAACAGCGGGTCAGTCATCGTAATCTCCGAATTTATCGGTTTTCGTATGGACGATCCTTGTGATCGCCCAAAAGCTGGCAAACACAAGGTTTGCCTCTACCTGTCTAATCGGCTACCGCCGCATACAGCTCCGCGACCCGGTCGAAGAGCCCGATCAACTCGAGCGACTTCCTCAAACGTTCCGGTTCGGCCAGAAAATCGCGCATAAACACGATTTCCGACACCTTGAGATAGGTAAAAAACGCGTCGCTGACCGCCTCGGCGAACAGCCGGCCGGCAATGTCACGGGGCGAAGCGCTGCCGGCGAACTTTTTCACCTGCCCGGCCCGTTCCAGCATCTTCCGGACATAATCGAGAATAGTTTCGTCAATGCTCGCCACATACTCCCGGTGGCCGGGAAGAATCCGGCAGTCGCGCAGCGTGGCCAGATGCAGCAGGCTGCCGCAGTAGGCGTCGTAGTTGCGGAACCGGTCGCTGAAGGTGTCCAGGTCCACATCAAGGAGCGGTGCCTGAAAGATGTTCCGCAGCAAGACATCGCCGGTGACGGCCAGGTCGCCGATCCGGTAGACCAGGTCGCTCTGGGAGTGTCCCGGACAGGCGAGCCAGCTGATCCCGAGCCTGGCGGGAATCTCCGACTCCTCGACTATGGTGTAGCGATCGGGAAAAGGGGGAAATATCTGGACATCCTGAACGATGCGGCGGAACCCCCGGGTGGAGGCTTCGTCAAAGCCGCAATCGCCGATCAGCCGCTCGATATGGGCAAAACGTTCGCCGTGCCGGGCAATCTTGATGGCATCCTTGCGGGGGAGAAGGATCTCCGCACTGGTCTGCTCGGCAAGAACAGAGGCCAGGCCATAGTGGTCCACATGGCAGTGGGTGATAAAAACATAGCGCAACCGGGAAAGATCGATCTGCTCCCGGAGAAACACCAGGGCTTCCGGCGTTGCCGGGCCGGTGTCGAACAGCACCAGCTCCCCGTTGATCTCGGTCGAGTAGCAGTGGACCTCGCCGACCATGTAGGGGGTATGAATCGTGTGTTGGCGCATGGGAACCATTCTGGAGTATGCCTGAATCAGTGACATCGGAATGTCGTAGTGGCCGGAAGAGCCGGGGCCCAACTCCGCGGAGACAGCCAAACACCGCTCACTCAGCCACTCCTTCGCCAGGCTGCCGGAATCTTTGGCAATGCAGAGGCAGAGGCCTTCCGGCCCAACGGAGACATGGAGATGTCACTGATTCAGGGAGGAGGGACAGCCGCCGGGCCGCCCCTCCTCCAACAGACTAGAAAATGTACTTTTCCGCCTCGATGGCGGCGGCTGCCAGGTTGCGCTTGGCCTGGAGCAGGCCGGTGGCATCGTACTTGGTGAAGCGCCGGATGCCGGCCAGCAGCATGGCAAGGGTATCCCCCTCCTCGATGTAGTACGCCGCCTTGCGGGCAGCCGTGGCGACCTTTTCGGTTGCCGCGAAAGCGAACGCCTTGACAGCGGACTCGGCCGCCTTTTTCCTGGCTTCGCTGCAGCTTGGGAGCATCTTTTCGGCCCGCAGCACCGCGCTTTCGATGGCAAAGATATTGATGGCCATGTCCGCCGCCGCCAGCAGAATCTCCTGCTCGTCCTTGATCCGGTCCATGAACTTCTGGGCGCCGCTCCCGGCGATGACCAGGAACGCCTTCTTCAGGTTGGCCAGAAGAGCTTTTTCAACCGCGAACGGGATACTGTCGTCCAGTTCCTCGAATGAAGGAGACATCAGCGATTCAAAAGCCTTCATCGCCTCTTTCTGCAGCGGGATCTCACCCTTCATGGCCCGGCGCAGGATAGTGCCCGGGATCAGCAGGCGGTTGATCTCGTTGGTCCCCTCCCAGATCCGGTTGATCCGCTCATCCCGGTAGAACCCCTCGGCCGGGTACTCCTGGGTGAAGCCGTAGCCGCCATGGATCTGCAGCACCTCATCCACCACATCGGCCAGCACCTCGCTGCAGAAGACCTTGGCAATTGCCATCTCTATGGTGTACTCCTCGATCCCCTGCTGGTAGGCTTCGTAGTAGTCGGGGGTGTCCTTGGGGATTGTTGCCAGGCGGTCGTCAACCATGCCGGCCAGGCGGTAGACCACAGATTCCGAGGCAAAGATGGCGGCGGTCATGTCGGCAATCTTCTCCTGGATGGCGCCGAACGTGCCGATGGTCACGCCGAAGGCCTTGCGCTCGTTGGCATACCTGATCCCTTCTGTGAGGGCCTTCTTGGACGCGCCGGTGGTGGCCGCGCCGAGCTTGAAACGCCCAACGTTCAGGACGTTGAAGGCGATCTTGTGCCCCTTGCCGATCTCCCCCAGCAGGTTCTCCACCGGCACCTTGGCATTCTCCAGGATGACCTGGGTGGTGGAAGATCCCTTGACCCCCATCTTCTTCTCTTCCGCGCCGATGGATAGCCCTTCGGTGGTCCGCTCAACCAGGAAGCCGGTGAAGTGCTGCTTGTCGATCTTGGCAAAGATCGTGTAGAGATTGGCGAAGCCGCCATTGGTGATGAACTGCTTGGTGCCGTTCAGGATGTAGTATTTGCCGTCCTCCGACAGGGTGGCGGTGGCTGCCGCGCCCAGGGCGTCGCTGCCCGAGCCCGGCTCGGTCAGACAGTAGGCCGCAATCCATTCGCCGCTTATGATCTTGCCCAGGTACTTCTCCTTCTGCTCCCTGGTCCCGTAATAGACCAGCGGCAGGGTGCCGATGCCGGTGTGGGCCGAGTAGGTGACCGAGAAGGAGCCGGCCATGGAGAGCTTCTCCGCCGCCAGCATGCTGGTGGCCTTGTCCAGTTCCAGCCCGCCGTACTCCTCGGGGGCGTCGATCATCAGCAGGCCGAGGTCGCCGCACTTCTTCATCAGGTCGATCACCAGCGGGAAATCCTGGTGCTCGATCTCCTCCTTCCGGGGGAGAACTTCGTTAGTGACGAACTGTTCGGTTGTTTCGCCGATCTGCTTCTGTTCGTCGGAAAAATCCTCCGGGGTGAAAACATCTGCGGCCGTCAGCTCGGTAATGAGATATTCAGCACCTTTAACTATTTTTGCAGCCATGATTGTACCCTCTCTTGTTGGTGTAATGACTATCCGGAATAGGTCTGCCGCCCGTG
>JAJZTK010000145.1 GCA_021849045.1 Deltaproteobacteria bacterium | reverse complement strand
GGCATCGGCCAGCCTCTCCTTCTTCAAGGCCTCGATAGTAGTTCCACCCATACCTTCCCTTGTCTTGACCTGAGAAAACGCCTCAGTGGTACCGTTTACGAAGCCTGAGAGTGAAAAGCGAGAGACGCCGCCTTCGCCATGAAGAGGACAGCCAGGGCGCTGACGGTCGCCGCGCCCCCCCCTTGCTCCCCATGATGGCGAACTGTGTGGTCATGGCTGCCTCCCCCGGAGACGAGTATCCGGCGGCGGGCAGGAACGTCGGGCCGAGAGGAGCGCCACGGCACGCGAGCCCGGCGCGGGAGGGGGCCAGGGCCGCCAGCGCCCGCCGGCGCGCCTCGTCCCGCAGCTTTTCGGCCGAGGCCGACATCCTCTCGCCGAGTTGCCGGCAGGACTTCCGGCGGATCTCCCTGAGCCTTGCCGGCGGGATGAGGAGCTGCGGGAAGTCCGGCGACCTAAGCGGCTCGCCGGCAAGAGGGGGCTCTGGGTTACACGGAAGCCCGTCGACTTCACTCGCTCCAGGTGCCGCGTGATGCGGCAGGGGCGGGAGGATACAGCGTGAACCGCGGGGGATCGTGACGAGGTGCTCGTCGAGGACTTATCCGTGCGGCGATGTCGACGCGGCTACACCCTGGCGGGGTGCTGGTAGCGGAAGGTGGCGAATCCCATCACATGCGTGAAAACTGCGACAAATCGAGAAGGTTCCAAGTGGAATGGCAGGCTCTTTTTGCTGGTTTTCTCTGCCATGGGATGCCCGTTTGCTTCGGGAGATTCCCGGGACCCACTGCGCCATCGCGTCCAATAGGGCAACGTCACATGGTACCAGTAGCAACGCGGGTTCATGGAGGATCAGGCAAGGTGAAAGCGATTGCATGGGGAAGAGGAATAGGGAGCGGAGGGGGGGCGCTCGTTTGCAGGCTTCAACGTCGAGTGCAGCCGCATGAAAGGGGGAGGTCTCGCCCGACATGGTCCACTCACTGGGGGCAACCTCAGCTGATCAACTTTCGGAGCTGCTCAGACTGGTGTGCCGTCGGAGACCGTTCTCTTCTCCGAGGCATCGCACACGGAAGAAGGATAACGACACCTCCCCCGGGCCGCCGTCGCGAACAGCCCATATACCTCCACGTCCACCCGGCAAGTAAAGCTGATGGCGCAGACGGCCCTGGCACGATCTCCGACAGGGTGGCAGCGTAAGAACGGTGCCCTCCTGAAGCGCTGCTGCCATTCAGAGTTGCTGAATACCTATACAGTTTAACTGATTGATTTTAAAGGAAAAGTTGTCTTGACTGGTGGTGTCGCTGAGGCTATCTTCGGCATGTCCAAGTTTTCGTCAGGAACTGCCACCCGCGAATCAGAATTGCACAGGAGGGGGGAGCGTTCAGATAGGCTATCGATTGGCCTGAGTGTCTTCGTGTCGTGAGGCATGGAGGTGGCGATCCTGACGAAGCCACGGACAACACTCAGGCCTTTTTCATTGAAATTAAGGTCCAAAATACGTCAGGAGGTTCCAGCATGAAGGATACCGAAGCCACGTTACTGGTGCTGAAAAGCTACGTCAGGAAATGTGAGGAGATAATCGATGAACACAAGCACAAGCGCCCATTCCAGACCGGAGACAACTGGGGTTACGACGATCGATATCGCGTCATTCCCGTCGATCAATGCGCATGGATGGAAAACACTCTGAGCGCTATTCGAGAATGCGTCGAAGATCTTGGCAAGTCACTCTCCCCGGAGGATGCAGATATGACGATTTCAGGTCTTATCGGTTTACTCGAAGATAAGCTGGCGGAACATGGAGACATGAAAGTTTTCTGCGGCGACATGGAAGAGCTCTTTGTGAAGGTTGTAGAGGCTGAGGACAATAAACATTACGGTGACAAGTACCTATATCTCGGCAATGGTTCCGTCGGGTAGCGGCACAGAGGGGGCCGCCCGCTTTCATCCGTGAGGCTGATATGAAGCGCAAAAGGAAACGTGCGGAATGTGGTGATGCGGATTCTGCCAAGCTCCAGGGTGGGGAGAGAGCTCCGGTGACCTTGACATGCAAAGAGGCTGCGAAGCGTCACCAGGGAGTGACAGCCAAGAAGTTCCAAAAGATGTGTCTGCAGGGGGAGTGGTTGCGGAGCCATTACCGCGGAGGTAGGATCCCTGCGCAGGAGATGCAGAAAGCGCTTTTCGCAAAGAAGGTGGGACGCGACTGGCATATTCCGAAGAGCGAGCTCGACAGGATGTTCATGGCGCCGCTTACTTAGTGTCCGTCCGGACACTACTTAACTGTCCCGACATGAGGGGCCCGACGGAAAGCGCGAAAGAGAGAAGGCCGGTTCCAAGTAAGTTCCGGCCTTCTGCTTTTACATGGAAGGTGATTGGCTTCTGGCTGCCGACATCAGTTAGTTCAGAAGGCTGAAGTTCTGCCCGTACCGCTGCACCCCGCCGCCGGTCGGCTTGGCGGATACCCCTCCCGTTGCAGTTCCTCCTCCGCCGGTCTTCCCACCGTAGAGGTAGAGGAGCCCCCCGGCAAGGTTGCTGCCGGCATTGACGTAGCTGGCGCTCCTCGCCTGCTTTGCTTCCCACTCAGCCAGCCGGTTGGCGTTCTTCGCGCTGTAATAACCCAGCGTCCCGGCGTAGTTCTGGGCCGCAGTGCTGGCTGCGCTCTGGTTGATCTGCGCCGTGGTGATTTTGTCGGCACGGGCGCCGCTGTCGATCTGGTCGAGCATCCCCGCCCAGAACTGCCGGTCGTTGTTCGCCAGAGACTCCTTTGCCATGGTTGCCTGGTTGGCGATGTCGGTATCGGTCGCCAGCTTGTCCTTTGCCAGCTCGCTCTTCGTGTCGACGTAAGCCCGGCTGCCGAACATCCCCGTGGCGTTGGCCTGCTCATCGGTCCCGCGCTCAAGCTTCTGGAAACGCGGGTCGACATCGGCGTGCATGGAGTCGGAGAAGCTCTTGGCGTAGGCATCATAGGCCGCAACCCGATCCTCGGGAGTCTTGTTCAGGTTGTCGAGCATCTGGGTGCGGAGCTCGGCCAGCGTTGCCTTGTCGGCGGCGCGCTTCTCCTTGCGTTGTTGCCATGCGGCGAGCTCTTTTTCATAATCGGCCAATTTGCCGAAATCACCATCTCCTTTCTTTATGAGCTCTTGAAGCCGGTCATACGACGTCACCGACTTATTCCACATAGCCATTGTTTCGTCGATCAGCTTTCTATCATTCGGATTGTTATCATAGTCCATCACATACCCATTGATGGCGTTGACATATTTTCCATCTTCATTGCGGGTATAAGGTGCACCAACTGCCACCTGCTTGCCATCAAGACCATATATCGGCGTTTTCCTCGGGTCATTCACAACGAGCAGTTCACCGGTGTCAGGATCTATTGCATCAACCCGCGGCCGCTCCGGTTCCAAGTCTCCGGAATACGTGTCCCATGAATTTGTCTTGGAATTAAACACCTGCCGGCTCATGATGTTGCCGTCCTCGTCATACTGGGTGTAATTCGGAGGCGGGGGCGGGGCCTGATAACTGGGCGCGCCCGGCGCAGTCGCCATGCCGTAGGCGGCGAGCCCTACCCCTGCCACTGCTGCCACAGTTCCTATCACTGCAAGAGACATGATCATGCCCTCCCTTCACATGGATTTTCGTAGTAGTTTTTGTATTGCATTTTCACTGGAAACCCTCCCTGTGCGTGAGCCACGTTCAGGATCTGCCTCAGCGGCTCGAGTAGCTCCATTGGTGTGGAGACTGGTTTGCCGCCGAGACAGACCCCCCCCGGGGAGACCAGAATCAGGTCGAAGCTTTCCCCGCCGTAGTATCTCAGCAGCCACATGCTGTCGTTCATCGTCCCTCCTTTCCCTGGTATAAGAGCCTTGGCCGAGAATCCAGTCCGCCTGCTGGGCCGTCTCCGGGAATCCATAGGGAACATGGGTCGGGAAGTCTCGGGGTACTACTCCGACTCGCGTCGGAACTCATCGAAGGTCTCCATGTGCTTGCTACGGTAGACGGACAACGCCGCTTCGAGGGCCTGTGCGTCTTGGGCGAGATAGGCCCGCTTTGCCTCTTCCACCGTGGCCTTGAGCTCGAGGATTCTTCCGGGGACATTCTCTCGGAGCCAGTCAAGGCACCCGGCGGGGTATGCCTCTTGAACCTGGTCGAGCTCTTTCCTGATTGCGGCCTGCCAGTATGCAGCGTCGAAAGACCCGCCACAACGAGGACAACCTGGACGGGCAGGATCAAGCTGCATTGTCGATCGTCTCTTTGCTGTGCATCTCCTGCCTGAACTTCATGGCCATGGCTTCATGATCGAAGTCGGCTTTCCCGAAGGCGCCGCAGTAGCCGCGGTCAAGAAGTGGTAAGTCACGGTCAAGGCCGCTGCGCTGGCGAAGTCCGCCGTTGTGCTCGACGGCGAGCGGCGGGAGGTGATGCCAGGCCATGCAGTTATCGCCGGCGCAGTCCTCCCGGGTAAGCGGACACTGGTGACGTTTTGCATCCGAGGTGGGAACGATCATCTGCTTTCTCTCCTTTCGATGTGAGCTAGTCAGTTGCCTTTGCCGGTGGGTTCTATGACCTTAACGGTCCATCCACTCATAGCGAGGTTGAGGTGTGATCCTGTACATCTCGGCGCCGACATGGTCCTTGATAATCTCTCGAAGGTAGACACCTGGATCCTGATTCTTGGTAGACGCCAAATGCTGGATGTTGTCGAACGTTTGATTGGAAAGAACAATGTCGATCTTCTGGTCGAGACGTAGGAGTCTTAAAATAACTTTCTCGGCATGGTCCACGGTTCACTCCTTTCCGGTTGGGGCACTCTGTGGCCAAGGTATATGTCCCCCCATTACTGGGGGCATATATCTACCCTTTAGGGTAGTAATGGTCAGTAATGCAGTAATGCCCTATAAAATCAGCTGGTTATCCATTGCTGACCTTGTGTTAGCAACGTTAGTAACGCAGTTTGCAACTTGTTGTTTTTGTTCAGCTTTACCATTGCTGGCCCCGTACCATTACTAACAGTAATCAGTAACGTCAGTAATGCCCCCCCCCTCATTTCCGCACCCCTGACCCTGCCTCAAAGGTGCCGTGACCCAGCGCAAAGGGACCGGTCGGGACATCCAGCCACTTGACTGTTGTGCCGCGCGCAAGACAGGTGACAACCTTTCCGGCGTCAAGGAGGCCTTGCGCCAAGGACTCAAGCCGCTCCCGGCCTATCCCCTGGAGTGCTTCCGGTAACTCATGGCGGCGCTGGCCTACCCCGTTCACCCCTGTTCTGGTGAAGGGGCGACCGTTCACTGCTGCCGTGGCGATGGCCGCGACGAGGATCTCGTCGGCTTCGTCCCGTTTCGTTACGCGAGACTTGATTTCAAGGGTCCGGTCGACCAGTAGCCCGAAGTCATTCCGGACATACTTTGTCACGGTCCTGTCAGCCGGGCCATTTGACTTCACGATTCCGCCATTGACTACGCGGTTGGCCATGTAATCAACCTTGAGGGCTTTGCAGACGGCACGACCGTCCTTTTCGGGTACAGGCCACAAGGCATAGGCAAACCGGCAGCCGTCCACAAGTGCACTCGCTCCGCGGATCGCCTCCCGCGCTTCGGCGAGGTTGTTGATCTCGCCCGTTTTCTTCATGTGATGTGCGCCGATGGTTGCCGCGCCTGTACGTGATGCGAGCCGGCATAAGAGCGTCGCGGCAAACTGCCCGTTCTCGTTTTTGTTCAGGTCAACGGGGAAAAGGGGTTGCACGGGGTCAAGACAGATCAGGGCGGGTTTCAGCTTTTCCAGATCATCGGCCATACGGTGAAAGTTGTCTGTCTCTTGAAGACTGCCGTACCTGTTGGCATCCAGAAAGCGAGGCACCCCGCCGGCGTTGGGGAGTGGAACGACGATCAGGCGCCCGGGATAGTTGAACCGCCTCCCGGCAGGGTCAAGGGCGGCAATACGTCTGTGGATCGTGGCCGCATCGTCCTCGGCGGCGATAATCACGACCGGGCCTTCCAGCTCAACCAATCCGCCGAACGCTTCGCTTTTCAGGATCCCACAACCGTAAGCGACCTTGACGCCAAGATCGAGAAACAGGAAACCTTTCCCTGTATCTCCCATGGCGGCAACAATCCCTGGCTTCCCCATGGGAAAGCGACCTGAGACGATCATTGTTTCAGGCCCTGGCTCGCCTTGCGTGTAGTTCTCAACTGCCCAGTCACCCAGTGCTAACAGCGTGACGCTTTCTGCTTTCTCCTCGGCAAGGGATGGTATGGGAGAGGCCGCACCTAAAATGCAGGCCATGACAGATCCTGGGCCTGCCAAGCGCGCCAGGTCGTTGAAGTCGGTGTCTTTCGCCCCGCGGCCTTCAGGGAATGATGGAACAGCCAAGAAGCCGCCCACTGCCTGAGCCGCTTCGGTGGCCTTCGTTATGCCGGGGTTCCCTTCGGTGGCGTGATCATCATCGGCGCAGATAATCAACGCGGCTTCCGGTCGCATTTCCCGCAAAGCCAGCGCAACAGGCTTCAGGTTGCCGGCGTTGAAGGCGACGGCAACGGGGTAGCCGGTGGCTTCGTGGAGCGTAGCGCCGGTCGCGTATCCCTCGGCGATGAGGATAGGTCCGGCTGTCGGGTCGCCGATCCCGTGGAAGTGTCCAGTTATGACCGTCCCTGTCTTGAACTTCTTGGCGCCAGCCGGGTCGATGAACTGTAAGCCGTGGAGGATTTCAGCGGTGTCGCGTACCGGCACCATCAAAGAGTCATGCATGACCCGGAGACCGTGGGCGTCAACTTCCTTCAACTGGAGATATGGATGTCGTTGGTCGGCCGGCTGCGCCTTCTCCCAAAGCTCCGAGGATCGCCGTCGGCATTCAGCCCGTTCCAGTTCTCTCTTTCGTTCTGCCTCTTCGCGGGCTTTCTTAACCTTCTCAGCGAATGCGCTCCTTTCCTCTGGCGATACTGTCTGCCGCGCCTGCCAAGTTTCGGAAATTCCTTGCCGCCAGCAACCAAAGACGCCGCCTTCGCCATCATCGAAGAGCTTGCACCATCCGGATTCGTCCCCGCGCTTGTCACTTGTGGCGAACCTTACCAGCTTCTCAGCGACTATCTTTCCGGCATCAGGCGCGTGGCCAAGATGCTGCCTGATGTGGTCTGCAAAGGCATATGGGCCGGTTGCAACATCGATGCGTGGAGAATGCGAGGGTTGAACGGCAGCGGCATTGAAGTTGATACCCGCCATTACCGCACCTCCCGCGCCAGGATAATCACGGCGTTGAAGGTGTCGCGGTCGAAGGTTCCAATCAGTTGATTTGCAAGGGGTTCTGTGGTAGGACGATGACAGTTGATAACCTTCCTGCCGTTCCCTCCCACAAAGCCCCGCCCCCAGCGGGGTTTCGTGTTTCCGGTCATTGATTTCCCCCTTGCCCTCTATCCTGGCCTCCAACAGGCGAGGGCTGATTCTTATGCGGCGGCTTTGCTCTCGTTGCCTGGGTCGCTGGTGCTCCGCCGTGACCGTGAGGCAATAAACGCTTCCACGTCTTCGCGCCGATACCTGACAGCGCCGCCCGTGCCGTCTGCAATCTTGATGAAGGGGATGCCTCCACCGGACCACCGTTTGCGCCGCAACCAATGCACGGACAAGCCGATCAGTTGCGCGACTTCTTTTTCTCTCAAGAGTTCGGACATAAAAAGCCCTCCTTTTCTTTCTAAATTCTTGCCGAAAGAATAAAACGGACTCTTTATTGTATCAAGGAAAAAGTCTTGCAAAAACAAGTAGTTGTGTGCGGCGTAAACAAGCTTTTTAAAGTCTGATAGGGTGTTTACTGCTGCCTGTTGTTGGAGAAAAATAATTTAGCAAGAAGGAGTTGATGGCAATGTGCGAGGGTCGGGGCGCGGACATCTATGACCAATGTCCACGCCGAAACCCCAGCTACTCGAAGGAGGGGGGGGAAGAAGGAGCGCGCCGGGTGCCGTTTCTGTCACCGTAAGAATCAGCGTCGCCGAGAGAGGTGTTGACCTGAGAAAGCCTGCGGACGTGATAACGAATGCTGACTAGGCTCTCCACTTGGCGAAAGGATGGGAGGCGTCAGGTGAGATATTGATGGTTTCGATGAGAATAGGACGGGCTGACGGGAATTGCCAGCTCCGCCCATCCTCGGAAGGTGGGGCGAATCAAACGCCGTGAGCTGTTGCCAGTTGAATGACCTTCGCGCCAACTCCCTCGAGCATAAGCCGCTCGATCTCGTTGGCAATAACCTGCAGCGGTCCCCGCAGGTCGTCAACGCCGGTTCCGTCGTAATGACGGCCCGAAATGGAGCTGTCAACGTGGTTGGTGAGTCGGTCGGCGTCCTCGAAGATCTTCAGCCGGCGCGCCGTAGTGATGAAGCTCCGCCGTAGGCCATGAATGGTGATATTCAGGCCGGTCTTGTATCTGAGCTCGGCCGCCATTAAGCGAACGTGGCCGGACTTGTTTGTGCTGTGCCGGCGAAGTGTTGTCAGGGAAGGGAATACAAACGGGTTGCCTTCGGGGGCTTGTTCCTGTCGCCGCCTTAGGACCTCCATGGACTGGCGGGCGAGGGGGGTATGGAGCGGCCGGCGGTTCTTTGTGTCAGGGATGAACAGTTCCCGCTTTTCAAGGTTGACGTGCTCCCACTTGAGCCCGGCGGCTTCCTCGCTCCTCAAACCGTGGTAGAGGCAGATAAGGTAAGCGTCCCGCGTGATCTCATTGAACTTCTGGATACCATCATAGAAGACTTTGAAGTCGTTCCCTTCCAGCCTGTCAGTCCGCGCCTCGATCTTCTTCATGTGCTTGCCCAGGCGGAGCACGTTCAGGGGGTTGGCCGTAATGGCTCCCGGGTGCCGGATGATGGCGTAGTTGATGATCGCCGTCAGCATGACAAAAGCGTTGCGGGCACCATAAGCCCCATGCTCTCCAGCAATCTGCCCATGGCGCGCTATCACCGTCTCCGGTGTCAGCTTGGCAACTTCCGGCAGGTTGAGGGGTAACCATGTCTCGAAGTGTCTGACGATGATTCGGGTGTATCCCTTGACAGTGGCAGGCTTGAAGGGCCTGCCGTCGCTGCGTTTCTTCTCGGAGAAATAGAAGTCCAGCATGTCCTCCAGGGTGACGGTTGCGCCGTTGTCCGCGGAGTGCCCGTTCTTCATCTCCAGCCGGGCGCCAGGAACAAAGACCTTCTCTCCGTTCTGAACCTCGGTCCGCCCCTCAATCATCCGCTTCGCCTGCTCCAGGGTGATGTCACCATACCTGCCGAGGGTCTTCTTCACCGTCCGGTATCCCTTCGGCTTGCTGAGGTCTCGCACGTCGGTCTTGGCGAAAAAGGTCTTCGCCTTCGTACCTACCCGCAAGCCTAGGCCCGGCGTCTCGGTGTCGAAGTAGTCGATTTGCCCCTTGCTGGCGAACGGCAGGCGGTCGATGCTGCGCTTGTCGAACTTCATGGTCGGCATGGCTGCCTCCTTCCGATTTTCGTACCTAACAAGGCCCGGAAGTCGATTAGGTACGATATAGGTACGAAGTAAATTAAAAAACCCGCTCAATCTGTCGCAAAGATTAGCGGGTAAAAGGTACGAAGTCAAGCGATAACTCGTTTATTTTTCAGCCTGTTTCGGAGCATTTAAAAACAATGCTCAATCCTTCATATCTTCACCGTCTTGTAGAGAAAATTCTTGAATCTGAAAAATTTTTTCCGCTCCTCGTCGTTTCCTTCCATATCTCCGCTCACCGCTTTCAGGTGCCGGGCCACCTGGGGCATGCTTCCCCCCGCCGCCGCCTTGCTCCGCTCTATGACAAGCCGCACTGCGTCCCGCGGGATGGCGCTGCGGGAGTACGGCTCGTAGACCGCTTCCCAGAAGTTTTCCCCCGCCTCGATCCTGCGGATGATTTCCGCGGCGAGGCGCTCGTTCAGCTCTTCGGCCGCGGTGGCCGCCGGTGTCTCCCGCATGCCGGCGGCCAGGGCCCGGCGGATGTCGTCGGCGGTCAGCACCTTTCCCGTGCGGAAAAAAAGCGCCCGCAGCAGGATGCTCCGGAGTTCCCGGATGTTCCCCTCGTAGTGATGGTTCATCAGGAGCCGTTTCGCATCGCCGGTGAGGATCGGGGCGTCCTCCTTTGGCTCGTCCCCCCGGTAGGTGCGGTAGAGCTTGCCGAGAAAGTGGGTGGCGAGGTCCGGGATATCCTCGCGCCGCTCGTTGAGCGAGGGGACCCGCACCGAGAGTTCCGAGAGGCGGTGGTAGAGGTCTTCCCGGAAATTCCCCTTGCGGATCTCTTCCATCAGGTCGCGGTTGGTGGCCGCCACCAGGAGGACCCGGCTGTAGCGCTCCTGGTTGTCGCCGAGGCGCACGAAGCCGCCGTTGTCGAGAAAGCGCAGCAGCTGCACCTGGGTCTTGGGGTCGGCGTCGCCGATCTCGTCCAGGAAGACGATCCCCCCCGCCGCCTCCTCGAGGATCCCCTTCCGGTCGTTGTAGGCGCCGGTAAAGGCCCCCTTCTTGTGGCCGAAGAGCTCGGAATAGGTCAGCTCCCCGCTGTAGGCGGCGATGTTGGTCTTTTTCACCGGGAGTTGGCCGCTGGGGTTGATCTTCTCCCG
>JAJZTK010000144.1:4004-10570 GCA_021849045.1 Deltaproteobacteria bacterium | reverse complement strand
GCAAGAATGCCACTGCCCGCTCGATGGCGTTGATGGTTACCAAAGCCCCGCCCAATGCGCACTGGTAACGGGGTCGTTCTATATGGGTACTCATACATATCTCCTTATGTAAGTCTGGTCGGGGTTCAGGGCTCGGGCTCGCCTTTATGCCGCGGCGGTCTCCGGATCCTGGGCGGACGGTGCATCGGTCTTGATGTACTTGAACGGGTCCTCTTCGTACCACTCCTTCTTGTAGGCCCCCTGAACGTTCTGGCTCAGCTTCGTATTGAAGGCGTGGTTGCGCAGGTTTCGCACCGCCTTCTTGGCGACCTCGTAATAGCCGCGATACCCCACGTAGTAATCGAAGATTCTGAAGATGGTGATGGTCGGGAACCCCAGACGGGCTGCCCAGGCGTTGTCGAAGACGTGACCGCAGAACAGATCGGGCTTGACCCTCTTCAGAAGATTGACCAGCTCGAATGGCTGGAAGTTGGCAATATCGACCGGGAAATCCTTCCCTTCCTGGGCCTGCACCAGTCGGGCATAGAATTCGGTTCCGAAGTCGTCGTGATGGTAGGAACGCAGACCGACAATCTCCATCCCCAACTCCTGAAAGAGTCCGCCGGTCACCACGGCCCTGAACTCGCCGGCCGAGAGGAATACCCGGATATCCTTGAGTGCCGGGAGGTACCGCTCCACCGCCTTGCGGGCCTTGGCCTCCTCCTGCTCGATGAGCGCCAGGGCCTCTTTTTCCAGATCGAAGTTGCGGGCGATGTCCAGGAGCCAGTTGCGGGTGTTCGCCAGGCCGATCGGCATGTCCCTGAGGACAAAGGGGATGCCGTACTCCGTGTGCAGGTAGTCGACGAAGTAGTCGTCGTGGGTCGGGCAGACGCTGACGGTCAGGTCTGCCTGGGTCATCTGCCGGATCTTTTCCCGGTCACCGAAGTTGGGACCGATCAGGACGTCGATGCCGATGGCGTTCAGCAGCCGCTCGATCTCCACCTCGTCCGGCTTCCCCATGGACGCCAGGTTGATGACGTTGACAATCGGCCTCTCTCCCGGCTTGCGCCCTGCTTTACGGGGAGGAGGCCCCTCCTTGTCCTTTTCGATGAAACCGTGCACCATTGCGTGGAATGCCACGTCGTAGCCGGTGGCCCAGACCTTGGTCTTGAACCCCTCGCAGTGGGAATAGAGGAGTGGCGTGTCGATCAGGGGCCTGACCTTCTCGATGACCCCAACCAGGTCGTCGCCGATGATGGACGGGGTACAGGTTTGCATGACGATGATCGATTTAGGCCGGTATCGCTCGTTTACGGTCAGAATTGTCTCTTCCAGCCGTTGTTCCCCACCGTGGACCACATCCGACTCATCCAGGTTCGTGGTGAACCAGAGGCTGTCCTTGGCATTCGGATTACCGCGCAGCAGGTGGTGGAGTCGGATGCTGGTGTTCATGCCGAACCCGGCAGAGCCGCAGCCTATGGCGCCATGGACGATGACCGCCGTCTCCGGCAGGGTGAGGAGCATGCCGAGGGTCGGCAGGAGTTGGCAGAGCCCGGCCTGCGAGAATCCCCGCTCGCTGTTCTTCAGACATATCTTGTCCTGCTTGCCGATCCCGCTGGCGCAGCCACCGTGCGCCATGCACGCCTCAACCCTGTCTTCGCGGCCGGGAACGGTCTTGTCTTCTTTCAATCCCATGAATGTTCTCCTTTATCCTTGATGCGGCAGTTTTTGCCCGCCTGCATTTGCCCCTGCCGCCTTCTTCGCCTTTCCCCCGGGCCTCTTCTTTTCCGGCGGTGCGGTGTTGAAGCTGTTGGTATAGATGTCAGCCGGCTTGATCCCCGGCTTGATCTCCTTGTAGTCGGTCAATAGATCGATCCAGAGCCTGACGGTACGTTCGTCGATCACGCCGTTCGTGGCATAGTGATTGACGCTGACCTGGTTCGGGTCGACCTTGACCCGCTTGGCAAAGACAGCTTTTGCCTTGTCCGGATTTTCATTGATCCAGTTCAGGGTCTTTCCCATGGCCTTGATGAAGCGACGGACCACGTCCGGGTTCTCCTTGATGAATTTATCCGAGAAGTAGTTCGGCGTTGCGCCCCCCTCGCTGCCCCAGACGTCGTAGTCGCTGAACAGGATCCGCCAGTTGCCGCCTTTCTTCTCCAGGTCCTTCGGGCTCAGGTGCGCACCGGCAACGTCGGCATCACCGTGGGCAACAACGTCGATCTCCTTGCCCGGCGGCACAACAACTATTTTCAGTTGCCCCTTGGGTTTGGCAATGCCGTTCTTGCGCAGCCATTCATAGGGGGTGTATTCGTTGCACCCACCAAAGGCCATGATGGCTACCCGTTTACCGATCAGATCCCTGGCCGTCTTGATCGGACTATTGGCCGGTACGACGAACAGCATGTGCGGCTGTTCCCTGGTCGTCTCGGTAGAGGCAACCACCGCCTTGATCTTTGCCCCCCCGTTAATGCCGGCAATCGTCC
Source organism: Deltaproteobacteria bacterium (assembly GCA_021849045.1). Classification (GTDB taxonomy): domain Bacteria; phylum Desulfobacterota; class Desulfuromonadia; order Geobacterales; family DSM-12255; genus Geomobilibacter. The sequence goes on along the minus strand of JAJZTK010000144.1, from coordinate 8,105 downwards.
GGTTGATGTGGGCTCCCCCTACATCCAGCCGGCCGGCAAGTACCGCTGCCACCAGCTGCGGCGGCGGTACGACCCCGACGAATTCAGGTTTGATCCCTTCCGCCTTGAAGAAACCGAGCTCATCGGCAATATAGAACGGATAGACTCCCGTATTGCCGAAGGCGTCTGCCAGGCGGATCACATCCACTTTTTGTGCAGGCTCAGCAGCCACAGCTACCGAGGCCAGACTCACCACCAGTGCCGTCAGCACCCTCATTACCACCTTCAAACGTTGTAGACCCATTGTCCTTGCTCCTTTAGTCTGATCAGGCCCCATGGACCTGTTCCTTCCATCTGGTTACCCGCCGCTCGAAGATTACCAGCAGGTAGTTGACCGTCCAGCCTAACGCGGCGATGGCCACGATACCGGCGTACATCTCGGGAATGGCGTAAGACTGTTCTGAATAGAAAATGAGAAAGCCAAGGCCGGAGTTTGCTCCGAGCATTTCCGCCGCCACCAGGATCAGAATCGCATTGGCCGCGCTCAAGCGGATGCCGGTGAGTATCGATGGACTGGCTGCCGGAATGATCACCCGGAACAGCAGGGTGAAGCGGGATACGCCCATGGACCGGGCCGACTTGATGATCAGCGGATCGGCATTTTTCACTCCGCCGATGGTGTTCAGCATGGTCGGCCAGAGCGTACCCCAGAAGATGATGGCGATCTTTGAGATTTCACCGAGTCCGAACAGCAGAATAAAGACCGGAAACAGTGCCAGGATCGACGTGTTGCGGAATACCTGCAAGAGAGGATCGATTGACTTTTCAAACCCCTTGAACCACCCCATAAGCACACCGAGAGGAATGCCAATGGCAATGGCGATACTGAACCCGCCGACGGATCGCCTGAAACTGCTCAGCATGTGACCGAAAATCTCGCCTGATGCTATGAGCCGGTACAGTGCCCCGACCACCTTGGTAAAGGGAGGAAGCAGATACGGGTCAACCACCCCGGTACGGGGAAGCAGTTCCCAGATCAGGAACAGCGCCAGGATCGCGCAACTTTTTTGTGCCGCACTGCCAATGAATGCCAATGCTTGATAGGTCAGATGATTGCCGCCGATTGCTGTATCCAGTGGCCGGAAGAGTTGTCGCAGTACGGAACTGCGTTGATCGCCTGGCCGTCCAGGGACGACATTCTCTCTCCGCACACCTATCTCCTGTCCATCGAGTCCGCTGGCATAACCGCCGGGCGCTATGCACGCCTCGCCCAGGTCCTTGTGGCCGTGAGCTACCTTGTCATCTCTCAATCCCATAGTCGTCTCAACTCTCCGTAGTGAAATGGCAACAATTTCTTAAACAAAAAAAGACCGGAGGGCTTACGCATCTATGCGTAATGCACCTCCGGTCTCCCCGGTCGGCCACATGGTTTCTGTAATCCTGAATCAGATAGCAATACTTATTGTCTATCTATTTTGTAGCTTAATATAAATTACCCACATCCCCATGTCAACTATTATTTGGCCATTACCTACCGATTAACTGGAATATCTTGCACTGCCGAGGAAAGCCTCTCCACTAAGGCTTCTCACTGCATTCTACAGGCATTCACTGCATCACGTTCATCCCGCAGTTCCGAAATAGTCGGTTTATCGCCACAGACCGGGCAGTCGGGATTCCTCGTAATCTCCACCTTTGTGAAATCACCTTCAAGAGCGTCGTAGATAAGCATCCGATCAGCTAGAAGCGTACCTACCCCCAGAAGAAACTTCACCGCCTCGGTTGCCTGGAGGGTACCGATCACCCCGGGCAGGACCCCGATCACGCCGGCCTCGGCACAGGTGGGAATTGCTCCCGGAGGCGGGGGCGACTGGACGAGGCAGCGATAACATGCCGATTCGGCAGGCTTGACGGTCATGGTCTGACCAAGGAACTGGAGGATCCCTCCGTGGGAATATGGCTTGCCCTCCAGGACACAGGCGTCGTTGATCAGGAACTTGGCGGCAAAGTTGTCGGTTCCGTCAATGACGAAGTCGTACTCCCGGATGATGCCGGCAATATTCCCGGCGTTGAGCCAGGTGTGGTACGTGTTGACCGTTACGTCCGGGTTTATGGCGTTGATCCTCTCGCGGGCAGAGTGCACTTTCGGCCTTCCGACATCCGAGGTATGGTGAATGATCTGCCGCTGAAGGTTCGACAAATCCACCACATCTGCGTCGGCTATGCCAATGGTGCCGACGCCGGCCGCGGCCAAATAGAGCGCGGCCGGAGAACCGAGCCCGCCGGCGCCGATGATCAGCACCCTGCCGCCAAGAAGTCTCTGTTGCCCCTTCCCCCCAACCTCCTTGAGGATTATATGGCGCGAATAACGCTCTATCTGGTCATCGGTGAACACGTATGTCTCGCTTTTTCCGCAAATGAATCCTGAAAAATCATTATGATAAAATAGTGCTACTAAAGAATCTCATGCTGTTCGATTCGATCAACACCTGCAAGGCGGCTTCAATCGGACCGTTCAGCGTTATTGGCATGATTCTTCTGCCGAGCAGGAAGTCCGTGGCTCCCGGGCCGATATGTTCAACAATAACGCCACCGCAATCGGCGATCAGATCAGCCGTCTTTTCTAGCAGGTTATCGCAGTGGCCGTTACCGGAGAACGGTACCTGATTATGCCGCTCTTCCCTGCACTCCCAGCACCCATCGACATGATCGTACACCAGGAACCGCCGGGCCCTGGCAAAATGTTCATTGACATGTTTTCCATCTCTGGTGGCAACGGCAACCCTGACGTTCATAGTGCAAATCTCCTAAGCAGCGGCTTTCTTAGCAACAACAATGACTGTGTCATGCGTCATGACAAGACGCCCTTCTTCGAAGCGCAGGTTCAAGACGGCCACATCCTCGTTTTGAGAGCGAAGCATCAACTCCCTGGCCTCCTGCCGGCATGCTTCCGGCGCGCCCGTCGTTTGTAACCAGTCATCGACATCCTGTAGCTGTTCATATGTTTGAACCTGCTCAACCACTAATCCCTGCTGCTCCATAAGTACCACGATCTCCGAAGGGGAATACACCTTGACCTTGGCTGGCGTTCGCAGCTTTTCGATGACGTTGTGGTATGCCTGTGTATGTCGGTTCTCGGAGGAAACCCGGTCGACCAGGACTACCCGCCCCCCCTTCCGAGCAACGCGCACCATCTCGCCGATGGCACGCGAGGGGTTCGGAAAATAGTGCAGCGCAAGTTTGCATGAAACGATGTCAAAGGTCTCATCGGCATAGGGTAACGCCTCCACATCCGCCAGTTCAAAACTGATGTTGCCAAACCCCAGTTGATGTGCATTATTCCGTGCCTCCGCAAGCATTGCCTCGCTCAGGTCGACGCCCGTCACGCTACTGACGACCCTGGCAAACTCGGCAGCGAGAAAGCCGGCTCCGCAGGCAACATCCAGCAGGTGATAATCGTCTTTCGGTTCTGCCAACCGCACAATCAGGCTGAGCAACTCGTGATCGTCCATAGGGCTGCCGTGCAGGTAATGATGGACGTTTTGATTGAACTGGTCCTGCACTGCACTCTTTATCGCCTCCAAACTCATCGCACCCTCCTAAGGCTCAATCAAGATACAGCTTTCCGGGTCGCTGACTATCTCTCCAATCTCGGCGAAGACCGGCACCTTCCGCCGGACCAGTTCCTCCTTCAGCCGCTCGGCATCCGCAGCCGGGACCGCAATGAGCAGGCCGCCGGAGGTCTGGGCGTCGGCCAGCACCAGGAGATCGTTCTCACTCACGCCCGGGGCGGCAACGATACGATCCCTCAGGAACTCCAGGTTGCGGTGGCTGCCTCCGGGCGCAACCCCCTCCCCTACCAGCGACCATGCGTCTTTCAGCACCGGCACGTGCGAAAGCCTGATCACGGCCCCCACACCGCTTCCACGGACCATTTCAGAAAGGTGACCAAGGAGGCCAAAACCGGTCACATCGGTGCAGGCATGGGCGCCGACAGCGACCATGGCCTCGGCCGCCCCACGGTTCAGGGTAGCCATCACCTCGGTGACTTCGGTAATGGTCTCTAGCGCGACCCTCCCCTGCTTCATGGCGGTCGTGATGATTCCGATCCCCAGCGGCTTG
>JAJZTK010000144.1:0-3994 GCA_021849045.1 Deltaproteobacteria bacterium | reverse complement strand
TTGGTGAGGATCAGTCTATCGCCTGGCCTGGCGCCGGCATTGCTGATGACCTTGTCCGGATGGATGACCGCCGTGACAGTCAGGCCGTATTTGGGCTCCGCATCCTTGATGGTATGGCCGCCGATGATGCTGATACCCGCTTCCGCAGCCTTGTCCGCTCCCCCCTGGAGGATTTTTGCCAGCACGTCCAATGGCAGGGTGTCAGCAGGGAAGCCGGCGATGTTCAGGGCAAAGAGGGGGGTGGCACCCATGGCATAGATGTCGGAGAGCGAGTTGGCGGCGGTGATCTGGCCGAAGGTGTAGGGATCATCCACCACCGGGGTGAAGTAGTCCACCGTCTGGACGATGGCGAGGTCGTCGCTCACCCGGTAGACGGCCGCGTCGTCGGCGGTTCTGGTGCCGATGAGGACGTTCGGATCGATGATGCTGGGTAGCTGACTCAAGACTTGAGCCAGGTCCTGAGGACTGAGTTTGGCCGCTCAGCCGGCGCAGGAGGCGAGCGCCGACAGCCCGGTCTGGACCTGATTGTGTGAGACGCCTCCCCGGATGGCCCGCAATTCCTTCACCCTGACGGCAACGACCTCTGCCGCCCGGTCGATATCGGCACTGGTGGTGAGGCGGCCGAGACTGAAGCGGACCGCACCGAAGCCCTGTTCGCGGGAGACCCCCATGGCCTTGAGCACACCCGAGAGTTCACCGCTGCCGTCGTGGCAGGCGGAGCCAGTGGAGGCGGCGATCTCGGGGGTCCGTGCTAGAAGGTCTGCCCCGACCACACCTCTGAAACTGACGTTGAGGGTATTGGGGAGACGGTCGGTCGGGTGGCCGTTCAGCTCCACATCACCGGCCAGATCACGCAGGCTGGCATGGAACCGCTCCCGCAGGGTGAGGATGCGCTCGCCTTCAGTGGCCAACCGCTCCGCGGCAAGCTCACTAGCCTTGCCCAGGGCCACAATGTAGGGGACGTTCTCGGTGCCTGCCCGGCGGCCTCCTTCGTGGCCGGCTCCGTGGAGGTAGGAGTCGATCTTCACCCCGCGCCTGATGTAGAGAGCGCCGATCCCCTTCGGGGCATAGAGCTTGTGGCCGGCAATGGTCAACAGATCCACCCGCAGGTCGTCCACCCTGGTCGGGATTTTCCCCACCGACTGGGCAGCGTCCGTATGGAGAAGGATGCCGTGCTCACGGGCGATGGCGCCGATCTCGGCCAGTGGCTGGATCGTCCCGACCTCGTTGTTGGCGTGCATGATGCTGATCAGGATGGTCTCCCGGGTGATCGCCCGGCGTACCGCCTCCGGGTCGACACGTCCCGTGCCGTCAACGGGAAGGTAGGTCACCGAGTACCCCTGGCCTTCGAGCCAGTGCAGCGGATTCAGCACTGCCGGGTGTTCGATGGAGGAGGTAATGATGTGCCTTCCCCGATCGCCATTGGCCAGGGCAATACCGATGAGGGCCTGGTTGTTCGACTCGGTACCGCCGCTGGTGAAGATCACTTCCGCAGGCGCGCATCCCAGCAGGCCGGCCACCCGGCTGCGCGCCAGTTCCACGGCCTGCTTGGCCGCCTGGCCGTAAGGATGATTACTGGAAGGGTTGCCGAATCCCTCCTTCAGGAATGGTAGCAGCTCTTCGACCACGGCCGGATCTATCGGGGTAGTAGCGTTGTAATCGAGATAGATGGGTTGCATCCGGACCTCCGATTGCGGTATGATATTTAAATTAGTCTATCGATTTAGTGGATTTATATCAAAAATCGAAACTGATGTCAATCGGTTTTTATCTATTTAACCGATAGCAACAACAAGACTCATTGCTTTTGTCGATTTCATTAATCCAGTGATAATTGCCACAACTGCCCACGGGAGGAGAACGATGCACGCAAAACAGGTCTTCACTGCCTATGATCATACGAACGGGCGTTTCGAGAAGAGGTATCGCTACTGCCCAGACTGCGCCACTCCCCTGTCCCATCCCCCTCACGACGCGCAGCGCCCACTTTGTCCCAGCTGCGGCTGGGTACACTACCGTAACCCTGCCCCGGGCGTTGTCATTATGATCACCGCAGACGAACGCGTAATCCTCGGCCGGCGTGGCCGGAGCAGCTTCGCACCCGGTAAGTGGTGCCTGCCCGGAGGGTTCATCGAGTTCGGCGAAGATTTTCTGACCGCAGGAATACGGGAAGTGCTGGAAGAGACCGGCCTGATTGTGGAGATCCGCTCGATCCTGAGCGTGGTCTCCAACTTCCTGGCAGCCGAGCTGCACACCCTGGTGGTTGTCCTGGAGGCCAAGGTCGTGGGAGGGTCACCGGTGCCGGGAGACGATATCGATGAGCTGGCCTGGTTTCCCCTCACCGGGCCGTTTCCCGACCTGGCTTTCGAGGCTGACCGGCACATCATCGACCGTTATCGTCTGACCGCACTGGAGGGAGTGCCGGTCGATCCACAGTACGCGAGGCCGTTCATCTAGAAACAATTGGCATAGGTCATATCAGGTCTTGCCGGTAAATTCATCCGCATACGGCCTCCCCGATTATTAGTTCAGTCCTTAACCGCGACCAGGTAGACCCGGTTGAAGATCAGATCAACCCTGCCATCCGGCCCGGCCTGGCTCCGGAATGCACCGGCGATGATCTCCCGGAACGCCTTGCCGTACTCTTCGTCAATATCAGTATCGTAGTTGTCGCGGTTCAGGTAGCCCGCGGCAGCTCCCGATTCAAAGATCGTTACGACATCTTCCGGGGTATAGGGGGTTACCTGTTCCTCGATCACCGCAAAAGAGACGGTAAAACCGGAGTTCCGGAACAGTTCCCGGTAGTCGTCCACGGTTTCCAGGAACAGCCACGGCGAGCGAAATCCCGCAAAGGTTGCTGCCGTCCTCGGGTCGCGTGCCACCTCACCCACAGCCTCAATGAAGTTCGGACAGTAAGCGGTCTTGGACGGGGCCTGTATACCGATCCTCCCACCTGGGCGCAAAGCCCGGTAACAGGATGCCAGGGCACTTGACGGCTTGTTGAACCACTGGAACGCCGAGTTGCAGAAGACCACATCGAAAGTATCCGTAAAGGGAAGCTCCTCGGCCCCTCCATGAAGGAAGATGATCTCCTGCCCGGCCGCGCCGGCCCTGGCGGTCTCTATCATGGTCGCCGTCGGGTCGATACCGACAACGGGACCGCTGGTCTGCTCCCGCAGTTTACGCGTGAGATTGCCGGCACCGCAACCGAGGTCGAGCACGGCATCGTCACTGCCGATCTGCAGCAGGCTGATCAGCTTCTCTGCCGCCGATTTCTGGATGATGGAATCACGTTCATAACGGGTTGCGATTTCGGTAAAGGTCGTGTGTCCCACGTTCCCTCCTCTTTGTAATTGTTGTCAATGAACGACCGGCTTAGCGGCCAGGGCAAAGATGGTGTATCCCCTGAAGTTGATGCCGTCCTCGGTCCTCAACTTCTCGAACTCTGCCTCAATTTCCCGGCGGGCCTTGTCCTGAAGCTCTGCGGGGACGTGGTTGAGATAGTTGCCAAAGGTGCTGGATTCAAGAAAATCGATGATGTGCTGTCCACTGCGGTAGTTTCGGAGAATTGAGCGAATCCGGATATCATCAGGATCAAAACCTGCCGCCGCCAACAAGTTGACCAGCTCCGTAGTGGTAACGCCGCTACGGTTAGTGGCATAGTCCTCCACATTTACCCGGTTACTGAACGGTTCCCTCTTCAGGACCCCGTCAGTGATCCTGCGCAGTGTCGTGGTATGGGCCAGCTCCTTTGCGCCGGTGGTTAGCCCGACACGTCCTCCTGGCTTGAGGACCCGGAAGATTTCCTTCAGGGCCTTCTCCTTGTCCCGAATCCAGTGAAATACCGCACTGAGATAGACCACATCCACGGTGCCGCTTGCCACTAAACTCAGGTCCTCGGCTACGCCGACGTGAAACCGGGCGTTTGGGTACGTGTTCTTGGCAGTGGCGATGGCAATCCGCTCCGGAAGCGGATCAACGCCGATGAAGAGAC
>JAJZTK010000143.1 GCA_021849045.1 Deltaproteobacteria bacterium | reverse complement strand
GATGGGGGGGTGGCGTCTGGACCGCCTTCTCCGGCTTGGCGGCCCTGATCTCCGGCCCCTTGCCCCGCTGGATGCCGGGCTCGTTCGGGGCCGCAATAAAATAGCTCCCGATCAGCTTTTCCGCAACCAGTTTCTGAGCAGCACGCCGGGCAGCTTCCCGCGACTGGTGGTCGCCGAAGCGGACGGCATAGACCCCGTTGTCCTTCTTGAAATAAAAGGCTTCGATCCCTTTGGCCTGGAGTTTGGTCGTCAACCGCTCGGCGTTTTTCACCTCGGCAAAGGCCCCCACCTGGATGGTGTAACCGACCCGGCTGATCCCGGTCGTCTCCTTCCGCTGGGCCGCACAGCCGGGGGTGGCAGCGACCAAAAGCATGCTCAGGAACCAGAAAACAACTATGGAGCGCATCATTGAATACACCTTTTACGACACAGCGATTTAACATGGACAAACGCGGATTCAGAATCTATTTGGCATTGCTTTTTGGTCTAGACAGTTGAATAATTCACGTTGCTCAAAAATAGTCAGATCGTCGCACCCGCAGCGAGCTCCGCGGAGGCGTAGTACCCAAACACCGGGCATAAACAGCGCTACGCCGCACAAGGAAGCTTGCGAGGACGGCGGCGAGATGGCTGTTTTTCAGCAACCGGCTAATCGTCGGTCACGTGCCGGCGGACACCCATCAGATACGCCACCACGAACTCTTCCAGGTCACCGTCCAGCACGGCATCCGGGTTACCGGTCTCGACACCGGTCCGCAAGTCCTTGACCATCTTGTAGGGATGCAGGACATAGGAACGGATCTGGCTTCCCCAGCCGATCTCCTTCTTTTCGCCGCCGATCTCGGCGGCCTTGGACTCGCGCTCCTGGATCTCCCGCTCGTACAGCTTCGACCGGAGCACCTTCATGGCTGACGCCTTGTTCATGTGCTGGCTCCGCTCGCTCTGGCAGGCGACCACGATGCCGGTCGGCTGGTGGGTGATCCGGACCGCCGAATCGGTGGTATTGACGTGCTGACCGCCGGAGCCGCTGGAACGGTAGGTATCGATCCGCAGGTCCGACTCGTTGATCTTTACCTCGATGTCGTCGGCGATCTCGGGAAAAACGAAGACCGAGGCAAAGGAGGTATGACGGCGGGCATTGCTGTCGAACGGCGAAATTCGCACCAGTCGGTGAATGCCGGCCTCGGCCTTGAGGTAACCATAGGCATAGTCGCCGGTCACGGTGACCGTGCAGCTCTTCATCCCCGCCTCTTCGCCGGCCTGGAATTCGGTGATCTCCCGTTTCCACCCCTTGCGCTCGCAGTAGCGAAGGTACATGCGCAGGAGCATCTCGGCCCAGTCCTGGGATTCGGTGCCGCCGGCGCCGGCATTGATGGAAAGGTAGCAGGAGTTCCGGTCGTGGGGGCCGGAGAGCATCTTCCGGAACTCGGCCGCCTCCACCCCCTTTTCCAGGATATCGTTCAGCTCATGCACCTCGCCAAGGGTGGCCTCGTCCTCGGCCTCACTCCCCAGTTCGATCAGTACCTTGACGTCCTCGATCTGACTGCAGAGCCGGTCCCATCCCTCGACTGCCTTCTCCAGCACCGTCCGCTCCTTCAATATCTCCTGGGCCGCATCCGGATTGTCCCAAAAACCGGGAACCGCAATCCGCGCCTCCATCTCCTGCAGGTCTTCCCGCTTGCGATCTATGTCAAAGAGACCCCCGAAGTTTGACGATCCGCTCTGCAAAGGCTTCCATTCTGGCTACTTCTTCTCTGAACATCGGTAACTCCTTTGTTGTTTAAGTCACAAATCCGAACTGCAATTGAACGCGGATGGACGCGAATTTAATGGATTTACGCGGATCTAAAAAAACAGGTTATCCGTGTTGAATTGCCTTTGCTTTTTCTGTCCGGTTACGGTTTCGGTATCCCATTCCCGCCATAATCGCCAACGCAGCCAGGCAGCCCCGGGCAAAGAGATCGCCGGACCGGGTATACACGGTCTGTTCAGTCCCGAGCCGGACCTCGCCGGTCAGGACAGCCTCCTGGAAAATCCTGGTCATCCCCTGGAAATGCCCCTTACTGTCAATGACCGAGGTGATACCGGTATTGGCTGCCCGCACCAGCGGCACCCGGTTTTCCACTGCCCGGAACACCGCCATGGAGAGATGCTGGGCCGGGGCTGACGAGCGACCGTACCAGGCATCGTTGGTGATGTTTACCAAAAGCTGCCCCCCCTGCCGGACATAGTCGCGGGAGATCTCCGGAAAGATCCCCTCGAAACAGACCAGGACACCGAGCTTGCCGAACGGCGCCGTCAAAGGCGCCATCTCCCGGCCCGGGGAAAAGTCGCCGACCCCCTCCACCAGTTTGTGGACAAAGGGGAGAACACTGGCCAGGGGAACGTATTCACCGAACGGCACCAGGTGAACCTTGTCGCCACGTCCGAGGATTTCACCGCTCGGCCCGATCAGAAAGGCACTGTTCAGATAACGGACCGTAGCGTCATCCTTCTCGTAGGCCGGACTACCCACTACCAGAGAAGCTTTCAGTTCCCGCGCCAGGGCTCGCACCCGACCGGCATACTGTTCCTCCATCTGGAAGTAAAACGGCAGCGCGCTCTCGGGCCATACCAGGAGATCGCTGCTTCCCGGAGCCACCGTGCGGGAAAGCCGTTCGTAAATGGCAACGGTCTCCTGCTGAAAGGCGGGACTCCACTTGATGTCCTGGGGAATATTCCCCTGAACCAGGGCAACCCGGACCCGCTTGCCGGTCTCAGGCGCATTCAGCCGGAATGCCCCGTAACCCAGCACCGCCAGCAGAAGCAGGACCAGGATGGCACCGCTCTTGGCAGGGTAGCGGCTACCATCCCTGAAGACGAGAGACTTCACCACCATTGCAGCCACTACGTTGGCAAAGGCAATCAAACAGCCAAGACCGTAGATGCCGGCCAGGTCGGCCACCTGGATGAGCGGCAGGGTCCGGTACTGGGAGTAGGCCAGGCTCGCCCAGGGGAAACCGGTGAGAAGAAACGACCGGACATACTCCAGGGCGGTCCAGATCAGGGGGAAGGAAAGCAGGGGAGAAATCCCGGCCCCTGCGCACCAGCGGACCAGCGCCATGGTGCCACCGACATACAGGGCTAAATAAGCGGCCAGGACAAGTGACAGGGAGATGCTGACCGCCAGGGGAAGCTTGCCAAAGGTGGTCATGACGATATTGAGCCAGTAGAGAATCCCGGCGTAGGCCGTAAGCCCGGCCACCATACCGAAGCGAAAGGCCTGTCGCGGAGAAGCGTCGTTGCACGCCACCAGGAGCGGCACGAAGGCCACCCAGGCAAGAAACGCAATCCCCGGCAGCGGAAAGGAAAGGGCCAGGAGGATACCGGTGGAAAGCGCAGCCAGAACGGCGTAGCGTCCCGGCTGCTCTCCGTTTATTGAGGAGCATTGCTGGATCACGATGCCGGAGTTGCCTCCTCCGTTACGGACCGGCGGACGACGCGGACCTTGCTGATCCGTCGTTCATCGGCATCCAGCACGGTCAGGAGAAGCCCGTTGCACGCAACCTCCTCACCGCTACAGGGAATTCTCCCGAGCAGGTAGAAGATCAGCCCGCCAACCGTATCGAACTTTTCCCGCTCGACATTTATGCCGAAATGCCCTTCCAACTCCTCGATGGGGAGACGGGCATCAACAACGACCGTGCCGTCAGCCCCCTCGGTCAGCCATTCCTCCTCCAGGTCATACTCGTCCTGGATGTCCCCCACGATCTGCTCCAGCAGGTCCTCGATGGTGACCAGGCCGGAAGTGCCGCCGTACTCGTCGATGACGATTGCCAGGTGCACCCGGCGCTTTTTGAACTCCTGGAGCAGTTCCTCCAGGTTTTTGGTTTCCGGGGTGAAGAACGGGACGCGCAACAGCTTGCGCACCACCAGGGCCGATTCGTCCTGGCCCCAGCACTTCAGGAGGTCCTTGGCGTAGAGAATGCCGATGACGTTGTCGATGGTCCCTTCGAAGACCGGTATCCGGGAGTGGCCGCAGGCGATGATCGCCTGCAGAACCTCGTTGATCGGCGCATCGACGGTCAGTGAGGCCATGTCGGTCCGTGGGACCATGATCTCGCGCACCACCGTGTCCCGCAGGGCAAAGATGGCGCGGATCATCTCGTTTTCTTCCTCGTTGATGAGCCCCTCTTCCTCGCCGGCATCCATCAACTCCTGGATCTCTTCCTCGGTCACCTTCTTCCGGCCACGGAGGAAACGCCCGATAGCCTCCATGAGGCCGGGACTCTTGCGAAGAGCACCTTCGTCCAAGGTCAGTACCCCTCCTGTCTGTTATCTGTATAATACTGGTGAAGTCTCATTTAGTTAAGCGCCGCCTTGAAGACCAGGACCACCACCAGTGTGATGGCCGTTCCGGTCACCCCGCCCAAAACAACCTCCCGCAGTGAGTGGATACGCATGAGCAGCCGGGAGTGGCTGACCATGGCAGCCAGGACGATGGTCAGGATGGAGGTGATCGGGTCCTGAGTCTTGAGGGAAACCAGGGTGGCAATGGTAAAGGCGACGGCTGCGTGGCCGCTGGGCAACCCACCGTGCATTGGCGTCCCTTTACCGGACATGGCTTTGAAAATGACGACCACAATCACCACCAGGAGCAGGGATACGATCGCTCCCAGGTCCGCAGGTGTTCCTATCATGCCGAGAGCCTCCTTGTAAATGGGGAAAACATACCGGGCAAGGATCAGGTAGCCGGTAACCATGGCGCCGATGGCCGACACCAGAACACTTCCGGCAGCCACATCCTTGGCGATCCTGGCCATGGGGTGATATTCTGGAGAAATCATGTCCACCACCACCTCAACGGCGGTGTTCATCAGTTCGGCAAACAGCACGAAGGAAACCGAAACCGCCAGAAGGGTGAACTCCAGGGCCGAGATCCGCAGGAACAGTACCAGAAGCAGCAGAACCAGGGCCGAGAGGAAATGGTTCCGCATATGCTTCTGGGTGCGGGCAGTGTAAATGATCCCATCGATGGCGCAGTTGACGGATTCTATGAAGCGGGTCGGTTTCAAACGGTATCCCGTAGGGGCGGGGTTTCCCCGCCCTGATTCATGCATTGATCCTGGCGGCAAGCAGCGCACCTACACGAACCCTTCCTGTTGCAGCAGGGCGAACAGTTCTTTTTCCTTCGCCTCCATCCGCTCTGCTTCCGCCTCGCCGCTCCGCTCGTGGTCGTAGCCGGTAAGATGCAGGATACCGTGGAGCAGGAGGAACACGAGCCGGGAGTTATAGCTGTCCTCCCCCTCTTCCGCTTCGCGGGCCGCGGTATCGGCCGAAATCACCACATCACCCAGGAGATCGGGATTGATGGTGCCGAACGCCCCCTCCTGCATGGAGAACGAGATGACGTTGGTGGCCTTGTCCCTCCCCAGATAGTCCCGATTGAGGCGCCTGATGCTCCGGTCGCCGACGATGGTGACCGAAAGCTCGCTAGCGGGACATGCCAAGGCGCTTAATATCCTCTGCGCCACCTTTTTCAGTTCTTTCGCCGAGGTCGGCCACCGCCTTTGGCGGTTCGTTACCGTGACTGTCACCCTGTTTCTTACCTCCTGCCACTTTTTCCTTAAACGCCGGTTCGGGATAATCGATCCGGTGATGATGTATCCCGGTCAGGATCTGAATGAAACTCTTGGCGATCTCGTGCAGGTTCTTCAGGGTCAGTTCGCATTCGTCCAGTTGACCATCGGTGAAGATGCTGCTGATGATCTTCTGCACCATCCCCTGGATGCGGGCCGGCGTCGGATCGGCGAGGGTGCGTGAGGCGGCCTCCACGCAGTCGGCCAGGAGCACCAGCCCGGCTTCACGGGTCTGGGGCTTGGGACCCGGATAGCGAAAGTCCCGCTCGTCCACCGGCTGGTCCGGCCCGGCCTGCCCCTTGGCCTTCTGGTAGAAGTAGCTGATGAGGGCAGAGCCATGGGACTGGCGAATCATGTCGATGATCGGCTGCCCCAGACGGTGCTGGCGGGCCAGTTCAACCCCTTCTTTCACGTGGGAAATGAGGATCAGTGCGCTCATGTTTGGTGAGAGCTTGTCATGCCGGTTCTCGCCGCCACCCAGGTTCTCGATGAAGTACAGGGGTTTGCTGACCTTGCCGATATCGTGATAATAGGCAGCCACTCGTGCCAGGAGCGGATTGGCGTTGATCGCCTCTGCCGCCGCCTCAACCAGGGTACCGACCAGGACGCTGTGGTGATAGGTGCCCGGTGCCCGCACCATGAGATCCCGCAGCAGGGACGAATTCAGATTGGCCAGTTCCAGGAGCTTGATGTCGGTCGTATAGAGGAAGAGCGACTCGATGAGCGGGATGGTCCCGGAAACGAAGACGGCATTGATGACCCCGCCGGCAAAGGCGAAGAGCACGCAGTACACGGTCTGGAGCGTGAACAGGGTGTCCCCCCCCAACTGGAAGGAAAGGGCCACCGCCACGTTGGCCACACTCACCTTTGCCCCGGCCTTGTAGATGGTGCTCCGGTCCTTGCAATGGCGCACGCCATGGGCGCCGACAATCCCCCCCAATAGCGAGTAGATCACCACCGGAAGGCTGTTGTTGAACATGATCCCATAGAGCGGCGCGCAGATGGCGCAGTACACCAGGGCGACTTCCGAGTTGAGAACAATCCTGACCAGAATGGCACCGGCGGCAAACGGCAACAGATAGGCGTAGGAGGCGGTTTCGATCGCCGGGAATGCCCCCCCCATGACGCTGGAAACCACATAGGCCAGCTTGATGACCAGGAAATTACCCGCCGTCACCAGCGAAAGGAAGAGAAGATCCTTGGTTGAGGGGTTGAACTTCCGGATGTTCTTGCGGGCAAAGCGAAACGGTAAATAAAAGAGGATCATGGCCAGGCCGAGGGTGCCGGCCCCCATCAGCATCCGGTTACGGTGCGGCCGTTCGGAAAAGATCTTCTGCAGCTTGAACGACTGTTCAGGCGAGATCCGCTCCCCCACCCGGACGATCATCTCCCCTCTTTTCACTTGAAGAAGTACCGGATTGACAGCGGCCCGCGCCACCTTGCGTTTTTCCTCTGAGGCGGTCCGGTTGTAGATGAGATTCGGGCGAATCAACCTCCCCAAAAGTTGCTTGAGAAGCTCACTGTCCAGCGAATCCCCAACCGACAGGAGGTTGCTGTTGGCCAGGAGGGCGCGCACCTCGGGGAGATCGATGACGTTGAAGGATGCACCGTCGCCAACCACCTGGCCTGACGCGGGATCGAGAAGAACGACTCCACGCAGGCGGTCGGCAGCGAACGAACGATGGTCGGCTACCACATGCCTGCTGTAGATGCGCGCCAGCACCCTTCGCACTTCGGCAATAAAGAGCCGTTCGGACTTTATCCTGGCCAGGGCGCTCAGTTCCGCACTATTCAGATCCATTCCCAGCGTCTGGGAGAGTGTCGCCCGAATGGTCTCGCGATCAAGTCCCTCGGCCGAGCCCTTCATATCCACCAACTGGGCCATTCCCTGGGTCAACCGTTCGGCAATGTCCTGTCCCATAGTCAACTGCAGGTCATACACCACCGGTGCGGCCGCTTCCGCGTCAGCCCGTTTTTTGTCGGTCAGGGGGTCGTCTTCGATGAGGAAATCACCGGGAGAGCGGACGTCTGCGATGGCGATCTCACCGGCCTTGTAGGTAACGGCAAGAAAGTGCTGATCAGGGAGAATGAGAAAGGTGACAACCGAGATGGTTGCCAAAAGAAGAATGAGACGATCCCGCCTGGCATACTTGTCGTTTGCCAGCCGCCTGGTCAGGGAATCCTGGAGTTGCCCCCAGAGCTTCGCCAGCGAGCCGCCGCCGGCAGTATCCTTTTCACCACCCGGGGTGGACATGTGCTTGTACACTTACCTCACAGGCGCCTTTCGGTCGCCGGGAAAACAATCGGCACGAATGGTTTACTATGCCCGATTACCAGGCCTCTGTCAACTACAGGAGCGGCTCTCCTTGCATTCCACCGCCCCGGTGACTATAATCCGGCCAAAGGAGCATTCAATGCCTCAAACCGTGCAGTTCGATCAGTCCAGCCTGGACACCCACCTGTTCGTGGATGTCCGCACCCCGCTGGAATATAGCGAAGACCATATTCCCGGAGCCATCAACGTCCCGCTTCTCACCAACGAGGAACGGGTAGAGATCGGCACTCTTTACAAGCAGGTTGGTCCCCGCATGGCCCGCCGCCGCGGTCTGGAGCTGACCGCCAGCCGACTGCCCGTCATGGTGGCGGAAATCGACCGGGCTGCCGCCGGTCGTCCCATCATTGTCTACTGCTGGCGCGGCGGGTTACGGAGCAAGACCGTTGCCGCAGTCCTCGATCTGACCGGGTTCCCTGTGCAGCAACTGGTCGGAGGCTACAAGGCATTCCGTAACATTGTAAGCGCCACCTTCGAAAACTTCGTCCCCCCCGGCCCCCTGGTCGTCCTGCACGGGTTGACCGGCATCGGCAAAACCACTTTTCTCGCCCATCTGCAGGAATCTGGCGCAACGACCATCGACCTGGAAGGGCTCGCCTGTCACCGGGGGTCGGCCTTCGGCTCGCTGGGGCTCGCCCAGGAGTTGTCCCAGAAACATTTCGAGACCCTTCTCTGGGACGCCTTCCGACACTGTCCGGCCGACCGGCCGATCTTCATCGAAGGGGAGAGCCGACGGATCGGCAAGCTGTTCCTGCCGGGAAACCTGTACGAGGTGATGCGGGAAAGCATCAAGGTCTGGAGCGAGGCTTCGCGGGAAACCCGTGTGCAGCGGCTCTTGGAAGAATATGGAAGAATTGAATACCGGGAGCTGATGGCCGACGCCCTGATGAGGATCAGGAAGAAACTGGGGGGAGAGCAGTACGCCGAACTGGTCGGGTATCTTGAGCGGTGGGAATTGGGACTGCTCACCGAAGGGCTCATGGCCCACTACTATGACCGACTTTACTACAGAGAGCGACCATGGGTGGAAGACCTCCGGTTATCCCTGGAAGACTTCGGCGCAGCGCGCCGGGAACTCCTGTCGTTCCTTGAGAAAAAGGGGCTACCGACCTCCTCAGGATAAACAGAAGGGAACATCCCTGCTGTTCCTCTCACCGGCACGACAAAAGCCTGGGCACTGCTCCTTACATACCACGCGCAACGTGGCCACCAGTAGCCGACGGAATCAGGAGGACGGGATATGATCATCCTGCGCAGCCAGGACATACTCGTAAAACTCGTCGGTCAGCCTTTGCGGATTTCCCTTGTGGAAGGCAAGCAGGTGCTCCAGGTGGAGAAGTTTGTACACATCCAGGTGGGGAGAAAACAGCCCGACGCCGCCATCGGTGAGCCTGGCAACGGTCCCGGGAATCGTAACGGAAAGGGTGGCCGATCCTTCCAGAAAGTAGATGGAGAGTTGCACCGAATCGTTAACGGCAAACCTGCCGTCGGTCTCAAGGAACGCGCCCAGATTGCTCACGTTCCTGATCGCTCCGAATGTTGTCCGGTTATTGTGCTCGATGAAAGCCGGGGCCTGGAATTCAATGCGGCGATATTTTCGTCGTTCGGCACCACCAGCCGATCTGACTTCAACGACCTGATCCATACGCCCCCCTTTTCGTGACAGTACATTCCACCGGCAGCACTCAATGTTCGTCGCCATCCCGCCTTTTGACCCGCTCCCGGCCGGCATCAGCAGGTTGAAACTTGAAGTTCCCGTCCGGACAGTCCTTGAGTTCCGAGGCATCGTGCAGGTACAATCCGGCTTCGGCAAGGTGTTCCTCGATAATTGCTTTCATATCCCGTGCCGGGGCCTTTTTTGCTCTGCGAAAATCATCAAGGATGTAAACCTTGCAGGTACCCATACCCAACTCCTTACTTCACGTCATCCAGATGAATTGTTATATCGTCGACGCCCGGCTTTTCTTTATTGCTATTTTCACATTTGGCCCCTTGGCAGCGCCCTTCTGAGCACCACTACTCTCAATTGCGGCACGACAAAGGGAGTTGACTTATTCCGTTGCTACCCCGTATAAGTAACAGGAGCAGCGCGCCTTTTCCCGCCTGCAGTCCGCAATTTCACGTATGGAGCCCCGCCATGTCACGCACCACCAAGTGGCTGATCATCTGCGTCAGCGTGGCCGTTCTGAGCGCAGCACTAATAGGTCTGACGCTACGCCGGCACGGGCAGAGACCCGCTGTCCGGGAGCAAAGCCAACTGAAGCTCCTGAAAGATGTTATTGGCATTGTCAAGAAAAGCTACGTTGAAGAGGTGGATACCAAGAAGCTTCTCACCGGCGCCGTTGAAGGGATGCTCGCAACCCTCGATCCCCACAGCGCCTTTATGACCCCGGAGCCGTACAGGGAGATGCAGATATCCATGTCCGGCTCTTTCGGCGGACTCGGCATCGAGATCAACATCAGGGACGAGAAACTGACGGTCATTTCTCCGATAGAAGACACCCCGGCCTTTCGTGCCGGGATCAAGGCCAATGACTACATCTGGAAGATCGGCGACAAGCTGACCAAAGGGATGACTATCACCCAGGCGGTCAACCTGATGCGCGGCCCCAAGGGGACCAGGGTCACCCTGACCATCCTTCGCGAGGGCCAGAAAACCCCTCTCGTCTTTCACCTCGTCCGCGACACCATCAACACCAAAAG
Organism: Deltaproteobacteria bacterium; assembly: GCA_021849045.1. GTDB lineage: Bacteria > Desulfobacterota > Desulfuromonadia > Geobacterales > DSM-12255 > Geomobilibacter. The sequence goes on along the minus strand of JAJZTK010000143.1, from coordinate 174 downwards.
TCTCAAGGCACGCACCCTGGAGCCCGGTTACGGCTACATCCGCATCATCCAGTTCCAGGAACGGACCGGCCAGGATTTCCAGAAGACCCTCCAACTCCTCCGCCAGGAAAACAACGGCACCCTGAAAGGACTTATCCTCGATCTGCGCAACAACCCGGGCGGCCTGGTGGATAC
>JAJZTK010000142.1 GCA_021849045.1 Deltaproteobacteria bacterium | reverse complement strand
CCCATTCTTGCCAGCCTGCTCCGGTCGACCCGGTGGTCATGGCTGCCGGCGCGGGCCTCTCCGGCCAGCGGGTCAGCCGTGTCGAAAACCGGCCAGGCGGCTGCCGCATCGTGGAGGGGAGCCGTCTCCTCCTCCGAATGGGTCTCGTGGGGGTTCTTCGCCGCCGGCACCAGGGTGTCGATTAGGCCGATCAGGGCCATGCCGCCGAAAAACGAGCCGGTGTTGATCCAATGCCCCAGCCGCTCCCCATAGGGGATGGTCAGGGCCGCAAGCCCCTTCGGCAGAATCTCCACGAACGACACATAGAGCATCACCCCCGCCGAAAAGCCCGTCGCAACCGACAGGAAGCGGTAGTCGGTCCGCTTGGCGAAGAAGGCGATGGCGCTGCCGACCCCCGTCGCCAGGCCGGCCAAAAGGGTCAATCCCAGTGCGTACCAGATGTTGGACATGAATTAACCTTGATTGATGGGCGTGAATCGGTCAGGTGAAAGTTTTATAGCATCCCGTCAAAATGTTGCAATCCCCATGGAGTTCCATTGCAGAGAATATTCTTCAGCATGTTGGGGAATACTGTTCAGTTTCGTGGATATTTCCAGTGACCTGTTTTTGGAAACCTCCTGTTTTCAGCATGTTGCGTTTTGGTACGCCCTGTGAAATGGAGAAGGGTAAGAAGAACGGGATTGCCCCGCTAATTCAAGGACAAGGAGAAAACGATGAAAAAGCTCATGGCAACCGCACTGACCCTTACCCTCTTTTCCGCCATGCCCGCGCTGGCCCTCCAGCATGGTGATACCCACAAGCAGATGGATGAAAAGTGCGTCAAGGAATGCGAAATGATGCTGAAGAACTGCGCCAGGGAGACCGACAGCCTCCAGCAAAAGATTGCGCGGCTCAACAAGGAAATCGCCAAGGGGACAGCCGTCTACTCAGTGGATGAGTTGAAATCCCTTGAGACCAAGCTCAAAGAAGCGAACCTCATCCTGAAAAACCTGATCGAAAAGCAGTAACCCTTTCCTATCAACGACCCTGGCGCGGCGGTACGCTTACCGTTCCGCCAGGGCCAGTCTCACGCCCAGCGAAGCAAAAACCCCCGCAGTCAACCAATCGAAATACCGCGCCACCCGCGGACGCGCCAGGATGAAGTTGCCGATGCTACCGGCGAAGTAGCCGATCAGGCAAAAGATCACCACTGCCTGCACCATGAAGATAATCCCCAAAAGCAGCATCTGCAGCGGGATGCGGCCCGCCGAAGGTGTCACGAACTGGGGAAGGAACGCCAGGAAGAACATGGCCACCTTCGGGTTCAGCACATTCATCACGAAACCGCGCCGGAAAAGGGCTGCGGCGGGAAGCTCATCCACCGCGGCAAGCCTGATGGCCGAGCGTTCCTTAAGGGTCTTGAAGGCCAGGTAGAGGAGATACGCCGCACCGGCGGACTTCACCACTGTGAAGGCAATTGCCGACGAATAGAACACCGCCGAGATGCCGAAGGCCGCCGCAGTCGTGTGCACGCTCACGCCGCTGCACATGCCGAGGGCCGTCACGATGGCCGGCTTGCGCCCCCGGGCGATTCCCTGGGTTATGACGAAAATGTTGTCGGGGCCGGGGGCCAAGGTCAGGGCAATGGATGCGCCGAGGAAGGCGAGGAGGGTGGAGAGGGGCATGGGAGTCCTTTCCGCAGATGAAGTGAGGCCTCATGGCGGGCGGCAGCGGCTGCTGCCCCCTGTTGCCGGCCATTATGACGGACTGGTCCCGCCGGCGCAAGAATTCACTTCATGGCTGCGTAGCGGCCATGCTGGGAAACAACGCTTCAGATAACACCAAGCTCACGGCTCAGCGGTGCGGACCTCAGCCGCCCCCGATGGAACAGGCCGGCCCGGCAACATGCGCGCCGCCGGCGCTGCTGCCGCTTATGGCGCACGCCGAAATCTTTTTCCGCACCTCGGACGACCCGCAGTGACTGCAGGTTGTCTCCTCCTCCCCGGCTCCCATTTTCCGGAGGCGGGAAAAATCCTGCCCACAACTCTCGCAGTGGTATTCATAAATCGGCATGGCATCAACTCCTTGTTTTATGCAAGTATATAAAATATGCCATATGTGCGCCTTTGGGTACAAGCCGGATTTTGAAATCCGGGACAGATTTGGTAGATTCTATTCGTAAGTGCAACACCTGAGTAGGCTGAAAGCACTTGTCCAAGGAGATGCCATGTCAAGACCGATAACCGTTGGCGTCAGTGCCTGCCTTTTGGGAGAGAAGGTGCGCTATGACGGCGGCCACAAGCACGACCACTACATAACCGATGTGCTGGGCAAATTTTTTACCTTCGTGCCGGTCTGCCCGGAGGTCGGCTGCGGCATGCCGGTCCCTCGGGAGGCAATGCGCCTTGAGGGGGACCCCGAGCATCCCCGGCTCGTGACGAACAAGACCCGTGTCGACAAGACCGAACAGATGCGTGCCTTCTGCCGGCGGAAGGTGACGGAATTGGCGGATGAAGAGCTGTGCGGTTTCATCTTCAAGAAAGATTCGCCCAGTTCCGGCCTGTTCCGGGTAAAGGTTTACAACGAGGGGATGCCGGCCAGGGGCGGCAGCGGCCTGTTCGCCGCGGCAGTGGTCAAGCATTTCCCGCTGCTTCCGGTGGAGGAAGAGGGGCGGCTCCATGATGCGGCCATCCGGGAAAATTTCATCGAGCGGATCTTCTGCTACCGGCGCTGGAAGGATTTTCTGCTGGACAGCCCCGATATTGGCCGGCTGGTGACCTTCCATGCCCGTCACAAGCTGCTCATCCTGGCGCACAGCACCAGCATCTACCGGGAACTGGGAAGCTTGGTGGCGCACGGCAAGGAGATGCCCTGGCCTGAGCTGGCCCAACGCTACGAAGCGCTCTTAATGAAGGCCCTTGCCTTGCACGCCACGGTCAAGAAGAATACCAACGTGCTGATGCATATCATGGGTTATTTCAAGCGGGATCTGGGCCCCGCTGAAAAGGAGGAGTTGCTCGGGGTAATCAGGGAATATCACGACCGGCTGGTTCCCCTGGTTGTTCCGCTTACCCTGCTGAAGCACTATGTCAACAAGTACGGCCAGACCTACCTGCAGCAGCAGTACTACCTGTCGCCTCATCCGGCCGAGCTGATGCTGCGCAACCATGTCTGAGCCATGATCGTGCCGGCAGTCGAAGCGTCAGGTCTTAGCGCCTTTTCTGACGACAATGTTGACCACCCCTCGGCGTACCGATTTCCCGGTGAGGCTGCGGTAGACGGTGGCCAGGAAATTGACGGTGACAACCTTGTGGATATAGGCCTGGGTGAATCGGTAGAGCCATTTTCGCCAAAGTGAGGGTTGTCTGCTGCCCAGGAGCAGGGGGCAATAGTCGGCAAGTTTCAGGGTCAGTCGGGTTCCCGCGGCAGTTTCATCAACGATGAGTTCGAGCTGTCCCCGGTCGCACTCCTGCTTGTCTACCAGCAGGCCGCCGGAAATGTTAAGGATGGTTCTCTCCCCGGCAGCGTCCGTGGTGCACCGTGGGGGCAGAAACTGCAGCAGCGACAACGAGCTTGCCAGGAGGCGGAACTCAATGCCGGCAACCGTTTGCACCGGACGGATGATCCCTACGGTGCAGTGTTGAATATAGCGCAGGTAGCGTTCCAGCAGGTCGGCAGATGAGATGGTGTATGGCGAGCCGCCCGGAATCACCACCCATTGGATGGAGAATACGGAATGGTCCGCCTCTAGAATCTGCTGGCAGGCAATGGTGTCGAAGTCGATTTCGGGCAGGCTGTCAGGGCTCATGCCGGATATTGTAGCATTAATTGCATCCCCTCGCGTTACGATTGCCGATGAAGTCTCGAACTCTGTACAATATTCGCAGTTCCGGGAGGGATTATGACAGGAAAAGTTCTGGTTACCGGCGCCTCGGGGTTCATCGGTCAACGGCTGGTCAAGGCACTGTGCGCTGCGGGTGAACAGCCCCGCTGTCTGCTGCGGCGCTCCCGGCTGCTTCCGCCAGGCGCCGAGGCCGTCAACGGTGATCTGCTGCAGGCCGAAACCCTCACGCAGGCACTGGCCGGAATCGACACCGTCTACTACCTGGTCCACTCCATGGCCGCCGGCCGTTCCGGATTCGAATCGCGGGAACGAACCGCTGCCATCAATTTCATTGCTGCTGCAGCCAACGCCGGGGTCAGAAGGGTCATTTATCTCGGCGGGCTCGGCGAGACCGGCAGCGGCCTTTCCGAACACCTGCAGAGCCGGCTTGAGATCGGTAACCTTCTCAAGGCGGCACCGTTTGCCACGACCTTTCTTCGCGCGGCAATCATCCTGGGCAAGGGGGGGGCCTCCTTCGAGATGATTCGTTGGCTGGTGGAGCGCCTGCCGGTGATGATCACCCCCCGTTGGGTCAGCACCCGATGCCAGCCCATTGCTGTGGATGATGTTATCCGCTACCTGACCGGCTGCCTGCATGATGACCGGACCGCCGGGGAGACCTTCGATATCGGCGGGCCCGAGATTTTAACCTACCGGGAGATGATGGAGCGTTTTGCCGCCATAGAGAACAGGCGCTTGCGCATTATCCCGGTGCCGGTGCTGACGCCGAAACTCTCGTCCTATTGGGTCTGGCTCGTGACGCCGGTGAAACCGTCCATATCCATGCCGTTGATCGAAGGGCTGGCTAATGAGGTTATCTGTCGGGAAAACCGGATCCGCGAGCTGATCCCGTTCCAGCTGACCCCCTATGATGAGGCGGTACGGATTGCGCTGGCGGAAGAGGAGCCCCGGACCGGAACTGCAAGGACTTAAGGGGTCAGACCTGAATGGCGCTAGTTTAAGGGTTCGCAGCATGATATCTGTTCCGGTGTGGGATCACCTTCATTTTCTGCCTTGGGAAAAACCGTGGGAAAAACCGGGACAGATTTATTTGGCGCTAATGAAGGAGAAAGATAAAGCGGTTTTTCGCAGTTGTCCCGGATTTCCGGATTTTCGAGATCTGCCCCTGACCATGTTTGACAGAGATGCGCCGATTCCACAAAAGCTGATATAATCTCTTACTGTGCGGCACATCACTCCATGGGGGGAGAGGATATCGGTGCAGAATATTCGCAAGTTCGTGATTCCGGAGATCGTCTACGGTAATGGTTCCCTCGGTCTTGCCGGCCAATACGCCAATCGCTTCGATCTGCAAACCGTGATGGTGGTCAGCGACCCCGGCGTAGAGGCGGCCGGGTGGACTGCCAAGGTTGTAGACAGCCTGGCGATTTCCGGCATTGCTGCGGTTCTTTTTACCCGGATCACTTCCAATCCCAAAGATCATGAGGTGATGGCCGGCGTCGCTCTGTACCGGGAGGCGGGCTGCGACGGCATTGTGGCCGTCGGCGGCGGCAGCCCCATGGATTGCGCGAAAGGGATCGGCATCGTCAGCTCGAACGACGGCACCATTCTCGATTACGCGGGGGTGGATCAGGTGCCGTTTCCCATGCCTCCCCTCATCTGCATTCCGACCACGGCCGGCTCTGCGGCCGACGTATCCCAGTTCGCAATTATCACCGATACGGCCGGGCAGCGTAAGACCGCCATCGTGAGCAAATCGCTCGTGCCGGATGTTTCCCTCATCGACCCGTTGCTGACCATGACCATGGCTCCGGATCTCACGGCCTGCGCGGGGATGGATGCCCTGGTCCACGCCATCGAATCCTACGTTTCCAATGCCAGTTCGAGCTTCACGGACCTCCATGCTCTCGAGGCCATCCGGGCAATCCGGCAGAACCTTGCGGCAGCATTCAGGGAGCCGGCTTCGCTGCCGGCGCGGGAGGCCATGATGTATGCCAGCACCCAGGCCGGCATGTCCTTCTCCAACGCCAGCCTCGGCGCCGTTCACGCCATGGCCCACAGCCTGGGGGGATTGCTCGATTCTCCCCATGGCGAATGCAATGCCCTCTTGCTGGAACATGTTATCCGTTACAATTTCCCTGCTGCCGCCGGGCGTTATCGCGCCATCGCCCAGGCGTTCGGCATTGCGACTGCCGGCATGGACGACGAGTCGGCATGTGCCGCCCTGGTAAAAGGCATTGCCGAATTCAGGAAGAGCCTCGGCATTGCTGCGACCCTTGGTGATCAGGGGGTAACGAGAGCCCATCTGCCGCATCTGTCGGCCAAGGCCATGGAAGATGCGTGCATGGTGACCAATCCACGCCGCCCCACCCGGCAGGACATCGAGAGGATTTATGCGGCGGCGCTCTGAGAATCCTGAAAACTGGGAGGAACTCCGCAACCGGATTATCGGGATGGGAGAACAGTCGTCCCGTAAAAGCTACTACCCGGAGCTCAAGGCTCGGCTGCACGAGCTGGAGGAAACCAAGAAGTCCCTTGCGGATGTCAATGCCTTTCTCCAGGCAGTCATGGATGCGGCCACCGAAGCGGCGATAATCGCCACAACGCCCGATGGCACCATCACCCTCTTCAATAGGGGGGCTGAAAGGCTGTTCGGGTACCGCGCCGAAGAAGTAATCGGCAGGCTGACCCCCCTCAGTTTTCATCTCGATGCCGAACTGGCCCGCCATGGGGAGGAGTTGAATGCTGTCTACGGTGTCTCTGCCGACGGTTTCAGGGGGCTTGTGGAGCGCGCCGACCGTGAGGGCTCCGAAAAGCTGGAGTGGACATGCCTCCGTAAAGACGGCCGTCATATTTCCATCGAAGTGGTTGTGACGCCGATCCGCGAAAAGGGTGAAACCACCGGCTATCTTGGCATAGCCACGGACATCAGCCAGCGCAAGCAGGCCGAAGAGCGGCTGCGGCTATCGGAGCAGAAGTATGCCAGCATCTTTCACCTGATGCCGGATATGGTCGGCATCACCCGGATGGAGGATGGCGTCTTCATCGAGGTGAATAAAGGTTTCGAGCAGTGGACCGGATGGAAAAAGGAGGAGCTGATCGGCCGCTCTTCACTCGACATCGGCCTGTGGTCCCCCGAGGCCAGGGCACGGGCAGTGGCCATTACCCGGGAGCAGGGGCGGCTGGTGAATTACGAGTTTGTCCTCGGCACCAAGTCGGGGGAAAAACGCTCTGCCGTCATGTATCTGACCCCCATCACCATTCAGGGGGAAGAGTGCCTCTACTTCATGGCCCGTGACATAACGGAGAGCAAGCTGGCAGAGGCGGAGATCCTGCAACTCAACGAAACGCTGGAACAACGGGTTCACGAGCGCACCGCCCAGCTTGAGGCGGCCAACAAAGCACTTGCCGGGGAAGTGGCGCATCGGCAGCAGATGCAGGACAAAGTCGAGCGGCTCAACAGGGACCTGCAGGAACGATCCGAGTCGCTGGAGCTTGTGAACAGGGAGCTCGAATCTTTCAGCTACTCGGTCTCCCACGACCTGAGGGCTCCACTGCGGCACATGGCCGGCTTCAGCAGGATACTCCTGGAGGATTACGGGGAGAAGCTGGATGCCGATGCCGTCGGTTACCTGCTCAGGATTGAACAGGCCGGCGACAAGATGGGGTTGCTGATCGATTCCCTGCTGCAACTCTCCCGCATCAGCCGGACGGAACTGGCGCTGCAGCCGGTTGACCTGTCCTCCCTGGCCAGGGAGGTGGTGGCCGAATTGCGGGAGCAATCCCCGGACCGGTTGGTGGAGGTGGAAATCGACGATGGCCTCTCTGCCATGGCCGATCCGGTTCTGGCAAGGGTAGCGCTCCAGAACCTCCTGGGGAACGCCTGGAAGTACACCCGTGGGGTCACGCCGGCGGTCATCGGATTTTTTGCCGAGGTAAAGGACGGCAAGAGATATTTCTGCGTACGGGACAATGGGGCGGGCTTCGACATGAGTTATGCGGGAAAGCTTTTCGGTGCCTTCCAGCGGCTCCACTCCGATCAGGAATTTGAAGGAACGGGCATTGGCTTGGCCACGGTTCAGCGAATCATTCACCGCCACGGCGGCGAGATCCGGGCCGAAGCGGAATCGGGCAATGGGGCAACCTTCAAGTTTACCCTTGGCTGATCAATTTCGAGAGCCGGTCCGTCGTTGTGTCGATTCCGGCAAAATCACATCGAATGCGTTATACTGGGTAGCATCCTTCGAACAAGGAGCCCGGTATGACTATAATCCCTGCTCGCTGTCGATCCGTTCTGCAGTACGTTGTTTCCCTTTTTTCCATCCTGCCTTTCATGCTGACCGGCGCGGCTCTGGCTGCCGACACATGCACCGACTGCCACGGGGACGGAGCGAAAATGCTCCGTCTCGGTTTCCCCCACCTGACCGTGACCGCGGAGGAGGTGTCCCGGCAAGCGGGTATGGCCGCCGGTTGTGCCGACTGCCACTTGGGTGATCCGGCAATGCAGGACCGCGAGGCGGCGCACCGGGGCATGGGGCGGCTGCAACTGGTGCGCAAGAAGGGGCTGCTGGCCGAATCGGCGCAGCGCGGGGCTCCCCTGGAACTGACCGGCAATCCCATGACCCGCATCCAGCATCAAATCATCAGGGACGGCACGGTGGTCATCGATCCGAATGCTTCTCTGGTCCTCTATCAGGACAAGCGCCGGGATAATCTTTCCCAGGATTTCGCCATGATGGAGAAGACCTGCGGCGCCTGCCATGCCGGGGAGTTCGTCGAGTTCACCCATAGCACCATGGGGCGCAACGCCAAACAAAGCAGCTACAAAAGCTGGACCGACCCGCAGCGCGGCCCCCATAACTGCGGCGCGTGGTTCGACGGCAATTACGAGCGGATTGCGGCGAATACGGCCGTCCCCTTCTCGCGGGAGCAAAACGCGCTGAACCAGCGCAGTTGCAACACCTGCCACGTGGGGTGCCTGGATTGCCACTACGATCCGCAGCCGAAGGACCCGGCCAACCCGAAGATGGGGATGCATACCTTTAACCGGGTGCCGAAGCCGGAAAGCTGCTACGGGGGCGGCCGAGGCCAGATCTGCCATGCCGGCCCGGAGGAGCGGCGCCGGGGAGCGGGCTATTTCGGCGGCAGCTATGCCAACCCCGAAGGGATGGAACCGGACATCCATCAGGTGAAGAAGGTCGGCTGCCTCGATTGTCACGAGAACAGCGGGTCCAGGAGCGGACTGGGCCATGGAATGGTCAAGCGGCAGGGGCGTTGCGACAAATGCCACGAGCGGCAGGTCGCCGGCCATAAACTATCGCTGCACAAGTCGCTTTCCTGCGAGGCATGCCACATCCGGAACATTTCCGGCTACCAGGGAACCTTCTGGGGGCCGGGGAAGCTGGCCGGTTCGGACACCCCGTATTTCAAGTACAAGGAATATTATGGAATCATGAAGGAGCCCATTCTGATACGCGATCAGAAAGGGCACTGGATACCGGTGAAGCCGTTTCCGATGGCGGTCCTGAATCAGAAAAAGTCGGCGTTGAAACCGGGCCTGCACTGGCGCTGGCCCAAGAATTTGCCCGACCTCCAGCGCACCGACGATGCTTACGGGTATGTGGGGTTGTTCGGCGGGTTGCCCGAGAACAATCGGGCGCTGTTATGGATCCAGATGGACAAGGTTTCCCACAAATACGGGAAAAGCCGTCCCTGCGCCTCTTGTCACGAGTTGACCGGCAATGAGCAGCGCCAGCATGTGGCTTGGGACTTCACCGACGCCGGCGCGTTGCCGTTCAGCGGCAGTCACACGGTGGTTGCGGGGAAAAAAGGTCTCTCCATCAGGGAGATGAAGTCGGAACAGATTGAAGTTCTAGATGGCTACCGGCTGTCAAGCCTTGCCCCCTGGGTCTATCTGAAGGACCGCTGGCGGATCGGGGGCGATTTCTCCCTGCCGGCGCTCAGGGACCGGAAGCTCTACAACCTGACCAGTGAGGATGCCGCCAGGGCGCGCCAGGAGAAGGTGGTGCATTGACGGGGCGGTGGGGTGAATGGGGCTGCTGCGGCATCCTTACAGCTTGAACTGTCTGACCAGTCGCTGAAGTTCATCCGACTGGCTTGAAAGCGTGCCGGCCGCCTGGGCTGTTTCCGCAGCGCCCTGTGCGGTCTGCTGGACAACCACGGTAACCTGCTGGATGTTGGAGGATATTTCGCCGGTAGTGGCGGTCTGCTGCTCGGCGGCGGTTGCGATCTGGTTGAGCTGCATGGTTACGTCGTTAATCTGTTGGAGTATCTGCTCCAGGGAATTGCCGGATTTGTCGGAATATTCAGTTCCCTTCTCCACTTCGGCCACACCTTCATCCATTGCTGCGACTGCCCCCAGGGTTTCATGCTGGATGGTCTTGATCATTTCGGCAATCTCGCGGGTGGCGCGGGTTGTGCGCTCTGCGAGGGCCCGTACTTCGTCCGCCACGACGGCGAAGCCGCGCCCCTGTTCTCCCGCCCTGGCGGCTTCGATGGCGGCATTCAGCGCCAGAAGGTTGGTCTGGTCGGCAATATCCTGAATTGTCCCGATGATCTGTCCGATCTGGTCGGACCGGGCGCCCAATCCCTCAACGGTTTTTGCTGCATCCTTCACCCTGGTCGTGATGCGCTCCATGCATTCAGTGGCCTGGCGGACAACTTCCGCGCCTGTCTGTGCGGCGTCGCTGGCTCTGGAGGAGTTCTCCGCGGCGGTCATGCAGTTGTTGGCTATTTCGGCCGAAGTGGCGGCCATCTCTTCACTGGCCACGGCAACCGTGTTGGTCTGGGTCGCAACATTGTCCGTGCCTGCAGCGATTTGGTCGGCGTTGGACTGAAGTTGCCGCGACGCCATGGCAACCTCTTCCGATGTGTGGGAGATCTGGGAGACGATTTCACGGATGGTAGTCTGAAGGGTGCCGATGGAGCGGATTATGCTGCTTATCTCGTTGTTGCGCTTGGGCGCGATTGTTTGCGTCAGGTCGCCGCTGGTCAAGTGCGCCAGGTAGCCTAGAATCCGGTCGAGGGCATCGTTGACCGTCTTGAAGAGCAGGGCGCTAGATCGG